>JAMBEQ010000146.1 GCA_024506175.1 Methylocystis sp.
TCGACGCCCAAGCTCTCGACCACTTTCACGGCGTTGGACGAGGTGCAGCAAATGTCCACCTCGGCCTTTACCTCAGCCGACGTGTTGACATAGGCGACGATCGGCACGCCCGGATATTTGCGGCGCAGCGCCCGCACGTCCCCGGCGGTAATCGAGGCGGCCAGCGAGCAGCCGGCCTCGGCGTCCGGGATCAGCACGGTCTTCTCGGGGTTCAGGATCTTCGACGTCTCGGCCATGAAATAGACGCCGCCCTGCACGATGACCTCGGCGTCGGACTTGGCCGCGAGCTTGGCGAGCTGCAGGCTGTCGCCCATGTAGTCGGACACGCAATGGTAGATTTCGGGCGTCTGGTAGTTATGCGCCAGGATCACCGCATTGCGCGTTTTCTTGATGTCATTGATCGCCTTTACGTAGGGCGCGTGAAACGGCCACTCGATCGGCGGAATAACCTTCGCGACGCGCTCATAGAGAGGGGCTGTCGCGGCCTCGACTTCTGGAGTCCATTCCAGGTTCGGGCGCGGGAGGATCGGGAAACGGCCATTGGCCCCCGCGCCCACCGCTTGCAGGCGCGCGTGACGGTTGGGCGCGAAGGCGCTCATCAGTTCAGCGGATTGGGACGACATGGCTCGATTGGCCCTCGCAATGGTCGACGCCTGAGCGCCCAATATATACTCATATTGAGTATAAGTGGGCCCTACAAAAATTCCGCGGCGGCTCCGCCCGGAGCATAGCTCGCTAGAGCTTATCACATGCGGGCGCGCCCGCAACCCCAGCTGGCAAAGAGATGTTCTCGGCGCGAGCATAAGTCAAGAGCGTTCGTTGAAAGCGTTATTTTTTGGCTGGCCTTTTTGCTCTGTTAGATGTCAACATCCGCCGTGTAATGTTTATAATAGATAGCTCTTCCGGCGCGATGCTGGCGGAGGATCATGAAGGCCGTTGCAGGGATGGCGATCTCAAGAGATTTCCGGGAAAAGCTCCTGCGCCTACGCGCCTCTGTTTTCGACCCGAATTCCCTAAAGTTACGACATTTCCTGGACGGCGATCCGCTCGCTTCCGAGGCCGGTCGCCTGTCTCCCACCGTCAGAAGTAGATTCCGCGCCGAGCAACTTGCAGACCTCGATGGCTGCATGCCTGTTGTCTTGGCGGTCTCCTGCATCAGCGCGTTGGTTTTTTCGCTAGGGGTGTCGGACGCCCCGATCGCCAACCAGGCCAGAGCCTGGGCTGCTTGCGTCTTCTTGCTCGCGGCGACTGTTTGCGTCCGTTGCGCAATCTGGCCGCCGCGGCCCTGTCTCAACGCTTCGGCGAACGGCATATGGCGCGCTACGGCGGAAGCCTTCCTGCACGGCGTGCTTTGGGGCGCCTTTCCTGCTCTCTTTTTCGTCGGCTCCACGGCGGCGCAGCAATTCGTTATCGTTTGTTTGGTTACCGCGAGCCTCTTCGGCGGCGGCTTCTCGCTTTCGATGGTCCCGATCGCCTTGCTGGCGCATGTGGCGCCCATTTGCGCGGGCTTCATCATCGCGCTCGTAAATCCACATGATCCGGCGCTGAACGTCATCGGGGGCGCGATGGCAGTCTACGCGATCGTGATGGTCAGAGGCGCATTCGTGCGCTCCGCCGTCGCAGCGCGGCGCTGCGCGGCCGAGGCGGCGGCGCAAGAGGGCGCGCTTCGGGACGAGCTCACAAATCTGCCGAACCGCGTCGCTTTCCGTGAGGAGCTTTCGCGTTCTTTCGCGCGTCTCGCGCGCCGAAACGAACGCTTTGCGCTCCTGTGCTTCGATCTCGACGGCTTCAAGGCGATCAACGACTCTTTGGGCCACGAGGTGGGGGACCTCGCGCTCATCGAGGCGGCGCGGCGCCTCAAGGCTTCCACGCGTGAAAACGACATGGTCGCAAGATTGGGTGGCGACGAGTTCGCCTTGATCGCGGCGGATCTCCATAGCGTCGAGGACGCGGTCACGATCGCAGACCGCATCCTGGTAAGTTTCCGCGCGCCTTTCGAAATCAATGGACGGGGCGTGCAGATCTCGACGAGCATTGGCGTCGCCATCGCGCCAGGCGATGGGGTCGATCCCGAAAGCCTCATGCGCAACGCCGACAGCGCCATGTACGCCACGAAGCAATCTGGGCGGCGCGGCGTCACGCTATTTCGGGACCGCTTCGGCTTCATCGCGGAGCAAAACACGCTCGACGCCGAGCTCGACCGCGCTTTCGCCGACCATGAGTTCTTCATGGTCTATCAGCCTTTCGTCGATCTGCAGAGGGGAGAGACGACAGGCTTCGAGGCGTTGCTGCGCTGGCGCCACCCAACGCGCGGCGTCGTCAGCGCCGGCGAGATCGTGCCGCTGTTCGAGCGTGCCGGCCAGATCGAAAGAGTCGGCGCCTGGGCGCTTCGGGAGGCCATCACGGCGGCGAAAAATTGGCCGTCGCATCTCAGGGTCGCGGTCAATGTGTCGGCGCTCCAGCTGCGCAGGCCGGACTTCGAGGAGATTGTCCGCGACGCGCTGGGACAAAGCGGTTTGGACCCTGCGCGTCTGGAGCTCGAGCTTACCGAAACGGCCATGATCGTCGACGGGGAAAGAGCGCTCGAAACGCTAGCCAATCTTCGTATGCTCGGCGTCAAGACGGCGCTCGACGATCTCGGCACAGGCTATTCGTCACTCGCCAATCTTGTGGGCCTGCCGCTCGACCGGCTGAAAATTGACCGCTCCTTCGTCGCCAGCATCGAGACAAATCCCATGTGCGGCTCGGTGGTGAAGCTGACGATCGAGCTGGCGCGATCCCTATCCTTGTCAGTGACGGCCGAAGGCGTCGAAAATCCGAGCCAGCTCCAAATGCTGCGCGACTATGGCTGCCGTGAGGTTCAGGGCTATCTGTTCAGCGTTCCGCGCGCGGCAAACCAACTCGGCGACCTTTTCGGCGTCTGCCCGGTCGCCGAGGAGGCGCAAGAGACCGAGATTAAGCCGCTTGCGGCGGCGGGCTGACCCGCCGGCGAGGGGTCGCGGCGGCCGCCGAACCCGGCTATAGACACGTCATGCAGCAAGACGCCCAGACCGTTTTTCCCCGCCGCCATCTCCTCGGCATCGAAGGGCTTTCGCGACCAGCGATCGAAACCCTTCTCGACATGTCCGAACAGGCGGTCGAAGTGTCCCGGCAGGTCGAGAAGAAACGCTCGATCTTGCGCGGGCGCACGCAGATCAACCTTTTCTATGAAGCCTCGACTCGCACCCAGGCCTCTTTCGAGATCGCCGGCAAGCGTCTCGGCGCCGACGTGATGAACATGTCCGTGGCGCGGTCTTCCGAATCAAAGGGCGAGACCCTGCTCGACACGGCGATCACTCTGAACGCCATGCGCCCGGACATCATCGTGGTTCGGCACGCGCAGGCCGGCGCCGCGCATCTTTTGGCGCGCAAGGTTGATTGCTCGGTCGTGAACGCCGGCGACGGCGCTCACGAGCATCCGACCCAGGCCCTGCTCGATGCGCTGACGATCCGCCGCAACAAGGGGCGCATAGAGGGGCTGACTGTCGCGATCTGCGGCGACATTTTGCATTCACGCGTGGCGCGTTCAAACATTTTGTTGCTGTCGGCGCTAGGCGCGCGGTTGCGCGTCGTGGGGCCGTCGACGCTTGCGCCCGACAGTCTCGCCCGGCTCGGCGTCGAGGTTCATCACGACATGCGCAGAGGGCTCGCGGGCGCGGACATCATCATGATGCTGCGTTTGCAGCGCGAGCGCATGGCTGGCGCGTTGACGCCGAGCGCGCGGGAATATTTCCACTTCTTCGGGCTCGACGAGGAGAAGCTTGCCTATGCCGCGCCCGACGCCTTGATCATGCATCCGGGGCCGATGAACCGCGGCGTGGAGATCGACTCGGCGGTCGCCGACAGCGGCCGATCGCTCATCCGCGAGCAAGTGGAGATGGGCGTCGCTGTTCGCATGGCGGTTCTCGAAGCCCTCGCACAGCACCTTCCCAATGTGTAAGATCGGCCCAAAAGGACAAAAAGGGGTAGGGAATGCTCAAGTTGATCCGCTTCATCGGGCTTGTCTCACAGTCGATGCTCATCCAGTTCGCGCACTTGTTCGGGCTTGTGGCTTTCGCCGCCTCGGCTGCGCTGGGCTATTGGCGCCTACCTTCCTGGTTGGTGCCGGTCCTCGCGGTGATATGCGGCGTCATCTCCGATAAGTTCATCGATCAGGCTTCTGTCACGGGACTTCTCGAAAAAGCGCACTCCGCCAACCAACGGGGCGGTTTTCTGATCGTCGTCTATTTCGTGATTTGCGCGGTCGGCTATGTGATCGGCGCCTACGGGCGCAGTTATTTGCGCAAGCGTCTGCCGGCGGCGGCTGCGAAGGAATAATCAAAGCGAAATCTGGCCGCGCCGGAGGTGCGGCGCGGCCACGCTCGCCTCCAAATACTTCTTACAGCCCCTCGAACAGCGCCGTAGACAGATATCGCTCGGCGAAGGAGGGGATGATCAAGACGATATTCTTGCCCTCGGCCTCCGGGCGGCTTGCGATTTCGAGCGCCGCCGCCACGGCCGCGCCGGAGGAAATGCCAACTGGAATTCCTTCCACGCGCGCAAGCAGACGCGCCGTGTCGAAGGCAGTCTGGTTTCCAATGGTGATGATCTCGTCGATCACCCCACGATCGAGGATCGGCGGCACGAAACCCGCGCCGATGCCCTGTATCTTGTGCGGGCCAGGCGGGCGCCCTGAGAGGACAGCGGAATCCTCTGGCTCGACCGCAACCACGCGCAAGGCGGGGTTTCGCTGCTTGAGCACCTGGCCAACGCCCGTGATCGTGCCGCCGGTGCCGACGCCGGAAACGAAATAATCCACATGGCCTTGAGTGTCATTCCAGATTTCTTCCGCCGTGGTGACGCGGTGGATCTCCGGATTGGCGGGGCTTTCGAACTGCTGCGGGATAACGGCGCCGGGCGTCTGGGCCGCAAGTTCCGCCGCCTTGGCGAGAGCGCCCTTCATGCCTTGTGCGGCGGGAGTCAGCACAAGCTCCGCGCCGAGCAGGGCGAGCATTTTGCGCCGTTCGATCGACATGGACTCGGGCATGACAAGGATGAGCCGGTAACCGCGCGCGGCCGCGACAAAAGCCAGCGCGATCCCGGTGTTGCCCGAGGTCGGCTCGATGAGGACGGATTGGCCGGGCGTGATCTTGCCGCTCTTTTCGAGCGCGTCGATCATGGCGACGCCGATGCGGTCCTTCACGCTCGCGACAGGGTTGAAAAACTCCAGCTTGGCGAGGAGATTGGCCTTGGCGCCTTTCTCCGTCGCCAGACGGTCGAGACGGACGATCGGCGTATCGCCGATGGTCTGAGTGATCGAGTCGTAGATGCGGCCACGCCCGGGCTTCTCGGGCGGCGTGAATGTCTTGTCGTTGGGCATGTCTTTCTCCCGGAATAATTTCAGATCGACAGCTTGGCCCCCACCGCCGCCATCGTTGTCGCTAGCACGGGCCTCAAATAGTGGTCAGGGACACGCGCGCCGAGATGGCTGCCAAGAGTGATGCCCGGCAGAGAACCCAGCAGCAAGGAGAAAAGCAGCAACCAATCGACGCTGCCCATCAGCCAATGCCCGAAGCCGGCAAGAAGCGTCAACGGCACGGCGTGAGCAATGTCGGAACCGACGAGCCGCACGGTAGGCAAGCGGGGGTAAAGCGCAAGTAGAACCGTCATGCCGACCGCTCCGGCTCCCACGGATGAGATCGAGACCAACACGCCGACGAAGGCCCCGAGCAAGACCGTCAGCAAGCGGGACCGACTCTCGGTCATGTTGTCGACGTGATGCGCGAGGTAGTCGAGAATCCACCGGCGGAACAGGATGGCGGCCGCCGTCAGGAGCAGGGCGAAGCCCAGCGCCGACGTTATAAGCCCGTTCGCAGCATGGCCGGCTGTGTTGCCGAGCCAGGAAAGCATGAGCAGGGAAAGGATCGTGGCCGGCGCCGAGCCGCAAGCGAGCCGTCGCGTGATGCGCCAGTCGACCGTGCCGTGAAGCGCATGGACAATCGTGCCGCCGCCCTTGGTGACGGCGGCGTAGAGCAGGTCCGTCCCGACGGCCGTGGTCGGCGCGACCCCAAAGAGCAGGACGAGGATCGGCGTCATCAATGAGCCGCCGCCGACGCCTGTCAATCCAACGAGCGTGCCGACGATGAAGCCCGACAATGAATAGAGCGGATTCCAGGCTTGGAGCGCATCAGCAACGATCGACATGGGATGGGCTCCTTGATTTCACGCTAAGACGTTGTAATTCTTTTGAAGACCCCGATCATCAATGTGTAATTAGGAGTTCGGCGCGGGTCAAGGCGAGTTGTCTAGAGATTTTGTAGAATGAGTGGTCTTTGTGTCAAGCGGGAACGGTGGACGCGCAGCGGCGCCTAGTCCTGCGCAACGCACGAATCTGTGGTATGTTCTCGGATGCTCACAAAGAAAACCAAATATGGCCTGAAGGCGATGGCCTATCTCGCGGGGATAGAGCCTGGCCAGACCGCCCTTGTCGCCGACATCGCGGCGGTCAATCAAATCCCCAAGAAATTTCTCGACGCCATTCTTAGCGAACTGCGCAACGCGGGCTTTGTGTATTCCAAGAAGGGCAAGGGCGGCGGCTATATGCTTGCGCGCGGAGCAGGCGAAATCACCGTCGGCGACCTGGTGCGCACGCTCGACGGACCCCTCGCGCCCATTCAATGCGCCAGCAAGCGGCTATATCGCAAATGCGACGACTGCGACGAAGCGCGCTGCACTGTCCGTCTGGTGATGCTGAAGGCCCGCGACGCCATTGCCGACGTCCTCGATAATACGACCTTGGAGCAGATGCGCGGGCTGGGTCAGATCCCGATCGACGCGGTTAGCGAGTCCGCGGGCGCGGCCATGGACATGGCGAGGGGCTGAACCTATAAAGCCTCAGCCGGATTTTCGAGCCGGTCAATTTTGCCGAACAAAAGAGGCCGGCGCGACGCCGGGAAGCGAATGTCGGAAGCAGCTGTGGCGACGGTTCGTCGCGATGCGGAGCAGGGGCAAGCGGCGGCGAAATTGCGCCGCACCATGGTCGAGCGCCAGCTGCGCCCCTTCGACGTCACCGACGTGCCGCTCCTCGAGCGCTTTCTCGACGTGCCGAGGGAGTTGTTCCTGCCCGCAAGTCAGGCCTCTCTTGCTTATTCGGACCTCGCCGTGACGGCCCACAGCGCGAATGGGAGCAAGCGCACGCTGCTGCCGCCGCTCTTTCTCGCTCGCATGCTGCAAGGCGGAGAGCCGCGCCCGGGCCAAAAGGCGCTCGACATCGGCGGCGGAGGCTATTCGGCGGCGCTGCTGTCGGGCCTTGTCAGCGAAGTGGTTGCGCTCGAATGCGATCCCGAGCTTGCGGCGCGTGAAAAGGAGGGCCTGTCGGCGCTCGGCGCAAGCAATGCGCGGGTCGAGGTCGGTCCGCACCTGCAAGGCTTCGCCGCTGGCGCTCCCTATGACATGATCTTCGTGCACGGCGCCGTCGAGACGGGGCTCGATTCGCTTTTCGCCCAGCTGACGCCCGAGGGCTGCCTCCTTGCCATCGTCACGCCCGAGCCGGGCGCCGGACAGCATCTCGTGCGGTTCGAGCGTCACGAGGGACGCCTGGCTGGGCGTGTTTCCCTGCTCAGCGCCAACGCGCCGGTCCTGGAAGGCTTCGCAAAGGCTCCCTCTTTCGTCTTCTAAGACGGCTCTTCAAGTCGCGTTCCTAGCGTTCCTGTGCCGTGTTATCGCCGAGAATCCCCTTGGGCTTTCTCGCTGTCGTGTGACTCCGGCAGCGGCCGGAATGTGATGAGGAGCGTTCGTTATGCATTGGGCGTCGCAACGGCTTCTCGGACACGGCCTCGCGTCCCTGGCGCGTAGCGCGTTCGTTGCCGCAACGCTGCTTTCCGCAAGCGACGCCCGAGCCGAATCGCTTGGCTCGGCGCTGGCGCGGGCTTACGCCGGCAACCCCGACCTCAATCAAAGCCGGGCGAGCGTGCGCGCGCGGGACGAGGAGACGCCGAAGGCCCTCGCCGGCATGCGGCCGAAGGCGAATATTCAGGCCTCGGCCG
>JAMBEQ010000147.1 GCA_024506175.1 Methylocystis sp.
CAGCACCTCGGACGGATGATGGACGCGGCGCCAGGCGATGTCGGTGACATGCAGCAGGCCGTCAATGCCGCCGAGATCCACGAAGGCGCCGTAATCCGTGATGTTCTTCACGACGCCGTCGATCACCTGCCCCTCTTCGAGGTTGGCGACGATCTCGTGACGCTGCTCGGCGCGGCTCTCCTCCAGCACCGTGCGGCGCGAGACGACGATATTGCCGCGGCGGCGGTCCATCTTCAGGATATGGAACGGCTGCGGAACGTTCATCAGCGGCGCGACGTCGCGGATCGGACGGATGTCCACTTGCGAGCGCGGCAGGAAGGCCACGGCGCCGTCGAGATCGACGGTGAAGCCGCCCTTGACCTGATTGAAGATGACGCCCTCGACCTTCTCATTGGTCTCGAAGGCCTTCTCGAGCTTGACCCAGCTCTCTTCGCGACGCGCCTTGTCACGCGAGATGACGGCTTCGCCCAGCGCGTTCTCGACGCGCTCCAGGTAGACCTCGACCTCCTCGCCGATCTTCGGGGCGGGGTCGCGGCCATAGCCGGTGAATTCCTTCAAGGCTACGCGGCCTTCGGTCTTCAGACCGATGTCGATGACGGCCACGTCCTTCTCGATGGCGACCACGCGCCCCTTGATGACGGAACCTTCGAAAGCCTCGTTATCGCCGTAGCTCTGTTCGAGCAGGGCGGCAAAATCTTCGCGCGTGGGCGCGCGATCGGTCGTGGCGGACATTTGTTCTCCTGAGAGCCCTGTCGGGCGGGCGCCGGCTCGCGGTTGGCGTTACGGGAGGTTCTCGGCGATCGGAACGTCCCAGCGCCTCTGGCGCATGATTTGGGACAAAAAGTTCGTAACCGAACTGGCCGGCGCGGCCCGAAGGTCGAAAACCAAGTGGCGGCGAACCAAGGAAAAGACTTGGTTCGACCGCGGGTATGTAGCAGCGGTCGGACGAAACGGCAAGCGTCGCCGAGGCTTAATTCTTGCGACGGCGCTCAAGATAGAATAGAGGGTTGCAGTAATTCTGCCGCCTGCCAGCTCCGACCACGGGGGCGGGTGCCCCGTTCGCACTATGACCGGAATCCTGCTAGCTAAAGCGGAGCCCGGCGCTCAATCTCAAGCCAAAGCGCGAACGCCGGGCGAGAAGTCGCGCTTGAGGAGCAATATATCAATGAAAACTAGAGTGATTTCAGGAGCCGCCCTGGCCACTGCCGCCATTTCCCTCGCCCTCGTCGCTTCGCCCGCCGCCGCTAAGAGCAAGTCCCACCACGCGCCGAAGGCGACGGCCGAGAAGAACAGCTGCTCAGCGAAGAGCTCGTGCTCGGCTAAGAGCAGCTGCGCGGCCAAGGCCGGCGAGGAAAAGGCTGCTACGCCGGCAAGCGACAAGCCGGCTGAGCCGAAGTAAGCCATTCCGGCGCGCTCTCGGACGGTCGAAGGGCGCGCCGTTTCCGCCCTACCGGGGCGGTTTGCAGAGGAGAAGAATATGAAGACGAAAGTTGTTTCGGGCGCGGCGCTGGCCGCTGCGGCGATCGGGCTGGCGCTGAGCGGCGCCGTCATCACCCCGGCCGCCGCGCACGGCTCGCATCATTGCAGCATGTCCAAGGGCCAGTGCGGCGGCAAGGCGGCGTGCATGACCAAGACCGGCGTCTGCAAGCACAATGCGGGCAAGAGCAGGGCCGCGTGCCATCAAAAGGCCAAAAGTCACACGAAGTAAAAATCGAATAAAATGAATTCCGCGCCGGCTCTATCAGAGCCCGGCGCGTTCAGCCCCCGCGGCGACGCGGGCGCCCACGGCGAGGGGATCTACGCATGCAGAAGCCAGCGCCGCTCGGCTATGGTCTTGGCCTCCGCCCCATTTATTACAATGAGATCCTCTCGAACCGACCCCCGGTCGACTGGTTCGAGATCATCTCCGAAAATTACATGGTCGCCGGCGGGCGACCACTATCAATGCTCGATGCCATTCGAGCCGACTATCCGATGGTAATGCACGGCGTCGCCATGTCCCTTGCGTCGACCGATCCGCTGGACTTCGACTATCTCGCGCAGCTGAAGGCGCTGATCGAGCGCGTGCAACCGGCCTGGGTCTCGGACCATGTCGCGTGGACGGGCGTTCATGGTTATTCTCTCCACGACCTTCTGCCCATTCCCTATACGAAAGAATCGCTCGACCACGTCGTCGAGCGCATCAGCCGCGTGCAGGATTATCTGAAGCGCCAGCTCGTCGTCGAAAACGCCTCGACTTACGTTTCCTTCATCTCGTCCGAGATGAGCGAGCAGGACTTCATCCGGGAGATGGCCGAACGCGCCGATTGCCTGCTGCTGCTCGACATCAACAACGTCTTCGTCTCCTGCTTCAACCACGGCTACGATCCGCTCGCCTTCATCGACGGCGTGCCGATCGAGCGGGTCGTTCAGTTCCACATGGCCGGCCACACCGATTACGAGACGCATCGCGTCGACACCCACGACCAGCCGGTTTGCGACGAGGTCTGGGCGCTCTACGAACATGCGCGCCGCCGTTTCGGCGACGTGTCGGCGATGATCGAGCGCGATGACAATTTCCCGCCTTTCTCCGAGCTTCTCGACGAGTTGCAGCGCATGCGCGACATCGACGCCGCCATCGCCGCCGAAAAGGCGCTGAGCGCCGCATGAAGCTCGCCGATTTCCAGGCGCTGTTCCAGAGGCGCATTCTCGCGGGCCCCGGCGAGGAGGATGGGCCGCTCTTGGACGAGCTGCGGGAGTCACAGCGCGGCGCGACCCGTGCGGATCTTTTTCATGTTTATCAGTGGGGCTACCACGCGAGGCTGGAAAGCTTTTTCTATGAGGATCATCCGGGCCTGCGCGCGCTCCTCGGAGACGAAGCTTTCGAGACGCTAATCGGCGAATATGTGGCGGCCAACCCGCCGCAATGCCGCAACGCCAGATGGTACACGACCGGCCTGCCGGATTATATGCGGGACCATGCGCCGTGGCGCGACGATGCGCGCGCGCTTTCCATGGCGCTTCTGGAGCGCGCCATGGTCGACGCCTTCGACGCGCCCGACGCCGAGCCGCTCGCCCTCGAGGCGCTCGCAGGCTTTGCGCCGGAGGATTCGCCGCGTCTCGTCTTCGCCTTCCATCCCAGTCTCTTTCTGCTGGAGCTTCCGGCGGGCGTTCTCGCCCATTATCAGGCCTCGGCGGAGGAGGAGGATGACGCGCAGGAATGGGAGGCGGTCGACGACGAGGGCGCTGTCTCGGAAGCAACTGAAGCCGTCGCCGTCTGGCGCTGCAAAGAAGAGACCTCCTACCGGGAGCTCGAGCCCGCCGAATATGTTGCGCTGTGCGAGGCTAAAGCCGGCCGCGCCTTTGGGGAGATTTGCCAGATGGCGGCCTTTCAGCAATCGGGCGAAATCGAACCCGAGCGGCTCGCGCAGTTTCTGGCGAGCTGGTTCCAGGACGGAATGGTGATCGGAGCGTCGCTCCAAGGCTGAGTCTTTCGCTGCGCGCCAGTAGCCGGGGCCCGGGCAGGCGCTAATTTCCTCTCCACGCGCGTGGCAGGGAGGCGATCATGATGGGCGTCGGGCTCGTTCTTCTTTATTTTGCGCTGGCCGCGCTGGCCGCTGCGATCATCATGCAATCGGACCGCTACGCCGTCCGGCGTTCGATCGCCGTTGGCGGTGAGGCGCACAAGCTCTTTGCGCTCGTCAGCGATCCCGCGCGCTGGTCAGCGCTTGGGGCGGCCTCGGTCATCGAGCGCCGGCCCGACGAGCTTGTCGTCTTGCGGCTCGACTCGGGCGGGAAGGAAAGCCTCGCGACCGTCGGATTGCGGCGTGAGGAAAAGCAAACTTTGATCGACTGCGTCGTCGCCGGCAGAAACACGTTGGCCGACAAAGTTAGGAACATCTTTGGAGGGCGGGAGAAAAGCCTCGGGCCCAAAATAGAAAAGACGCTCGCCGATTTCGCGGCGAGCGCCTGAAGGCGTTCAACGCCGGCGAGCTTACCCCAGGATCGTTTTCAGCTCGGCCACGATGGCGTCGCCCATCTGGGCGGTGGAGATGGAGGACGGCGCGTCGCCCTTGATGTCGACGGTGCGAAGGCCCTTGGCGAGCACGCCGGCGATCGCATTGTCGATCGCGTCTGCCGCCTTGGCGTTGTCGAAGGAATAGCGCAGCGCCATGCCGAGAGAGCCGATCATGGCGATCGGATTGGCGATGCCCTTGCCGGCGATGTCTGGCGCCGAGCCGTGGCAAGGCTCATACATAGCGTGGCGCTTGCCGGCTGCGTCGGCGGCGCCCAGCGAGGCCGAGGGCAGCATCCCGAGCGAGCCCGTGAGCATGGAGGCGACGTCCGACAGCATGTCGCCGAAGAGGTTGTCGGTGACGATCACGTCAAACTGCTTGGGCCAACGCACCAGCTGCATGCCGAGCGCGTCGGCGAGCATGTGCTCCAGCTTCACATCCGGATATTCGCGCTTGTGGAGCGCGGTGATGACCTCGCGCCACAAATAGCCCGACTTCATTACATTCGCCTTTTCGGATGATGTGACCTTGTTGTTGCGCTTGCGCGCGAGCTCGAAAGCCACGCGGCCGATGCGCTTGATTTCATGGGTCGTGTAAACCTGCGTGTCGACGGCGCGCTTCTCGCCGTTCTCGAGGGTGACGATCTCCTTGGGCTCGCCAAAATAGACGCCGCCCGTGAGCTCGCGCACGATCATGATGTCGAGGCCGTCGACCAGCTCGCGCTTCAGCGACGAGGCGTCGGCGAGCGCCGGGTAGCAGATCGCCGGGCGCAGATTGGCGAAAAGGCCAAGGTCCTTGCGCAGGCGCAAGAGGCCCGCCTCGGGGCGCACCTCATAGGGCACGCCGTCCCATTTCGGCCCGCCAACGGCGGCGAGCAGCACGGCGTCGGCGGCCTGCGCCAGCGCCATGTCAGCTTCGCTGATCGCCACGCCATGGGCATCATACGCCGACCCGCCCACGAGGCCCCGCTCCACCTCGAATTTGGCAACGCCCGCCTGGCTCAGGAAGTCGATTGCCTTCTCGGCCTCGGCGGAGATTTCCGGACCGATGCCGTCGCCGGGCAGGAGCAGGAGCTTGTAGGCGGACATGAAACCCTCTTTGTTGCGTTCGAGAAACCCGGACAGGATTTTCGGAAAAGCGTGGTGCGGTTTTCCGAGAAAAACCCTGCCGAGCCGACGATTCCGAGCAGACCTGGTCGGCGGCCGACGAATATCTGCTTAGCCGCTCAATAGAGCGGCGGGGCGGACGGCGCAACATCGGCTCGCCATGCGACAATTCGCGCGGGCGCCGCGCCTTGCCCGAAACGGCGAAGCCGTGCAGCTTGAAAAAGGTCAAGGAGCGTTGCGGGCCCGAGTCGCCGCCGCTAAACGAAGCGGCGATCGTTCGCAACGTCGAGGGCGGAACGAGGGAGACGCTACTCATGAAGCTTATCAAGATTGCCGCAGTGGCGGCGTTGGGGTTCTTTGCCGCGGCTCTGCCCGCCAAGGCGTTCTGCCTGTTCAATTGCGAGCCAAAGCCCGAGGACGCCCGCAAGGTTTTCGAAAACCTCATCAAGAACAAGTTCGACAAGGACGTGGTGATCGAGAAATTCGACATCACGCGCTTCTGGCCGCTCGATGTCGAGGGCGCCGGCCACGCCGGCTACGAGTTCTACTACACCGCGAGCGTCCGCTTCCCGAAGGGGGCCAATCTGCAGTGCAAGCCGGAAGGCGGCGCGCCGAAGCCCGGCTGCTCGGACAACACGAGCTACTATTCCACCACCGTCCAGAACCAGATGATCAAGGACAAGCAATATATCGAGCCGGGGAAGGTCGTCGAATTCAAGGACGAGACCCGCTTCGACCAGGAAGGCAGCAAGTGGAAGGGCCAGGACGGCAATCTCTACTGAGGCGACCAGTTCGGGAATTTTAAGGTGGGCCAGGGCGACCCGTTCAGAGCCCGCCAGATCGCTGACAAAGTGGCGCTAGCGCCCCTCGGTCTTCGAGCCGCCTGCTGTGCAGGCTCCCCAGCCTGAGGGGTTTTCCGCGTCTGCGTCAAACACTAAGGCCTCATCCTGAGGAGCGAGCGAAGCTCGCGTCTCGGAGGACGACGTTTTTCCGAGGTTTACAACAGAATGCCGGGCCCCTCGGGGGCCCGTTTTAATTCATATCCACGCAGCGCAGAGGCCGCCCCTTTCGCCCCAGCCTGCGGGCGCCGTATGCTCCCCCAAAACGCTCGAAAAGAGAGATGAAGGGGAGGAACGATGTCCGGAGTTCAAAACAAGCGGCCGCAGCCGCAGGAGGAGCGCGGCCAGGCGCCGCTGTGGTTCGCCATCGCTGGCCTGCTCATCAGCGTGGCGAGTTTCAGCATGAAAGATTTGATGCTCGGCGACGTGGTCTTCTGGGCCGGCGGCGTTTTTGCGGTGATCGCGCTCGTCTATTATTTTTTCCAACCGAGCCACGGCATACCCAAGCGCAAGAAATAGCGCCGGCAGATAAGAATGCCTACCTACTCTTCAATGACGCGCTTTCCTGTCGCTCGCATATTTCCATGCGAGCGGAAAGCGCGCTAAGCGCCTTTGCTGCTGGGGGCTGAGCGATTATGTTCGCTGCGCCCTCCCCTGAAGGAACAGGCCAAACATGCCCCTTTCGCTTTTTTCGCTTTCCCGCCGCCGCCTGATGATCGCCGCCGGCGCAATTCTCCTTGCCGTCGCTCCGGTCCATGCCGAGAAAGCCGGCTCCGGCAAGGTTTCGGTCGACGAGCTGATGGCGCCGAACGCCCTGCCGGACATCGTCGAGGGCGACCCGAAAGCGCCCGTCACGATCGTCGAATACGCCTCCATGACCTGCAGCCATTGCGCGGCGTTCCATCGCGACGTCTATCCGGCATTGAAGGAGGATTACATCGACACGGGCAAGGCGAAATTCATCCTTCGCGAATTTCCGCTCGATCCGCTGGCCACCGCGGCTTTCATGCTGGCGCGCGAGCTCGGCGACAAGCGCGACGCCGTCGTCGATCTGCTGTTTGCGCAACAGAAGAACTGGGCCTTCGTCGACAAGCCGCTCGACGGTCTCGCCAATGTCCTGAAGCAGGCGGGCCTCGGCCAGGAAAAGTTCGAGGCGGTTTTGAAGGATCAGGCGCTCTACGAGAAAGTGAACGCCATCCGCAATCGCGCCAATGAGAAGTTTGGCGTCAATTCGACGCCGACTTTCTTCCTGAACGGCGAAAAATACACCGGCGAGATCACAATCGACGATTTCGGGAAGATCATCGCAGCGAAGACCGCCGCGAAGTGATCTAATTCGCTTTCCCAAAAAGCGTTGTTTTCCTCTCCTTCATCCTGAGGAGGCCTCAAAGAGGCCGTCTCGAAGGACGAAGGAGAGGAAAGCGTCATGCTAGAGGCATTTCCTCGTCCTTCGAGACGCCGCCTGCGGCGGCTCCTCAGGAGGAAGTCCTACCGCGAAAAAGCCCCATCAAAACGTCGTCCGCCGCTCCAGCGCGGCCGCCAGC
Source organism: Methylocystis sp. (assembly GCA_024506175.1). Taxonomy (GTDB): domain Bacteria; phylum Pseudomonadota; class Alphaproteobacteria; order Rhizobiales; family Beijerinckiaceae; genus Methylocystis. The sequence continues at coordinate 7,485 of JAMBEQ010000147.1, forward strand.
GTGCCCTCGTCGAGATAATCGAGCTCGCCGCCGATGGGCACCCCATGGGCCAAGCGCGTGACTTTCACGCCGGTGGGCGCCAACGCATTGGCGATGTAGTGCGCGGTCGTCTGGCCGTCGACGGTGGCGTTGACGGCAAGCACGACCTCGCGAATCTCACCCGCTCCCGCGCGATCGATCAGGCTGGCGAGCGTCAAATCCTCAGGGCCCACGCCGTCGAGCGGCGAAAGCACGCCGCCGAGCACGTGATAACGCGCATTCAACAGCCCGGCGCGCTCAAGCGCCCAGAGATCGGCGACCGTCTCGACCACGACCAGAATAGACGGATCGCGCCGCGCATCGCGGCAGATCGTGCACGGGTCGCTCGTATCGATATTGCCGCAGATCGAACAGGGAACGATCTTCTCATTGACGACTCGCAAGGCGTCGGCCAGCGGACCGAGAAGCTCCTCGCGCTTGCGGATGAGATGCAACACGGCGCGCCGGGCCGAACGCGGCCCGAGCCCAGGCAATCGCGCGAGCAGTTGCACGAGCCTCTCGATTTCAGGACCAGCGACGCGTTCAGCCATCGAGCGCTTCCGTCATTGCGGGCGAAGCGACGCAATCCAGAGCCGTAATGGCGCTCCTGGATTGCTTCGTCGCTGTCGCTCCTCGCAATGACGGCCCATAACTCACAATCAGAACGGCAGCTTGAACCCCGGCGGCAATTGCAGCCCGCCGGTCATGGCCTTCATCTTTTCCGCCATCACCTCGTCAGCCTTTGCGCGCGCCTGCATATGAGCGGTGAGGATGAGGTCTTCGAGTATCTCTTTTTCCTCGGGTCTGACGAGGCTTGCGTCGATCGAGATCGACTTCATCGCGCCCTTGGCGGAGAGCTTCACTTTCACCAGGCCGCCGCCGGCCTCGCCCTCCACCTCGGTGTTCTCGAGCTCGAGTTGCGCTTCGGCCATCTTGGCCTGCATCTGCTGCGCCTGCTTCATCAGGCCCATGAAATCAACCATCGCGCTTCTCCTTCGAGCGCATTCGCAAAAGTCGACAGACTTTTGCAACCAGAATGCGCTCCACCTTTCTGATTTTGGCGCGGTTTCTCATCGCTCGCATGATTCCATGCACGCGGAAAACGCGCTAGTCTTCTTCGATCGGCGACACATCGTCATATTGCACATCTAGGACATCCGGCGCCTCGTCCGTTGCTCCGACGGGCGCGCCGTTATCCTCCTTGCTGCGAACGGCGACGATCTGGGCGCCGGGAAAATGCGCCAGCACGCTCGCGACGACCGGATCGGCTTCGAGCCCGGAACGGCGCTCGCGCTCCTGCGCCTCACGCTTCTCTTTCAGAGTCGGCGCGCCGCCCGCGGCGACGATCGACACCATCCAGCGCTGGTTCGTCCAGAGCTGCAGCCTCTGCATCAGCGTTGAGGCGAGATCGCGCGAGCCGCCTGGCGCAAGCTCGAACTCGATGCGCCCAGGCTCGAAGCGCACCAGGCGAACTTCGGACTCGAGCGAGAGCTTCAGGCGAATATCGCGCTTTTCTTCGGCGAGCGCGACAAGCGCCTCGAAGCTCGCGATGGCGACGCCTGGCGCAGCGGGCGCCGGCGAGGCGACTGTGGCCCTGATCGCCGCAGGACCGCGCGAAACCGGCGCGGAGACGCCCATAGCGACAGGCCCGCTGTGCGATCCGCCGGCCGGGGACGGCCCCGCCGGAGCGGCGCCCGGCGCGCCATACCCCAATTGCTTCAGCACGTCGCCGGGCGTCGGCATATCGGCGGCATAGGCGAGCCGCACCAGCACCATATCGGCCGCCTGCAGGGGCCGCTGCGAGCCGCGCAGCTCCTCGACGCCCTTCATCAAAATCTGCCAGGCGCGCGTGAGCGCCGGCACGGACAGCCGTTCGGCCGCCTCCTGTCCGCGTCGCTTTTCCTCGGGCGTCAGCGCGGCGGATTGCCCAGCCTCCGGCGCGAGTTTCAAGCGCGTCGCGAGATGGGTGAACTCCGCCATCTCCAGGAGAACCTGCGCGGGATCGGCGCCGCCGTTATACTGGTCCTCGAGCAGCGCAATGGCCTTCGCCACGTCGCCCGCCATCACGGCCTCAAAAAGGTCGATCACCCGCGACTTGTCGGCGACGCCGAGCATCAGCCGCAGATCCTCGGCCGCGACGGCGCCCGTCGCGCTATGCGCCGAACCATAGGCGATTGCCTGATCGAGCAGCGAAAGCGAATCGCGAACCGAGCCCTCCGCCGCGCGGGCGATCATGGCGAGCGCGTCGGGCTCGATCTCGACGCCTTCCTTTTCGCAAACCTTGCGCAGGTGCTCGGCGAGGAGGCCGGCGTCGATGCGGCGCAGATCGAAGCGCTGGCAACGCGAGCGCACGGTGACCGGCACCTTGTCGATCTCCGTCGTCGCGAAGATGAACTTCACATGCTCCGGCGGCTCTTCCAGCGTCTTCAGCAGGCCGTTGAAGGCGGCCTTGGAGAGCATGTGCACTTCGTCGATGATGTAGACTTTCGTGCGCGCCATCACCGGGCGATAGCGGGCGTTGTCGATGATCTCGCGAACGTCGTCGATGCCGGTGTGGGAGGCGGCGTCCATCTCCAGCACGTCGACATGGCGCGAGTCGATGATCGCCTGACAATGCACGCCCAGCGCGTCCATATGGATCGTCGGCTGGTTGACCGCCGGGCGGCCGTCCCTGGCCGGCAGCTCGTAATTGAAGGCGCGGGCGAGAATGCGGGCGGTCGTGGTCTTGCCGACGCCGCGCACGCCGGTGAGCAGATAGGCCTGATGGATGCGGCCGAGATCGAAGGCGTTTTCGAGCGTGCGCACCATCGGCTCCTGACCGATGAGGTCGGCGAAGCTCGAAGGACGATATTTGCGCGCAAGGACGCGATAAGCGGCGGGCGGCGCCGCCTCGGCGCCGAAGAGCGACGGCCCGGCGTGCTCCAGCGATGGCTGGTTGTGCTCCTGGTCCATCCGCGGGTCCGCTAGAAAAAACGAAAGGCGCGGGCAAAGCGGCAAGTCCCCGCGCTCCGCGCCTGTCGGCAAGGTAGGAGGCTGGACGAAGACCCGCTCAAGCTCGTTAGGGCTGCTTCCTTCCGGACCTGACCCGGTTGGCGAGTGAAACGTCCAACGCCAACCTCCCGGACCCTATGTGGCAGAGGACGCGCCACGATGCAAGAGGGGTGCATTCTATCCGCGCGTCAACGACACGCCGCTGAAGCCATAACCTCTTTCAAAACGTCGGCGCTCACGGGTTTTGTGGCGTGCTGGTCGAAGCCCGCCTCCATGGCTCGCTCTCGGTCTTCGTCTCGCCCCCACCCGCTCAAAGCAACCATGCAGACGCCCGCTCCTTCACGCGTGCCGCGTATCCGTCGCGCAGCCTCGTAGCCGTCGACCGCTGGCATCCCGATGTCGAGAAAAACGACATCGGGCTTGAATTCCGCCACGCAGGAAAGCGCCTCGGCGCCGCTGAAGACGACGCGAACCTCGGCTCCCAGAGATTCGAGCAACAGGCCCAGGCTCTCTGCGACATCGAGCTCGTCGTCGACAACGAGAACCCGTCGACGAAGCCCGGCAGGGGCGGCGTCTTCAGAGCTTTCGCAATCATTGGTCTCCTTTGCCGCCAACGGTAAGCTCACGATAAATTCGCTACCCTGATCGGAGCCGCCGCTCAGTGCGACGACGCTGCCGCCGTGCATCTCGACAAGGCCCTTCACGAGGGCGAGCCCAATGCCGAGGCCACCCTGCATGCGGCCTGCCGCCCTGTGGGATTGCGAGAAGAGATCGAATACGTGGGACAGCATTCCTTGGGAAATGCCAATCCCATTATCAGCCACGCTGACAATAGCGCGCTCCCGATCCCGCTTGAGCGAGACCTGGATACGGCCCCCGGCGGGTGTGTATTTCGCAGCATTGTTGAGGAGATTTGCAAATATTTGGGTGAGGCGCACCGGATCGCCATCGACCATCAACGGCTCTTCATCCAGCGAGATACTTAAGTTGTGGCGCCCTGCCTCGATCAGAGGCTCGCTTATCTCGAAGGCATGGTGGATCGTCTCTGCGAGACCTACCCGGCGTCGCTTGAGTGCGATCTTGCCGCTCGTGATTCGGGACGCCTCCAGAAGATCGTCGACAAGGCGGACGATGTGGTCCGTTTGCCGTTCGACCATCGCCAGCAATCTGCCTGCCTTGTCCCTCGACGCCTCGTCGTCACCAAGGCTTTTCAAGACGTGGATCGCATTTCGGATGGGCGCCAGCGGGTTGCGCAGCTCGTGCGACAGCATGGCGATAAACTCATCCTTTTTTCGGTTGGTCGCCGTCTGCTCGTCGAGCGCGTCGCGGATTTGATACTGAAGGCGCCGAGCCTCTATGGCGGAGCGAAGCGCGCTGACCAAATTGCGCCTCGGGACCGGTCGTTCTAGGAAGCTGACATTGGGTCGCAGTTCGAGCGCGCGCAGCAGCGGAAAATTTTGGTAGGAGGCGCCTCTGCCCAGCAAGACGACGATGGGCGTGGAAGACCAGGGAGGCTCCGGGCCAAACAGAGAACCCCACTCATTCACCTGAGCGCGCGGCAGCGCCTCCTCTGAAACCATTAGCGCGCCCGCTCCGGCGGCAAATTCTAGGCGCATCTGCTCCAGATCGGCACAGACGCAGCAGGGCAGGCCTGTGCGGCCAAGCGTCTGCCGGGCGAGAACAGCGTCGCGGCCACGAGGCGTCAGGATCAACACGCGAAAATCCCTCTCGCCGATGTCGCCCTCGCATGCCCCGCGCCAACTCATTCACATCCCCTTCGGACCTGTCCCACCCGTAAAAATAGGCGTGCCAGTCAGCACGCCGCTGAATTCCTGGAGAGGTTCGCTGACATCTATGCTGCCAGGCCCGAGCACAAGTTCGCGAATCGTGTGCTCGTGCCCTCCGCTCCGCTTCTTGACGACCGACAGAGCCTTATGAATGGCGCCCTTCATCTCGAAGTAACGCAGCAAGAAGACATTGTCTGCAAGGAAGCTAAGATCGATCGGCGTCGCCATTTCCTGACCAAGAATGCCATGCTGGGTGAGAGTGATCAGGGTCACGACCTGGCGGCGGCTCAAATAGGAGATGAGCTCCCGTATGTGCAGGAACACGCTTGGCTCCTCCATCGCAGACTGGAGGTAACCGTTCAAAGTGTCGATGACCACCACCTTCGCGCCATCCGCTTCGACGTGACGGATGAGCAGGCTGGCGACCTGGCCCGCGCTGAGCTCCGCCGGATCAAGGTGTATGATGCTGACAAGCCCTGCCTCTTTTGCGGCCTTGATTTTGAGTCCGACGCCCTCGCTTCGCGTTATATGGGTCTCTACGTTCTCGTCGAAGAGAAGCACGCAGCTTTTTTCGCCGCGCGCCGCCGCAGCCATCACATAAAGCGTGGACATTGTGGACTTGCCGATGCCGGCCGGCCCAACGAAGAGCGTGCTCGAGCCGCGTGGAATCCCGCCGCCGGTCAATGTGTCGATTTCCGGAACCGCGCTTGCGAGCGCCTCCAAGCTCGGAGCGGTCGCGTAGCTTTGTGCGACAAGGCGGGGATGAACCTCGAGCCCCCCGGTCGTGATCGTGAAATCATGCGCCCCACTGAGATATCGGCAGCCTCGAAGCTTCCGAACTCTGAGCCGGCGTCTATCGGCGCCGTAATTGAAGTCGATTTGCTGCAGCTCGATAATTCCGTCCGAAAGCGTTTGGCTGCGTAAGTCCTTTTCGGTCATCGCGGCCTCGTCCAGCATCACTGTCGTGCAGGAACGCGCGGCCATGAAATCTCGGATGCACTTGAGCTGGCGCCGATGAAAGGCGGGCGTGGGCGCGACAACCCTGAGGCTCGAAATCGTGTCGAGAACCAGCAGCGTGGGTTTTACCTTTTCGACTTCCGAGAAGAGGTGCTGGAGCGTTTCCTCGATCTCGACCTCCGCTTCCGGAAAGAGCGTATAATCTGGGCCGGGATGCGCCTCCTCGGCGCTCAATTCCGACAAGGAGGTCATATGAACGCCATCCAGGCTCCATCCGTGGGACGCGGCAATTAGCTTGAGCTGTTGCGGAGTCTCGGCATTGGACGCCAGGAGGCACGTCTCTCCCCTCTGCGCGGCGGCAAGCAGAAACTGCAGTGCGGCGGTCGTCTTCCCGCTGCCAGGAGGCCCCTCGACCAAGATCAGCGCGCCTCGCGGCAGCCCCCCCTGCAAGACCTCGTCGAGGCCCGGAATGCCAGACGGAAGGCGGGGAATGGCGATAATCTCTTGCGGCATCGCTGAAGACCCTGCTCTTAATCAAGGTCGATCAAACCATTACTGCAGCCCCCGAACAAGCGGCTCCGACACAAACGGGCAGCAGAGAGAGTTCACCTTCCTTTTCCAGCGGCGGCTTGCCGTTCGACGCCCTCCACCTTACCCAAGAGCCCAAGTTTTCGGCTCAGGAGGGAACAGTGGAGAACGTGACGCTCATTCACTGGTGGATGTCGCAGTCGACGGCGGTCATGGCGCTGACGTTGGGCGGAGCCATGGCGGCGCTCGCGCTTTTTCTGTGCTGGTTGAGCTTCGCTTCGCCGATCGCGCCCCGCATGCAGAATTGGAAGGGCGTCGTTCCACCGTTCGTTGGCGTGCCTGCGACGCTCTTTGCCTTTCTGATGACATTCCTGTCTCAAGACGTCTGGGACGCCAACCGCCGCGCTTATCAGGCCCTCGCTCTGGAACGCGAGCAGCTCGTGACGCTCATGGCGCTCACTGAAAATCACGGCGTCGAGGCGGGCGAGCTGCCGAAGGCTATTCGCAACTACATCGAGGCGGTTGTCGGGCTCGAATGGAAGGCCATGGAAAATGGCGGCGAGTCGCCCGAGGCCGAGGCGGCGCTCAACGCCCTGACGCGGGCCGCGGGCGGCGCCAAGACGGAGTCCGCCTTCCAGCGCATCATGGTGGACACGGTGATGAAGCTGCGCTCGGCGCGCGAGCAGCGCCTCGCCGTCGCCGGCGCTTATCCGGACGACCGCAAATGGGCGGCGGTCATCGTCATCGCCTTCATTACTCAGATCGCCCTCGCCGCCGTGCATCTCGACCGCGCAAAACCACAGCTTCTTGCGCAGGCGGTCTTCGCCGCGGCGGCCATCGTCGCCATCTCCCTGGAGGCTTCGGTCGAAGAGCCATATTCGCCGCCGAAGGGGGTGAGCCCGGAACCGCTGGCGCAGTTGCTGGAGCGAATGCCAAAAGACTGACCCCAACGTCGCCTCGGCTCGACCCGGGAACAGGCGAAGCGCTACCGGCGTTACGCGCTTCGAGCGGCTGAAAAGGGGCTTTTCGGGCAAGACGTTGAGGAATCCCCATGGCGAGGCAAAGAGAAGAACGAGAAGACGAAAACATCCCCGCGAGGACCCAGGAGAAAGCCGGCGACGGCGAGCGGCAAAAGACGGACGCCATCGAAATGCTCGAGGCGGATCATCGCCGCGTGCGAGCGCTTTTCGATAAGTTCGAGCAGGCCAAACGCCGCGCCGAGAAATCGAGGCTGGCGGAGGAGATCTGCCTCGAGCTCACAATCCATTCCGATCTCGAGGAGGAAATCTTCTACCCAGCCTGCCGCGAGCACGTCGACGACCCGATCCTCGACGAAGCGCAGGTCGAGCACGACACGGCGAAGATCTTGATTGCTGAAATCGCAATGAGCACGCCCCAGAGCGACCCTTTCTTCGACGCCAAAGTGATCGTGCTCGCGGAATATATGCGTAAGCATATCCAGGAAGAGGAAAGCGGCGACGAGAGCATCTTCGCCAAGGCGCGGGAGGGCGGCGTCGACACGGCGGCGCTCGGCAAGCGCATGGTGACGCGGCGCGAAGAGCTCATGGAGCAATTCTCCGAGGAGCTTGTGCTGCCGCAGCCCAAGACGCTGCATGTTCAGCTCGCGCAAGAGGAAGAGGTCTGGGCCGAACCGCCCGGGGGAGCCGGGCGCGGCAGGGAGGCGCAGGGCGGCGGCCGCGAGCAGCGGCAGCGCGAAAGCTGGGAGGGCCGCAGGGGCGAGGAACGTTGGGGCTCGGAGGAGCAGCACCCCGCCTATGACGAGCGCCGTTCCGCGCGGGGCGGCGGACGCGAAGAGGAGGGCCGCGGCTGGCGCGGAGAACCCGAGCGGCGCGCCTGGGAGGAGCGCGAAGGCGGTGAGGCGCGCGGCTCTCGGGGGCGCGAGGAGGAGCGCGGGGGCCAACCCTCTCATCGGGGCTGGCACGGCGATCCCAAGCGCCATTCCGAGGCGTCGCGCCGCGGCTGGGAACACCGCCGCTAGGTCTTCGTCTCGCTTGGAATTGCAGAAGAGCCGCGGCGCCCCCCGCGGCTCATATCGCTGACAAAGTGGCCGACGCCCCTCGTGCTTCGAGACGCCTGCTGCGCAGGCTCCTCAGCATGAGGCGTATCAAATACTTGCGCCTCATCGTGAGGAGCAAGCGAAGCTCGCGTCTCCGCCTCAAAGGTTTGCCAACGAACTGAGCCGCGGCGCCCCCGCGGCTCTTTCTTTGCGATGTTCACCTTTCGCGCTGAAAGCGGGTGCGGCGCAGCGGCGCAATTGCTAAAGAAAGCAGAAAATCGAGAGGAAAACTCCCACGTGACCGCCGCTAGAGCCCCCGATCGCCAGGCCGCCCAGAGACTCGCGGCCATTGTTGCGCATTTCGAGCGGATGGGCTTCGCGCGCCACGAGCCGAAGCTCCTGCAGCCGGCGGGCGTGTTTCTTGATCGCTCCGGCGAGGATTTCCGGGGGCACCTCTATCTCACCACCGACGCCTCGGGGGCCGAGCTCTGCCTGCGGCCGGAATATACGATCCCGGTCTGTCTCGATTATCTCGCCTCGGCGGAAGCCGGAAAACCGGCCGCTTTCGCCTATGGCGGCTCCATCTTTCGCGCCCCTCTGAATGCCACATCCGGCGACGGGGAGTTTCTGCAGGCGGGCATCGAGAGCTTTGGCCGCGAAGACCGCGAGGCGGCGGACGCCGAAATTCTCGGCGCGGCGCTGGATGCCGCCGCCGCCGCCGGCGCCCGCGACCTTTCCGTGCGGATCGGCGATGCGGGCCTGGTCGCGGCTTTCCTCGATCGCCTCGAGCTGCCGACCGTGTGGCGCCGCCGCGCCGAGTCCGGCCATGCGCGTGGCCACTCTATTGCGAAGATATTCACGCCGCCGAGCCGCAAGGGCGTCGAGCAGTCCGGCGTGCTGGCGGCGCTTGCCAAGGTCGACCCCGCCGACGCCCGCCGACTCGTCGAGGATCTTCTCTCCATCGCCGGCATCACGGCGGTCGGCGGCCGCAGCGCGGCGGAGATCGCCGAGCGCTTCCTCGATCAGGCGACGCTTGCCGAGGGCGCCGGCGTCTCGCCCGAGAAACGCGCCTTGGCGGAAGCTTTCTTCGCCATAGAAGGGCCGCCCGACATCACCTCCGCCGCCCTTCGCAAGCTCGCCGAGGACGCCAAGCTCGACCTCGCCGCAGCGCTCGATTCCTTCGACACCCGCGCGAGCTTCATCGCCGCGCGCGGCCTCAATCTCGACGACATGATCTTCTCGGCCGGCTTCGCTCGTCATCTCGACTATTATTCGGGATTCGTCTTCGAAGCGCGCGGCGCCGCCGGAGCCGAGCCGGTCATCGGCGGGGGCCGTTACGACCGGCTGCTGAAAACATTGGGGGCCAAGGCGGATATTCCGGCCGTCGGCGCCGCCATCTGGATCGACAGATTAGCCGGCGCCGCGCGCGCGGGAGATGCGGCATGATGCAGAAGCTCATCGTGGCGACGCCCTCCAAGGGCCGCCTGCAGGAAAACGCCAACGCCTTCTTCGCCCGCGCCGGCCTCGAGCTGACGCAGGGCCGCGGCGCGCGCGACTACCGCGGCGCCATCGCCGGGCTCGACGGCGTCGAGGTCGCCTATCTGTCGGCGTCCGAGATCACCGGGCGCCTCGCGCGCGGCGATGTGCATTTCGGCATTACCGGCGAGGACCTCGTGCGCGAGGAAATCGCCGATCCCGACAACAAGGTTGAGCTCATCGCCCCGCTCGGCTTCGGCCACGCCAATGTCGTCGTCGCTGTTCCCCAGGCCTGGATCGACGTGCGCGCCATGGCCGATCTCGCCGACATCGCCGACGGCTTCCGCGCGCGTCATGGACGCGGCCTGCGCGTCGCCACTAAATACATCAATACGACGCGCCGCTTCTTCGCCCAGCATGGCGTCGGCGACTATCGCATCGTGGAAAGCTCCGGCGCCACCGAAGGCGCCCCTGCCGCCGGATCGGCCGATCTCATCGTCGACATCACCACGACCGGCGCGACGCTCGTCGCCAATGCCCTCAAGGTGCTCGACGACGGCGTCATCCTGCGCTCTCAGGCCAATCTGGTCGCGTCGCTCGCCGCGCCCTGGAACGAGACGGCGAAAGAGGCCGCCCGCATTATCCTCTCGCGGATCGCGGCGGAAGAGGAAGCGCGCACGACGCGCGAGGTGCGGGCGATCGTTTCGTTGAGCGACGAGGCGCTAGGCGAAATTCGCGCAACCTTCGGGGCCGCATTGCGCGCCCGTGATGGCGAGACGGCGACCTTCGCCTGTCCGACGAAGCAGGTCGCGGCGCTGGCCGATTGGCTAATTGGCAAGGGCGCAAAAAGCGTGACGAGCGCGAAGCTCGAATATGTCTTCAAAGCGGGCAATGCGCTGTGGGGCCGGCTGGCGGGGCGGTTGGAGAGGTAACTCGATTTTCGCCGGACAGCTCGCGCCGGGACGCCCGCGGCTACCTTGTCCGCGTCAGCAGCAAATAGGCCGCCACGGGATTGGTTGTCAGATAGCGCTTCAAGAGCCGCTTGGGCTCCAGTCCTAAGCGGAACGCCCATTCGAGGCCGGCGTCCTGCATCCATTGCGGCGCGCGCTTCTTGGCGCCCGCCACAAAATCGAAGAGGCCGCCCGAGGTCTTGATCATCTTCACGTTTTTCAGCCGATGTGCGTGATCGCGAACGAAGGTCTGTTCGAGTGGAACGCCCATGGCCAACCAGAGGATATCGGGCGCGAGCGCGTTGATTTCATCGAGCTTTGCTTCAAGCTCCGCGCCCTTGAGAAAACCGTGGCACCGACCCGCGATCTTCACGCGCGGCGCTAAGCGCATCGTCGCCTCGAAGGCGGCGCGATTCACGTCTTCGTTCGCGCCGAGCAGATAGAACGTCGCGCCCGTCTCCTGCGCCATCTGCGCCACGATCGGATAAAGGTCGGTCGTCGCGACGCGCTCGGGCAGCGGCTTTTTCGAGAAGAGTTTCGATGCGACCACGAGCGGCTGACCGTCTGCTGCGATCGAATCGGCGCAGTCGACGAGCTTTGCGAACTCCTTGTCCAGGAAGCGGCGCGCCAGAACCTCTCCGTTGACTGACGTCAGGTAATAGGGGCCTTCTTCCCGCGCCGGCTGGCGCGCAAGATCGAGCATGAGGTGCGCCGTCGACAGCAAATCCAGACAAGCGACCTCCGCGCCGCCGACAAAGGTGGTCTCAACGCCTTCGATCGCCACGATGCCCCCACGCCTGTCGATTGCGTAAAGCTCTACGCGAAATGGCGTCGCTTCTCAGCAGTGAGCCGCGAATGGAGTCAATTGAGCGCTAACGATCGATTTCAAATTCCCTTAACGACAGAGCCTACCCAGCGCTCACCGAGGTTTCCCCGGCGGGACCGGGTCGGTCTCCAGCAATGCGAAAAGCAAATGGTCGCGCCATTGGCCATTGATGTTCAGATAGGAGCGGGCATAGCCTTCCTGTTTGAAGCCGACGCGCTCCAA
>JAMBEQ010000148.1 GCA_024506175.1 Methylocystis sp.
TTCGAGCGTTTGGCGCGCGGACAACAGCCCGAGTTTCTTTGGATCGGCTGCGCCGACAGCCGCGTGCCGGCGGACATCATCGTCAACGCCGAGCCGGGCCTGATCTTCGCCCATCGCAATATCGCAAATCAGGTGATCGCGACCGACTTCAACTGCCTCGGCGTCGTGCAATATGCAGTCGAGGTTTTGAAGGTAACGCATATTATCGTTTGCGGCCATTATAATTGCGGGGGCGTGAAAGCGGCGCTTTCAAATCAGACGCCCGATCTGTCGCTGGTGCACAAATGGTTGATGCATGTGAGGGACGTCTATCGTCTTCACAGGGACGAGCTGGACGCGATCGATTCGTTCGAGCAGAAGGCGACACGTCTCGTCGAGCTCAACGTCATCGAGCAGGTCAACAATCTCTCTCATACCTCGATCCTGCAAAAGGCCTGGAAGGCTGAGAGCCGCCCCATGGTGCACGGCTGGGTCTTCGGACTAGACGACGGGTTGCTGAAGTCGTTGATCACGTTCGGGCCGGAGAGTGAGATCGATCCCATCTACAGATGGGAGGACGATCGAGGCTAACCTCAAAACTCACCCGAGCGACTGAACAGGAGACTTCAGCCGTGCTTCGTAAACACCTCGACTATTATTTGCGCTATCTCGATCACGACATTCCGGCGGGGCTTGTCGTCTTTCTTGTGGCGCTGCCGCTGTGTCTGGGCATCGCCGTGGCTTCCGGCGCGCCGCCATTTTCAGGCATCATTGCTGGCATTGTCGGCGGACTGGTCGTGGCTTTTGCAAGCGGGTCTCAGCTCAGCGTCTCTGGGCCGGCGGCCGGCCTCACGGTCATCATCGCAGGCGCTGTGGAGAAGCTCGGTTTCGACGGCATGCTGCTCGCGGTTGCGCTCTCCGGCCTCATCCAGATCGCGATGGGGTATGCGCGCGCCGGCATGATCGGCGCCTATTTTCCTTCGGCGGTGATCAAAGGCATGCTGGCCGCGATCGGTCTCATCCTCATCATGAAGCAATTGCCGCACGCGGTCGGCTATGACGCGGACGTCGAGAGCGATCTGTCATTTCTCGAGGACGACAGCCACACCAACTTTTCATTTCTAGGCTCCGCCTTGCAGGCCATCTCGCCAGGCGCGACGATTGTCGCTTTGGTTTCGCTCGGCATTCTCTTGTTCTGGGAAACGCCCAGGGTAAAGGATCATCGTCTCCTTTCCCTTGTGCCGGGGCCGCTCGTCGCCGTCGTGTTCGGCGTCGTGTTCAATCTGCTTGCACAGGCGGCATTCCCCTCGCTTGCCATCGCCACACAGCACCTTGTTACGCTGCCAACGATCACGGGTCCCCTCGAGTTCGCGCGGGAACTCAGCTTCCCCGATTTTCATAAGCTGATGGACGCGCATGTCTATGTCACAGCTGGGACGCTCGCGCTCGTCGGCAGTCTGGAGACTTTGCTCAGCCTCGAAGCAGCCGACAAGCTCGACCCACTGAAACGCACGGCGCCGACGAACCGCGAGCTGAAGGCGCAAGGCCTCGGCAATTTCATCGCCGGTATGATCGGCGGCCTGCCCATCACGGCGGTGATCGTCCGCAGTTCCGCAAATATCAACGCCGGCGCTCACACCAAGGCCGCAGCCATCGTCCATGGCGCGCTGCTGCTGTTGAGCGTGATGTTTCTTTCCACGATTCTGAACATGGTCCCGCTCGCCTGTCTCGCCGCAGTCTTGCTGCTGACCGGCTACAAGCTCGCCAAGCCTAAGCTCATTGTGGAACAATACGAAAAGGGTTTCGAGCAATTCGCGCCCTTTGCTGTCACGATCGCCGCGATCCTGACGACCGATCTTTTGAAGGGCATGGCGATCGGCATGGCGGTGGGCATCTTTTTCGTGCTCCGCGGGAATTATCACGCAGCCTTCTCCTTGACGCGCGACGGCACGAATTATCTGCTGCGCCTGCAAAAGGATGCGTCATTCCTGAACAAGGCGCCGTTGCGGGATATTCTCAGCAGCATCGAGCCTGGCAGCTATCTCGTTATCGACGGCACGCGGGCGACGTTCATCGATCACGACATCATGGAAACCATCGATGATTTCGTGAAAGCCGCAAACGACGACGATATCCAGGTCGAGTTGAAGAACATGCGCGGCCTCGCGCCCGCGAACGGGCTGATGGCGGCGGCGTCCGCTTGAGCAGCTCGCAGGGCTCGTCATTCCTGGTAGGCGCGCGCTAATGGCGCGCGGGCTTCATCTCTTCGAGGTCTTCGCGCGCGGATTCGCAAGCGGCAAAGTTGGGGTCCAATTTGCACGCCTTGCGGTAAGCGCGCCGCGCGGACGCCTGACTTGTTGGCGTTCCTTCGCCATAGCGGTAGCTTTGACCGAGCATGGCGCAACCCCAGTTGTCGTTGTTGCGGCACGCGGCTTTGAACGTGCGGTGCTGGCAGGCTTTCAGCTCTTCTTCGCTCACGCGCCGGAGCGGATCGCTGTCTTCCATGGTGTTGCGCAGATAGGCCCCACGGTTGGTGCAGCCGGATGCGTCGCCGAGGGCGCAGGCTTTCGCAAACAGCATCTCCTTGTACCGCGCCGCAATCGCTTCGTCCTGCTCGAACGCTAGGGCGAGATTGAAACAATGGGTGGCGCTGCGTCCAGCAACACAGGCGCTCAGGCATTCGGCCGGGTGGGCCGCGCAGCGTTCTTTGGTCGCCGTCTTATGCGCTGGAAAAGAACCGCCGAGCTCAGCCTCTTTACGGAACAGGTCGGCAGGACAGCGCTGTAAGCTGGCGAGGAGACTTTGGTCTCGGTCCATGGCGGCGATGACCGTCCGCGCTTCATGTTCGTTCATCTTTGTCGCTTGCTCGGCGCTCAGAGCCGACGCCGAAAACAGGGACGCCAAAGCAAGCGTGGATATCTTCAGAAATGCGGTCATCATCGCCTCCGCGGCAAAACTCTATGTCGAGGAGGGAAATTAGCGGTGGAGGCGGCCGTTTGGCGTGCGGCGCCTCACGGCGTGAAATTCTCGAAGACGATTTGATCGGCCCATTGCCGCGCTATTGCCGCCTGCTCGCCCGAGCGGATCGTCCACACTGTAACAGGAACGCCCAGCGCTTCGCGCGCGAGAAAGGGAATGGCGTGAGGAAGGTTCGCTGCGCTCCAAGATAGAAAGTCGGGCCGCGTGCGCGGATAATGGAGGAAATGCGTCATCTCGATGCGTCGGTCCGGCGTGAGCATGGGCCAGTCCGCTTCGTCGTAATCAGCTTCGCCGACGATGCCGAGCGGAATATGAGAGACGCCCAACGCGCCGCCGTCCGCGCGCAAGAAAGCGATCAGCTCAGGGTCGAAGCTTTCGATCACGACTGGGCCATGGTAGCGCGCAAGACGCTTCGCCGCGCGCTCGGCTACCGCAAGATCGCCGTCGAAAGCGCTCTTCAATTCGACGACGAGCGGCGCGCGGCCATCGATGGCAGTCAGAAAAGCGTCGAAAGAAGGGATGGCCTCAGACGCGCCGCGCAGCTTCATGCCCGTGAGGCTCGGCGTATCATGGTCGGCGACGCAGCCTGATTGCGCCGTGAGTCGCTCGAGCGTCTCGTCGTGAAAGACGATGAGCCCGTCCTTTGTCGCCTGCACATCGCATTCGATCGCATAACCGGCGGCGATCGCGGCGTGCGCCGCGCCGATGGAATTCTCGACGAGGCCGCGCCCATGCAGGCCGCGATGCGCGATCGGCTGGGCGGTCAGCCAGTCGAGGCGCTTTCCGCTCATGCGAGGATCTCGAATAAGCCCTCGAGTTCGACCGCCGCGTCGAGCGGCAGTTGCGCGACGCCAACGGCGAAGCGCGCATGCTTGCCGTTCTCGCCCAGCACCGCGGCGAAGAGGTCGGAGGCGCCGTTCACGACCTGGGGCAGCTGCGCAAAATCCGGCGCGGAATTCACGTAGCCGCCGATGCGGACCGCTTTGAGCATGGCGAGATCGCCCGCGGCGGCGTTGGCTTGCGCGAGAACGTTCAGCGCAGCCTGCCGCGCCGCCGCTTGTCCATCTTCAAGCGACACGCCGGCGCCGAGCTTGCCCTTGTGAGCCGCATCGATTCCATTTGCGCCGATGGGCAATTGGCCGGAAACGAAGAGGAGATTGCCGGTCCGCATATAGGGGAGGTAGTTCGCCACCGGCGCGGCTGCGGCCGGTAAAACAAGCCCAAGCGCCGCGAGGCGCTGAGCCGGGGTCTCTTGCGTCGAATTGGACATGGTCGGCTTCCTCTCTTACAGAATACATTTGCTCCGGCGCCGGGCGGACCCTAATTTCCGCCATCACGCGGCGCAATGACGACGCATGTTCTCAGGGTGAATCTTCTCATGATTTCGAAGCGCGCGCTCTTCGCTGCCGTGATTGCCTCGAACCTGCCGCTGCTCGGCGCCGCCGCAGCCCAAGAGGCGCCGGCGCTGGCGAGCCACCGCGCGGTCTACGAGCTGACGCTGGACAAGGCGGGGGGCGCCAAGGCCCCTACTCAGGCGCGCGGGCGCATCATTTTCGACTTCACGGCGTCGTGCGAAGGCTACGTGCAAAATTTCCGGCAGATCACCGAGCTGACGCCAGATGAGGGCGCGACCAAGCTTTCCGATATGCGCTCGGCAACCTTCGAGTCGCTCGACGCGGCGGACTACCGCTTTAAAATCGAGACCAGGGTTGACAGCGGCCCCGCAGACGAAGTCGACGGTAAGGCGCATAAGGAGAAGAGTGCGGCCGTCGGGGTCGACCTTTCGCGCCCCAAGCGCACCCATCTCCAGATACCCGGCCCCGCTCTGTTTCCCACTGAGCATCTTCGGCGCATCGTCGAGGCCGCGCGCTCCGGAGAGCCGCTCTTGGAAGCGCGCGTCTACGATGGGACGGGCGAGGGCGATAAGGTTTTCGACACGCTGACGGTCATCGGCAAGCCACTCGAGACGCCGGTCGCCGAGAAGGCCGCGGATGCGCTCAAGGGCATGAAGCGCTGGCGCGTTTCGGTGTCCTACTTCGAGCAGGGAAAGCGCGACGGCCAACCGATCTACATCCTCTCCTTCGATCTCTATGAAAACGGGGTGTCGCGCGCGCTCAAGCTGGACTACGGCGATTTCGCTCTAAGAGGCGAGATGGCGGAGCTGACGATCCAGCCGGCGGGAGCCTGCAAAAACTAGGCAGTTTGGAGGGCTTCATCACGAGGCTTGGGCGGCTTGCGCGCGGCCGCCGATCAGGCTCGCGAGAAGAACCGACAGCACGCCAGTTACGAAAATGCCGTCGAAAGTGCCAGCGCCGCCGATCGACAGCACGGGCGTGCCAAGGCCTTCAAGCTTGTCCAGATTAAGGAGATCGGCGCCGACCAGCACGCCAACGCTCCCGCCAGCGTAGGCAAGCGGCGCGAGATTGCGCCATGATATGATCGCAGCGACGATCGTTGCTGCGATCGGCGGGATGAAAATGGGCAGCGCGATGCCAATCCCGCGCACGGGTTCCGCGAAAGCGTAGCTGATCCCTGCAATGCAGGCGGCGGCGACGATTCCTCTCCCCCAGATGGCGTTGCGCGAGAGCAGGAAAATCGACAGGAGGGTGGGAATGATCGCGCCGCCGACGTTCACCGCGAGAATCACACGAGGTTCCTCGATAAATCTCGGGACGACATAGGGAACGCCGTAATAGATGACCTCGCCCGCGTCGACCATGGGTTCGCTGCCGAGCGTCGCCACGGGAATGTTCACATAGCTGCCGGCAAGCGAAGCGAGAAGCAGCAAGACGGCTGTTCCCGAGCTCACGCCCAATTGCATGTAGGCATATTGGAGGATGCGCAGCTGGACCAGAATAAGCAGGATGGCGACAATGCCCGCGAGCAGCGCGAAGGCCGGCGGCGCTATGGGCAGATATTGCGCGTCGCTGAAATGCATGGGTTTCCTCCCCAGCTCTGTCGACAGAGATGGGGCGGCGCGCCCGTTCTTCCATAACAGGCGCGCGGTAGGCTCGCAGGCTGCTAGAGCGCATCAAGCAAAAGTTGATAGACTTTTGCGAAAAGGATGCGCTCCCAGCTCAACATAAACGCGCGATTTCTTCTCGCGCGCATGATTTTATGCGAGCGAAAATCGCGTTAGGACGGCTTCCCGAAATTCGGGATCTTGAAAAACAGCTTCCCCTTCCGCCAAAGCGTGAAGGCCGCGCCGCCAGCGGCGACGACGAAAATCCCGAAGCCGGCGAAAAGATAAAGCTCCTCATCGGTCAAAAGCCCAACCGAGAAGGGGTGACGCCCTTCATAGCTCTTGGCGCCATCGTCGCTCGTAAGCTTGGCGTAGAGCACATAAGTGCCGGGCTCTTTAAAATTCTGGTCGAAATTGACCATCCCATTGCGAAACTTCTGCACGGGTAGACGCGACACCAAGTCTGAGTCGGGATCCGGCTGGCTGTCCGGCCCCTTGGCGCGCAACACGCGAACATCCCAGTTCATTTCGCGCAGTTCATTGTCCGCTGCGTCTAGCACGATGACGGAGGGGCCGGTGTCGGGCAGCGCCACGCATTCGCGGTCTATGTTCTTCTTTGGCTGCATGGCGACGAATTTCATCGACTTGCCGCCAAGCGAAATGGGGCAGTCGGGATCGTAATAATGCCAGCCGGCGGCGCGCGCGTGCGTCGAGAAGCCCGCGCTCGCCAGAATGGAGAACGCCGCGCAAAGAAACAGTTTCTTCACCTTATAACCCCGCCCTTGTCCATTCCCGCATCTAAAACCGCCAGCATCTGGTCCATGGCTAGCGCCGGCTCGGCGCATTTCGAGTCGCCCACGATTCGCGCGGGCACCCCCGCCACCGTCTTGTTGGGCGGCACCGAATCTAGCACCACCGAGCCAGCCGCGACCATGGCGCAGCGGCCGATCTCGATGTTGCCAAGCACCTTGGCTCCTGCGCCGATCAGCACCCCGCGGCGCACCTTTGGATGCCGGTCGCCCCGCGCCTTGCCAGTGCCTCCCAGCGTCACGCCGTGCAACATCGAGACGTCGTCCTCGATGACGCTGGTCGCGCCTATGACGACGCCGGTGGCGTGGTCGATGAAGACGCCCTTGCCGATGGCGGCCGCCGGGTGAACGTCCGTCTGGAAAATCTGCGACGAAAGGCTTTGCAGCGTCAGCGCGAAATCGCTACGGCCGTTTTTCCACAGCCAATGCGCCAGGCGGTAGGTTTGAAGGGCGTGAAAGCCCTTGAAGTAGAGCGCCGGCTCCAGAAGCCTCGTGCAGGCGGGGTCGCGCTCGACGACCGCGAGGAGGTCGGCGCGGAAAGCATCCGCGATGGCGGGCTCGCTGGCGAGGCAGGAGTCGAAAGCCTGGCGGATCGCCGCATAGGGCGCTTCCGGTCGATCGAGTCGCTGCGCCACGCGATGGACGACGACCCCCGCGACGCTGTCTTGCGCCAGTATGGCGGGATAGACGAAGCCGCCGAGCTCGGGCTCGCGGCGCAGCACATCCTCCGCCTCGAGGCGCAGCCGGGCCAGGAGCGGATCGAAACCGATGACTGACGCAGTTTCCAGCGGTTCGGCGGCCATGGGGGTTTCCTCCTCGGCGGCCTATATAGCGCCTCGGCCGGAGCTGTGCATCACGGCCGCTCGTTCAGAAATTCCAGCACCGCCTGCTTGTAGATGCGATCGCCAACGGCGCGGTTATGATCGCGGCCGGGAATATCGGCAATGCGGGCGTTACGGAAGAGCGGCTGCAGGGGCGAGGGGTCGCCCGCGACATCGTCGCGCGTGCCCACGCAAATCAGGACCGGGCATTCGATCTGCGATAAAAGCGCCGGGTCGAGGGCTTTGCGGGCGCCGCGCACGCAGGCGGCGAGCGCCCTGAGATCGCTCCGGGTCGATTCGGCGAAGCCCCGGAAAATCTTGAGCATGGAATTGTCGATGTCTTCGATCCGCTCGGCCTCCATGGCCTCGGCGAGGCCGGAAGGCATGCCGGCGTCCTGGATCAGATATTGGCCGATTCCGCCGAGAATGAGCGAGCGTACGCGGTCGGGGCGGGACAGCGTCAGTACGGTCGCGATTCGGGCGCCGAGCGAATAGCCCATGACGTCGGCGCGGGCGATAGACAAATGGTCGAGGAGATTAGCGACGTCTCCCGCCATTAAGTCCAGCGCATATTGCGCCGGATCGTAAAGCTTCTGCGATCGGCCATGTCCGCGACTGTCCAGAGCGACAACCCGCCTGCCATCCTCGGTCAATGTCTTCACCCATTGGGTGAACATCCAATTGACCGCATGGGTGGAGGCGAAACCATGGACGAGCACGATTGGCTCGCGCCGGTCGTCGCCGAGAGGCTCGAAATCCGAATAGGCAATCTCGACGCCGTCCGAGATGAAAGTTTCCATGGCAAATCCCGTGTGACGATTCCTACTTAAAGAATAGGGCCCGCGGCGCAAGCTCGCGGGGTGGGAAAAATAACAGGCCTTGCTATTCGCTTCGGTTGTCGCTAAACGGTCGCATGTCGCGGCGGTGACCCCTCCCAAGCGGGGTCGAAACCGCGGGCCGACAGGCGCCCGTAGCTCAGCTGGATAGAGCACCAGACTACGAATCTGGGGGTCAGAGGTTCGAATCCTTTCGGGCGCGCCATCTCTTCAAAACGCTCACCAATGCACGAGACGGGCGCCCCCGCTGCGGCGGCTTGGCGGAACGAAACCCCGTGTGTGGGCGCCGGGACGCGTGAAGGGCTACCAAACGGCGTCGCCAGGGCCGCAGGGCTACGATGGCGCGTCTAATTGGGATCGCCACGCAGGGCCTCGCTCGGAGGCCGAGCCGCACGCCGACGACCTCAAATGAACGCCGCGCTGCTCGGCGGCGCGACGTGACCGCTTCACCTAAAGCCGGCTCAGATCCCGCAGCTTTTCCGGATCAACACCCGAGTTATCGCCTCGAATTCGCCTTTGGAATGCGAAATGTCGTGCTCGACGAGAGTCTCCGCCGCGACGGTGTTGCCGCCGATTGTGGCTAATGGTAGCCCGAGGGCTAGAAAGTCAACGAGATATCTCGAACGATACCCTTGGAGCTGCGCGTACAGCCCGGCGAGATCGTATTCGGCTCGCGCGCGTTCTTGGAGCAGTTCGCCGCAGTTCAAGCGCTTATAATTTGCTTCAGGCACGTATGCAGACGGGATGTTCGCCAGGCTTTGGGCGTGAGCCGAGAGGGTTAGCAGCAGCAAGACTGCCACGATTCTTGCGATGAAGCTGCACATGTTTGCTCCAAACCCTTGTCTATTTTGCTATTGGGCGAGCCTCAACCAATCTTGCCTTCGGTTTTTCCCGCGATCGTTTCAATCCAAGAAGCTTGGAAACCAGCTCGTGTTCACAGGTCCGTTGATGGTCTCGATTTGCGCGTCGATCGGAGCGCCAGGCTCGCTCGGAGGCAAATCGCGTAGATTTATATCTCTCCATCCACCGCCGAGCGCCATGAACAAGCCCACCACGTCCGCAAGGCGATTGCCTTCCGCCTGGACTCTTGCGACAGACGCTGTGAGATAAGCCTGTTGAGCATTCAGCAACTCGATCTGGCTGACGCTCCCGATTTTGAGTTGCCCCCTTGCGATGGCCAGGCTTTTTCGAGCGGATTCCTCCGTGAACGCCGCAGCTTTCACCGCCTTGGCGTCAGCCTGGAAGGCGCGCAGCGCGTCGGCGACATTCTGGAACGCCAAAATGACCGATTGCCGATATTGCGCATCGGCCAGAACAAGACCCGCTTCAGCCGCCTTTTGCTTGTTGAGCAGCGAAAAACCATCGAAAAGCGTATGCGCGACCGAACCGCCGAGGATGTAAAAACCGCTGGCCGGCACAAATATCTTGGCAAGGTCGAAAGCGCTGAAGCCGAGTTGCGGCGTCAGCGTGAGGCTGGGCAAGCGCGCGGCTATGGCGACGCCAATCTGCGCTGCGGCCGCATGCATGTTGGCTTCGGCGGCCCGGATGTCGGGGCGTTGTCGCACCAATGTCGAGGGCAAGGTCAGCGGCAGGGTCTTCGGCAGCTGAAGACGATGGAGATCAAACGTCTCGGGAACTTGGGCCGTCGAGTATTGGCCGGCGAGCGCCGTCAACAAATCGCGCTGCTGCGCAAGCTGCTTCTCGAGCGGCGGCAAAAGCTGCATGGCCTGACCAAGAGCCGTCTGCTGCATCAAAAAGTCCGCCTGGGACGACGAGCCGACGCGCACCCTGTTCTGTAAAATCTCGAGAAGCTCCTTTTCGATCGCGATGACTCTCTGGATGGCGGCGATTTGCCCTCTCAGCGAGGCTTCCATGACGGCGGCGGCGGCGACGTTGCTCGTGAGCGCGAGATAGGCCGCTTCCAATTGATAGCGCTGCAGATCCGTCTGCGCCTCGAGAGACTCCACGGATCGTCTGTTTCCGCCCCAAATGTCGACGTTATACGTAATCGTCAGTTGTTTCAGGAAGAGACCAAAAGGGTTCGTGGGCGCGTTGTTTTGGAATTGCTGCTGAAATGACTGGCGAATGTAGTTGTCGGTTGAATTGAACGCCGCGGTCGGCAAAAACGCGCCTTTTTGCGCTTCTGCGTTAAAATAAGCGATTTTTATCGCGGCGTCGGCGGCCTGGATCGATGGGTTATGCTCGATCGCCGCCGCGATTAATTTATTGAGCTTTTCGTCGTGGAACGCCTCCCACCACCTTTGCGGGACGGAGGCGTCCAACTCGAGTCGCACCCTGTCTTTTCCAGCGGCGCCAATCGCGGTCAGCTTTTCGGGTGTGAAACGGTCCACATCAGGGGGCGGCGGCGAAATAAAGTCGGGACCGACCGAACAGCCGGACAGCGCCAAAAGCGCCACCGCCGCGACAGATACTGAAGCGCGGCGGTAACGGCTGATTCGGTTCCTCGCCGCGCTCACGCGAATCTCACCGCTTGGTCGTCACTACTGTTTTTACTCATGAACGTGGGCCTTCAAACGGGTGATCGCCAACATGCGCCCGGCTGTACTGAGGCAGGAAGACTTTGCGCAGCGCGGGCGCGACGACCAGGATTAATATCGGCCCAAAGAGCATTCCCCCCACGACGACCGTCGCCAGCGGCCGTTGCACCTGGGAGCCGATCCCATGCGATATGGCGGCCGGCAGAAGCCCGACGCCGGCGGAGAGGGCGGTCATCAGCATCGGCCTCATGCGCTGTTCGGCGCCGTAAAAGACAGCCTCCCCGAATTCCATTCCTTGGATCGTGAGTTCCCGGATGTAGGTGATATTGAGGATGCCGTCCATCACCGCGACGCCGAACAGCGAGATGAAGCCGATTGCGGCGGAGACGCTGAAGTTCAATCCCGACACATAAAGCGCGATAATCCCCCCGCTCATGGCAAAGGGAATGCCGCCAAAGGCGAGCAAGCTTTCACGCAACGAATTGAACATCCCGTACAGCAACAGGAAAATCAAAGCGAGCGTCACCGGCACGACCACGAGCAGCCGTTTTTTTGCCTGCTGGAGATTCTCGAACTCTCCCGCCCAGAGGATTTGATAGCCTGTCGGTAATTTAACGGCCTTGGAGACTCGCTCCTGCGCTTCCGCGACGGTCGAGCCAAGATCCCGGCCCCTTATGCTGAATTTGATTGGGACATAGCGCTGGCCACGCTCGCGATAGATGAACGACGCGCCCGTATCGAGGCTAATGGACGCCAGCTCCTTCAGAGGCACATAGGTGTTCGGGCCGCCATTCTGATTGACGTATGCCGCCTTGATGCTGCTGATGGCTTGGATCGAATTGCGATATTGCGGCGCGAGCCGCACCAGCACCGGAAATTGACGATCGCCTTCCAGAACAGTGGTCGCGATTGCTCCTGCGATCGCCGATTGCACGACTGTATTGACGTCGCCGGCGGTCAAACCGTAACGCGCTGACCGGGCGCGGTCGATAACGATATTGAGGTTCGGCTGGCCAAGAAGATGGAAGACGGCGAGATCCTCGACCCCGGGGATCTCCGAGACCACGTTTCTGACCTTCTCGGCCAGTGATTCGAGGACGTCGAGATCGGGTCCGACGATCTTGATGGAATTGGCGCCTTTGACCCCCGAGAGCGCTTCCTGGATATTATCCTGAATATACTGGGAAAAGTTGAAGCCGACGCCAGGAAGCTCGTTTTCGAACTCCTTTTCTAGCGTCTCCGTGAGCTTTTCCTTCGTGAGGCCTGCGGGCCACTGATCGAATGGCTTGAGAGGCGCAAAGAGCTCGACGTTCGAGAAGGGCGAGGCGTCGGATCCGTTGTCCGGTCGGCCATGCTGGGAGACGACCGTCGAGACCTCCGGGTGACGCAAAAGGATTTCCCGCATCTTGCGGGTAGCCTTGTCGCCGGCCGCAAGCGACGTCGTCGGCGGCAGCGACGCTCTGATCCACAGATTGCCTTCTTCGAGGGTTGGCAGGAATTCGCTGCCGAGCCGCGTCGCGATCAGGCCGGAAAAAGCAAGAAACGCCGCGCCGCCGATAATGGCGAGTTTCGTGTTGGACAGCGAGAAGCGCAACGCCGGCGTGTAAAGCGATCTGAGCCGGCGCACGACAAGCGTCTCGACCTCATGCACCTGGTCGGGGAGAACGATCGAGGCGAGCACGGGGGTCACGGTAAAGGTGGCGAGCAGCGCGCCGACGAGCGCATAAGCGTATGTGCGCGCCATCGGACCGAAAATCTGTCCTTCGACGCCGGTCATGGTGAACAACGGCAAGAAGGCGGTGATGGTGATGGTCGCCGTGAAGAAAACAGCCTTGTCGACCTGCAAGGCGCTGACGAAAATCAGTCGCAGGCGGTCGGTCCAGAGTTCGGCGACGCCTTTGGTATTCGCAGGCGAGGTGGGATTGTCGCCCCAGAACCCCTCGGCCAGGAGCTGGAGAAGCTCGCTGCGCCTTGTGCGCGACGCCTGGAAGTTCTTGAAAATATTTTCGACGAGAATGACGGCGGAATCAACGATAATGCCGAAATCCACCGCGCCGACCGACAACAGATTTGCATCTTCGCCCTGGAGCACAAGGACGATGATCGCGAAAAATAGCGCAAACGGAATATTTACCGCAACGATTAACGCGCTGCGCAAATCGCCGAGGAAGATCCACTGGATGAGAAACACAAGGATCATGCCGAAATAAAGATTATGCAGGACTGTATGCGTGGTGACGTCGACGAGCGAACCGCGATCGTAATAGGGCTCGATCCGCACCCCTGGCGGAAGCGAGCCATCCGAATTGATTTTCTTTATCTCTGCTTCGACCTTGGGCAGCATGTCGTTCGTATGCTGCGTGCGCCCCATGAGCACGATCGCGGCGACGACGTCGTCGTCATAGTCTCGACCAGCGATCCCGAGCCGGGGAACAAATCCGACGGAGACCTTGGCGGCGTCGCGAATTCTCACCGGCACGCCGCCGGTCTGAGACAGGACGATATTCTCGATGTCCTCAGTGCGGTAGCCGGACGTGATGTCGGCAGCCCCGCCATCATTGATGAGGCCGACGCCTCTGATGTTTACGGATTGTTGACCAAGCTGGATCTCGCGGCCGCCAACGTTGATATTTGAATTGCCGATTGCCGTCACCACCTGAGGAATGGTGAGATTGAAGGCCTCGATCTTTTGGAGATCGACGTCGACGTCGAACTGTTTGGTCGTTCCGCCCCACGATGTGACCTGCACGATGCCTGGAATGGTCAATAGTCGGCGGGCGATAACCCAGTCCTGGATCGTGCGGATGTTGCTCAGGCCGAAATTCCGGGGCGCCTTGACCTGATAACGGTAGATTTCGCCAGTGAGGCTCGATTGCTGGATTTGCGGCGTGACGTTGCCGGGCAAATTGACGTTCTGCTGAAGACCGAGAGCGACCTGCGTCCTCGCGAAGTAGTAGTCTACGCCGTACTTGAATGTGACTCGGACGAAGCTCAACCCGTAAAACGAGGTGGAGCGGATGTTGACGATGCCAGGAGTAGAATAAAGCCCGATCTCCATCGGGATCGTATAATACTTCTCCATCTCCTCGGCCGAGAGGCCCGGCGCTTGCGCTGATATTTCGACGATCACCGGCGCGGGATTGGGATAGGCTTCGATATTGAGTTGCAAAAATGCGACAAGGCCGCCGACCGCAAAGGCGATGACGCCAAGAACGACGATGGCGCGCCGGGTAAGGCCGAACTCTAGGATGGACTTCAACAAAGCGTGTTCTCCAATGCGGCCTTAATCCGGCTTGGCCATCGAGACCAGATTGCTGAGGAAGACGGCGCCGTCCCCCACAACAAGCTCATCCGCATTGAGCCCCGAAAGGATTTGGACGAAGCCGTCTTTCCGCTCGCCGATCGTCACGACCCGCTGCACGAATCGGCGTCGATCGGTGGTCACCCAGCAGACCATTGTTCCGTCGCCCTCGCGCACCACGGCGCTCTCTGGCGCCGCCGTCGACGTCACGGGGTCGCCGACACGGATCGTGTAATTCGCGAACATGCCGGCGCGTAGAAGATGCTCGGGATCGACGATCTCGCTGCGGACGAAGAGTCGGCGCGTCGCGGGATCGATCGAGGCGCCGAGCACGGTTACCTTGCCGTCGAAGAAGCGGCCGGGATAAGCGGCGACGCTTGCTTTGACCTCCTCGCCAACATGCAGGAAAGGTGCGTCGCTCTCGATGACATTGGCGACCATCCACATGGTCGAGGTGTCGGCCACCACAAATGGCGCCGGCGCGACGCCCGGCTGGACCAGCTGGCCCGGAACCGCCGCGCGCGCGGTCACATAGCCAGAAAGCGGGCTCTTCACGACGAGGCGCGGATCGGCAAGACGCTCAGCGATGATCTTGTCGATTTCCTCGGATGACTTGCCGAAAATACGAACCGCGTCCCTCGCCGCCCTCAACGCGCCCTCGGCCGACTGCTGCTCCGAGGCCGTCTGGTCGACCTGTTGCTGCGAGACGCCGCCGATCTTGATGAGCGCCTTGGTTCGCCCAAGGTTGCGGTTTTGCAGCGTCAGGGCGCTCGCGGCGGCGATAAGATTCGACTCCGAGGTCAGCAAGTCCGGACTGTCGATCGTGAAAAGGATTTGATCCTTCTCGACCTTGTCCCCAACATTCAGCGAGGCGCTGATGATGCGGCCCTGGTAGGGCGTGAACACCGAGACGAGCCGGTTCTGGTTGAAATCGATGCTGCCGACGGCCTGCTTGTCTTGCGGGAAAGACTTCGTCGACGCCTTCTCGATTTTCAGCGCCGCCACCTGGGACTCATTTAGGTCGAGTGTGACCGGGCCCGCTTTGGCGGGCTGTTTGCGTTCAAGGCGCCCGTTTTGACCGGAAGGGCTCGTTGGCAGGAGCAAGATTCCGCTGGCGGCAACCCCTAAGGCTGCGAGCGCGATGGCGGCGCGTCGTCGCGATTGAAATAGCAAGGAGGGGGAGGGCAGCATTGCACATATGGGGTTAAAGAAGCTTGAGCGACCTAGATTGAGAATTATGGCGCCTTTGTGAATGCGCAGGGCCGCGCGCGCGGAATCCCCACGGAAATCAAACAGAAATAAATGGCAACGCTTCATTCTGGCACGGTCGCGCTCCCTTGTAATTCATGCTTGGCAGCGGAATATTAGCAGTGCGGCTCGTGGATGAGCCTGGTTGCTTCGCCGCCCCATAGGAAACGAATTCGTATGAAGCTTGTCACCGCCATTATAAAGCCATTCAAGCTGAACGACGTTCAGAATGCGCTCTTCGCCATGGGCATTCGCGGTATGACGATCACCGAGGCAAAAGGCCATGGCGATGCGAAGGGACACTCGCAAATTGTCGGGGCGGTGGAATATGTCGCTCACTTCGTGCCGAAATTGCAGATCGAGGTGATGGTCCCCGACAATCTCGCCTCCTTGGTCGTCAAGGCGATAATGGAAGCCGCGCGCACCGGGCAGAGAGGGGACGGCAAGATTTACGTGCTAACGCTCGACGAGGTGCACAAGATCCGGACTGGGGAAACTGGAGCTTCCGCGCTGTGAGCAGGCGCCACGACGGTTGGTCTTCGCCCCGTCCCCTAACGACGTTAACACTCCCCCGACTTCTCATTCTGATGGCCGCTCGAGGATGAGATTCCGGGTGGGCGGCGGCGCCGGGCCAAAGGAACCCGTCAGGGGCGGCTTCGCGCGCGCTCTCCTGGCCGTCGCGCTGACGGCGGCCGGCGCGGCTGTCGCGGCCGTTGTGGCCTACTTTGTCGGCAAGACGGCCGCGTTTCTGCTCGGGTCCACCGCTCGCGTGAGGCTCGATTGGAGTGGTGGGACGGCGATCCTCGCCTTTGTCGTCTTTGCCGGAACTTACGCAGTCATCGCCATCGGCAAGCTGCCCGGCTTCCAGCTCGACCGCGCCGGGGCGGCGCTCTTGGGGGCGAGCCTCATGGTCGGCGTCGGGGTGCTGCCGCTCGACGAGGCCTATCGCGCCATCGACTTAGACACGGTCACGCTGCTCCTCGGCATGATGATCGTCGTCGCAAACCTCCGCCTTTCCGGGTTCTTCAGGCTGGTCAGCGATTGGGTCGTCTCGCGGGCGCGGCATCCGCTGATCTTGCTGGTTGCGATCGTCATGGTCTCGGGGCTGTTCTCGGCCTTCCTCGTCAACGACACGATCTGCCTCGTCATGACGCCGCTCGTCTTGGACCTCGTCCGGCGACTTGGGCGCGACCCCGTCCCCTATCTGATGGCGATCCCGTTGGCCTCGAACCTCGGCAGCGCGGCGACGATCACGGGCAACCCGCAGAACATGATGATCGGCTCGTTCTCGCACATCCCCTATGGCGCCTTCGCCGCCGCGCTCTGGCCAGTGGCCCTGGTCGGCCTTCTGTTGGCGACCCTGTTCATCGCGCTCGCGCATCGCCGGGAGTTCCTGACCGGCGACCCTCTGCACAGGGTCACTCCGCCGCAGACCCGCTATCACGGCGCGTTGGTCCTGAAGGCCGTCACTGTGACCGCCGCAATGATGGTCTTTTTCTTCGCCGGGCAGCCGGTCGCCAAGGTCGCCATCGTCGGCGGCGCGCTCCTACTGCTCACCCGCAAGGTAAAGTCCGACAAGGTCTACCGCGAGATAGACTGGCCCTTGCTGCTGATGTTCGTCGGCCTGTTCGTTGTCGTCGCGGGGCTCGAGAAGGCGGTCGTGACGCCCGATCTCGTCGCCGCGGTCGGCGCGTTCAACCTCGACGAGCCCGCCGTTCTTTCCGCAGTAACCGCGCTGCTCTCGAACATTGTCAGCAATGTTCCCGCGGTCTTGGTGCTGAAGCCGTTCGTCGGCGGCGCGGGCGACCCCCAGAGGGCGTGGCTCGTTGTCGCGATGGCGTCCACGCTTGCTGGCAACTTCACCCTCGTCGGCTCGGTCGCCAATCTGATTGTCGCGCAGAAAGCCAAGGCGGAGGGTGTCGCCTTGGGCTTCTGGTCCTATTTCAGGGTCGGGGCGCCGTTGACGATCGCGACGATCCTCTTCGGGGTTTGGTGGCTATCGCCCGCGGCATGAGGCGAGCTCTTCATCGTTCTCCCGGGCGCGCTTCAGGCCTTCGGCAAGCCAGAGCATTGCTCCCGCCATGCGGCGGCTTCCTTATCTATCGCAGGGCAGGGGGCGGCCCGGCCCGAGGCTCCGGCCCCGAGGACAATCTCGCAGGCGTCGCCCCGAACCTCCGCCGGCGAAGGGCAACTGTCCGGGTCGACTTGTCAGCGCGAAGCTGGCTTCGATGGTTGCTGCTGCAGCTTTTCCATGACGCAACGTCGAACAGCTTCGTCCTTCTCGTGTCCGCGCAGCTTGACGATCTGCGTCGACCGCTTGCACTCGCCCCAAAGACGCCTCACGGCGACTTGCATCTCGAAGCAGCGGCGCAGTTCTTTGTTTCCGCTCGAGTTTGTCTGATCCCGGCACCTGTGGCGAATGCGGCGCGCTTCAAATTTAGACACGGACCGCCCGGGTTGTGAAAGGCCCGTCTGAACGCCGGCGGCTTGCTCCGCCGCAACTTGCGCCGCCTGGGCGAAGGCCCCGTCCAGTTGGGCGCAAAAAGCCACAGCGAAGACGGGCAAAAAGCGGGCGCGCGCCCCGCACAACATTTTTGTCCGCCACGACTTTATCGTAAATCCACCGCGTTTCGGCCGGCTGGTCCTTGCACAAAGAAGCTGTTGCATAAGCGCCCCCGCTCGCCTAGCTAGAGATGATAGCGCGTTCAAATCCGAAAGGAACCTAAGAGTTTCCTTATACGCGCTCTCAAAGGCCCTCCCCGGCTCCAAGATAGGTTCTAAAAGCCATGAATGACAGGCCCTACGTGTTGGGCGGCGCTAAGTTGGGGTATTTTGCTGGGGAGGATTCATCCTTTTCCATTCTGCGCGGGATAAAAGCCGAGCATTTACTTAAAGACGAGTTCCTCTGCGAAATTTTTGCAGACAGCGTGCAGCGAAATCCCAACGCCGTCGCCTTGAAAAACTTGGGCCGTTCCGTGACCTACGGAGAGCTCGACGCTCGTTCGGACGAAATCCGAAGGGGGCTGCTTGCCCGTGGCGTCCGTCCTGGGGACATCGTTGGCCTTTGGATGCCTCGGGGATTTGATGGCCTCATTGCGCAGCTTGCAATCGCGAAGACCGGCGCGGCGTGGCTGCCCTTCGACGCCGAGGCGCCAATAGACCGCATCGCGGCTTGTCTTGAAGACGCCCAAGCCCGTTTCTTGCTCACTATCCAGGGGTTTTCCGCCAAAGCCTCGGGCCGTGTGCCTGCCCAACTCATCCTCGCCTCAGAGGCGAGCATTCAAGGGCGCGATAAACTACCGACAGCAAGAGAATTAGGCGCGACGCCAGAGCATCCCGCCTATGTCATCTACACGTCCGGCTCCACGGGAAAACCCAAAGGGGCGATAATTA
>JAMBEQ010000149.1 GCA_024506175.1 Methylocystis sp.
ACGCCGTACTCGCCGCCATGGGGCGGCTCTCCGCCGAGACGCTGCGCCTCGGCGAAGAACGCTACGACCCCGCAATCCATTTCGAGCAGGTGAAAGACTCCTGGGGCGGGATTGCGACGCCCGACGCCGGGCGTTGAAGACATTTCATGAAATGCGTTTTACTCTGCGCGCCAATCGCCCGGCCGCTGGATCGGGCGGCGCAACAAAAGAGGAAACGCAATGCGAGGCGCATATTTGAGAATTTTCGCTCTGGCGGTCGCCGCCGCATCGTTCGCCACGGGTCCGGCCGCGGCGATCTGCTGGCTCGGCTGCGGCGATCCGACCGAGGAGCACGCCCGGAAAATCTTTGAAAATCTTCTCCCGCAGCGTTTCGACAAGCCGGGCAAGATCCTCGAATTCAAACAGACAATGTCCGAGCCGCTCGAGATGCACGCCACCGGAGAGAAGGGCTACGAAATCTTCTTCAGCGCCAAGGTGCGATTTCCGGAAGGCGCCAATTTGGACTGCAAGCCGGACGAGGCCGGCAAGTCCAAGGAGGGCTGCTCGCCGAGCAAGCATTATGTGACGGCGCCAAGGCAGTCCGATCCAAAGGGCAAACAATATGTGGCCCCCGGCGAGACAGTCGCCTTCGATGAAGAATACCGCTTTTACGAAGATCCGAACGGCTGGAAAGGCCCGGACGGCAACGTCTATCGGCAGTAGAAAAAATTTTGGGCGCGCATGAACTGCGCGCCCCGAAAGGTCGAAAGCCTCTCTATCGAGAGAGCCTGCCTGACGATCTTACTTCAGCAGGCTGTTGTTCTGCGGGCAGCCGGCCTTCTCGTTGCAGGCATGGAAATTGGCGCGGAGCTCGTCCTTGTTGGCTCCGTAGTTCTGCGAGCGGGCGAGATACTCGTCATAGCACTTGGAAGCAGCTGCAGCCTGCTTGTCCTCATCGGCGTTGCGGGTGTCGCAATCAGCGAAAGCCGGGGTCATCATGCCGGCAAACAGGGCCGCCGCCGCAACAAAGGCGAATTTGTTCATTTTGACGCTTCCTCTTTTCGTAATTTAGGCGTTGATTGCTTGCGCTGGCGTAGAACCCTCCCGCCGATACAGTAACGGCCCCTCATAACGCGCAAAGCGGGGCGGACGATGGGGGAAGTTTTGCCCAGTGTCAATCACACGTCATTGATATGACAGTGACGAGGGGATGGTGGGCAGGTTGCCGGGCCCGCTCTCTTACGTGCTTAAAGATTGAATTGAAAAGATTATCCGAGAAAGTGTCGATCCCCTTACCTCGCGCCGCCGGGGGCTAAAAATTTTGAGATCGCCGGCAAGAAGGGCGCGCTTTTCGCGCGCCCTCGCGCATTTTTTCAGGTCCTAACGAAAGGTTCAGAGCCCCTTTGAATTCTGCGGGCAGCCGCACTTCTCGTCGCAAGCTATCTTATTGGACTTGACTTTCGACATATCGGCCGTCCAGCCCTGCTGATCCTTCAGATACTGGTCCTCGCACTTGGAGGCGCAGACAGCCTGGTCGTCTTCCGCATGGGTGTCGCAGCTGGCGAAGGCCGGAGCGGTCATCGCCGCAAAGATAGCGATGGCCGTGGCAATGGAGAATTTCTTCATCCTGAGCGTTCCTCTATCTTCCAATTTTATTTTTTTGCTTCTTGCGCCGCACTTAGAACCGCGCCGCCGTCTGAACGGCGGCGCGCGAGCTGTCACGCTCGAGCGTCATAAAGATGTCGCAAGAAAAACGCCTCGTCAATAATAGTGAAGGCTTTCGACAGCTCTTTTACGAGGCGAGTTGTCGCAGCACGTAAGGCAGAATGCCCCCATTTTTGAAGTATTCCAATTCGTCGAACGTATCGATCCGCAAGAGGAGCGGGGCGGAGACGACCTTGCCGTCGGAGAAGGTGATCTCGGCGGCCAGCGTCTGGCGCGGCGCGAGTCCCGCGCCCAGCCCGCGGATCGCCACCGTCTCCTCGCCGGTGAGGCCAAGCGTCGCCCAGCTCGTTCCGGGCTCGAAGGTCAAAGGCAGCACGCCCATGCCGACGAGATTGGAGCGATGGATGCGCTCGAAGCTCTGTGCGATCACGGCGCGCACGCCGAGGAGCGCCGTGCCCTTCGCGGCCCAGTCGCGCGAGGAGCCATTGCCATATTCAGCGCCGGCGAAGACGACGAGCGGGGCGCCGTCATTCTGGTAGCGCATGGCGGCGTCGTAGATCGAAAGGATCTCGCCGCCGGGGTAGCATTTGGTGAGGCCGCCCTCGGGAACGACGCCGGAGGCGTCCTTCATCATGTGATTCTTGATGCGGATATTGGCGAACGTGCCGCGCATCATCACTTCATGATTGCCACGCCGTGTGCCGTATTGGTTGAAGTCGGCCGGCGCGACGCCATTGTCCATCAGCCATTTCCCCGCGGGCGAAGACGCCTTGATGGAGCCGGCTGGGGAGATATGGTCGGTGGTGATCTTGTCGCCGAAAAGCGCGAGGATGCGCGCGCCAACGATGTCCTCGATGGGCTTCGGCTCTTTCTCGAGGCCGACGAAATAGGGTGGGTTGCGGACGTAGGTCGACTTGCCATCCCAGCCGTAAGTCTCGCCGGCAGGGGCCGCGACGGCGCGCCAGTGTTCGTCGCCCGCAAAGACATTGGCGTATGTGTCGCGGAAGAGATCGCGAGTCACATTTTCGCGGATAAAGGCGTCGATCTCCGCGCTGCTCGGCCATATGTCGCGCAGGAACACGGGCTTGCCGTCGGCGCCCTGGCCGAGCGGCTCCTTGGTCAGGTCGATCGCGACAGTGCCCGCGAGCGCGAAGGCGACGACGAGCGGCGGCGAAGCAAGATAGTTCGCCTGCACGTCCGGGTTGACGCGACCCTCGAAATTGCGATTGCCGGAAAGCACGGACGCCGCCACCAAATCATGGTCGTTGATGGTCTTCGATACGGGCGTCGGCAGCGGGCCGGAATTGCCGATACAGGTGGTGCAGCCAAAACCCACAAGGTTGAAGCCGAGCTCGTCGAGCGGTTTCTGCAAGCCAGAGTTCGCGAGATACTGCGCCACCACCTGGCTTCCGGGAGCGAGGGAAGTCTTCACCCAGGGCTTGACCTTCAGCCCCTTGGCCACCGCGTTGCGCGCCAGCAAGCCCGCGCCGATCAGCACGCTCGGGTTGGAGGTGTTGGTGCAGGAGGTGATGGCGGCGATGACGACATCGCCATGGCCGAGGTCGTAATTCGTCCCGTCGACCTGATGGCGCGGTCCGAGCCCGCCCTCTTTCCTGTATTCGCCTGCCAACGCGGTCTCGAAGGCCTTGCCGACTTCCTCGAGCGGCACGCGGCCTTCGGGGCGCTTGGGGCCAGCGAGGGACGGCGCGACGTCAGCGAGGTCGAGCGTCAGCGTATCGGTAAACTCCGGCTCGGGCGAACTTGCGCTGCGCAGCATGCCCTGGGCCTGCGTATAGGCCTCGATCAGGGCGATGCGCTCGGCGGCGCGGCCGGAGGTATTGAGATAGGCGAGCGTCTCGGCGTCGACGGGGAAGAACCCGCACGTCGCGCCGTATTCCGGGGCCATGTTCGCGATGGTCGCGCGGTCGGCGAGCGCCAGGTGGTTGAGGCCTTCGCCATAGAATTCCACGAACTTCCCGACGACGCCCTTTTTGCGCAGCATTTGCGTGACGGTGAGCACCACGTCGGTGGCGGTGACGCCCTCTTTCGGCGCGCCGGTCAATTTGAAGCCGATCACCTCCGGCGCCAGCATGGAAAGCGGCTGGCCGAGCATAGCGGCTTCCGCCTCGATGCCGCCGACGCCCCAGCCGAGCACTGCGAGGCCGTTGACCATGGTCGTGTGCGAGTCCGTGCCGACGAGCGTGTCGGGATAGGCGACCTCGACGCTCGCGCCGTCCGCTTGTTCCGTGCGGGTCCAGATGGTCTGGGCCAAATATTCCAGATTGACCTGATGGCAAATGCCCGTGCCCGGCGGCACCACGCGGAAATTGTCGAAAGCCGACTGGCCCCATTTCAGGAAGCGGTAGCGCTCGCCATTGCGCTCATATTCGAGCGCGACGTTCTTCTCGAAGGCCTTGGGCGTCCCGAATTCATCGACGATGACCGAGTGATCGATCACCAGATCGACCGGGACGAGCGGGTTGATCTTTTGCGGGTCCCCTCCCAGCGCAACAAAAGCGTCACGCATCGCCGCGAGATCGACCACGGCCGGGACGCCGGTGAAATCCTGCATGAGCACGCGGGCCGGGGAGAAGGCGATCTCGCGCTCGGTCTTGCCCTTCTCCGTCAGCCATTTGGCGAAGGAGAGGATCGTATTTTTGGTGACCCAGCGGCCATCCTCGGTGCGCAGCAGATTTTCGAGGACGACCTTGAGCGAATAGGGAAGCTTGGAGATTCCCTCCAGGCCGTTAGCCTCCGCCGCCTTGAGCGAGAAATAGTCATAGGTCTTGTCGCCCACGACGAGCTTTTCGCGGCACTGGAAACTATCGACGGATGTCATGAGAAGTCCTTGGAGACGTAAAGGCGAGCGTCGCCTTTCTAGGAAATTCCATGCCACCGACACAAGCGGCCGGCGGCAGGTTAAATAGGTCAGTGACGCCGCTCGCCACGTAGCGGCCGCTCCTCCATTCGCGCCATGAAGGCGAAGGAGAAGCCCATGCAGACGGCGAGCGCTGCGAAAACCAGCTTGAAGCTCGCCGCGAGACGGGCGAGCTCCTCGGCCGAGAGCTTGGTTGCGGCGATGTATTCGGCCCGTCCGCCGCCCAGCGCCAGCGCGCCGAAGAGCGCCACGATCACCGCCGCGCCGAGCTGGCGGAAGAATTGCGTCGTGGCCGTGGCCGTGCCCAGGTCGCGCGAATCGACGGCGTTCTGCACGGAGACGGTCGCGACCGGCAGCATCGTTCCGACGCCGAAAGTGACGACGGTGAGCAGCGTATTGAGCATCAGGAAGGAAGCGGTATCCGCCTTCCAGGCTGCGACGCCGGCGGCGGCCGCTCCCGCCCCGAGCCCCAGGAGCGGAATGGCCTTGTAGCGCCGGACGACCGCCATGAGACGGCCCGAGATTGTCGCGCCCACCACGGTCCCCGCCATCAGCGGGATGAGCGCGAGGCCCGAATTATGGGCGCTCAGACCCGCGACCACTTCGAAATAGATGGGCATGACCACCGATAGCGCCACGAAAGAGCCGAGGCCGAAGGAGCTCGACGCGATCGCGTCGCGCACGATCGAGAGATTGAGAATCCGCGTCGGGATCAACGGCTCTTCGGCGACCCGCGTGCGCCAGGCGAAGACGGCCCAGAACAGGGCCGATAATGCGAAGAGGCCCATGATCGGCGCCGAGGCCCAGGGGTAGCGCGACCCGCCCCAGCCGAGCGCCAGCACCATGGCGCCCGAAGCGGTGACCAATATGGCGGCGCCGAGATAATCCACGCTGTGCGGATGGCGCCGCTCCGGCAAGCGCTTCAATCGCGAGTTGGTCATGAAGAGCGCGGCGAGGCCCAGCGGGAGATTTATCCAGAAAATCAGCGACCAGTGCAGGTATTGCGCAAAAAAGCCGCCGAGCGCCGGCCCGGCGATGCTGGAGGTAATGAAGACCGCTGCGAAGTAAGTCTGGTAGCGACCGCGCTCGCGGGGCGAGACGAGATCGGCGACGATGGTCTGCGCAAGCGAGATCAGCCCGCCCCCGCCGAGACCCTGCGCCAGGCGGGCGACGGCGAGCGCGGTGATGCTCGGGGCGAGCGCGCAGGCGACCGAACCCAGGATGAAAATCGCCACCCCCACAAGGATCATGATGCGCCGGCCATAGACGTCGGCGAATTTGCCGTAGAGCGGCGTCACGACCGTCGCCGCGACCAGATAGGCGGTGACAATCCAGGGCAGGTTCTGCGGCTCGCCAAGGTCGGCGCCGATCGTCGGCATGGCCGTGACGACGATGGTCTGGTCCAGCGCCGAGAGCAGCATGGCGAGGCCGAGACCGATCATCACCTGCCGAATATCGGCGGGGGGGTGCAACACGTCGTCTTTCATCTTGGGCCGGATCCTCGCGCGTGAGGCCTTTCATAACCCGTTGCGCCGCAGCATGGAATGGCTACGCTCGAACGACTGGGGCCGCCGCCGGAGGGCTCAATCGCCGCTGCTTATCAGCTTCAAAAACGCGGCCGGCTCCCACACCTGCGCAAAGAGCGGATCATCGAGACGGTTCGGCCTCGAAATCGCAAGCGCGCGCAGGGTCGCCTCGGAGGCAATCGTGCGGGGCGCCGCGCCGCGCCGCTTGGCGATACGAAGCCGCTCGGCCTCCAACGCCCGTAAAAGCCGCGCCTGCGCGATGGTGAGCTCGGGCGGCGGCGCCGTCTCCAAGACGCGTTCTTCCGACGCGGGAGGCTCGGGCGACGCCGGTTCTTCGTCCGCGTCTTCGCTTGCAGGGCGATTTAAGAGGCTCTCCGCCGCGACCCGGGTCCGGAGCGATAAAGCCCCGGCGCGACGCGCCCACGCGAGCGGGCCGCCCCGGCAATGATCGCATCTGCCGCAGGCTTCGCTCCCCTCGCCAAATTCGGCGAGCAATGTCTGGAACCGGCATCCGGGGGTCACGCAAAGCCGCGCCATGGCTTGGCGGCGAGCATATTCCCCCGCGGCCTCTTCGCATTCCTGTGAAACAAGCGGCGCGCGCCAGCGCGACGACAATCGCGCGGCTCGAAAAGCGCGAGGGTCCGTGCGGGCGCGCCGTCTCGCCCTGCGCGACCGATTTCCTGGTAGAAGCCCTCGATCGAATTCGGCAGATCGGCGTGGATCACGAAGCGCACATCCGGCTTGTCCACGCCCATGCCGAAGGCGATGGTCGCGACCATCACCACGCCCTTTCGCTCAAAAAACGCGTCCTGATGGGCGTCGCGCGTATAGGCGTCGAGGCCGGCGTGATAGGGCGGCGCGTCGAGCCCCATGCGCGCAAGATCGGCGGCCAGCGCATCCGCCTTGCGGCGGGAGTTGCAATACACGATCCCGCTTTCTCCTTGGCGGCCAATGAAGGACAGGAGCTGCCGCAGCTCCGCGCGCTTGCGGGCGAAGGAGAGGGCGAGGTTGGGCCGGGCGAAAGAGCGAATAAAGACGTCCGGCTCCCGCGCAAAAAGACTGCGGCGGATGTCGTCGCGCGTTCGAGGCCCGGCAGTGGCGGTCACCGCGAGCACGGGCGCGCCGAGCTTTTGCGCGATTTCACCGAGCCTGCGATAGTCAGGGCGGAATTCATGGCCCCACTGCGAGACGCAATGCGCCTCGTCCACCGCAAAAAGCGCAACGCGGCTTTTGCGCAGCAGATTCAGGGTTCCCTCCTGGGCGAGCCGCTCCGGCGCCGCATAAAGAAGCCGCGCCCGCCCAGTCGAGACCGCCTCCAGGGCAGTGATCGCCTCGGCGTCGTCCTGGGCCGAATGGAGGGCGACGGCCGGAAGGCCCCTGCCCTCGAGCGCCCGCAACTGGTCGCGCATGAGGGCGATGAGGGGCGAGGCGACGACGACGAGGCCCGGTTTCGCCGCCGCAGGCAACTGGTAGAGCAAGGACTTGCCCGAGCCCGTCGGCATGACGACGAGCGCGTCACGCCCGGCCAAGACGGCCTCGATTGCTTCCCGCTGGCCCGGCAGAAATTCCGAAAAGCCGAAGAAGTCGCGCAGCAGCTGGCGCGCGTCGGCGCTCGCTTGCGGTGCGTCAGTCATTCGATCCACGTTTCCACCCAGATAGCCTGACGCGCCGTCAGCTCCATCTCGCACCAGGCCTGAATCGGACCCGCCATGGAGCCGTGATATGTCGCCCAGGCTTGGCGGCAGCGCGCGTCGCGCAAAGCGATCCAAGCACGCTGGGTCTGGCGCAGATTATCCGCCCCTTCCTTCTCCATGCGGGCGATTGCGTTTCGGTACGCGGCGTTGAGCCGCTCATCCCAAACTCTCCCCTCGCGCTGCGCGCATTCGATGCGGGCGCCGTTCGAGGTCCCATCCTCCCGCTCGCAGGCGTTCGCGACAACGCCGATGCAGCTCGTCTGGTCCAGCCGCGCGCCTTCTGTCGCGGCGGCGAGCCGCCCGGATGGACCAGGCTGTTCATCCCTTGCAGGATCGGCCTTCTTGATATTCTCCCGCACGAGCGAGAGACAGGTGCCGACCGCCGCTGCATCTTTATCGAGAGGCTTTTCAGCGGCAAAAGCCAGGGCGGGCGACAAAAGAAAAACAACGAAAAAAACACGGGTCATGAGGCCCCTCAGGGAAAGGCGGCCAGCAGCTCCGTCGCAATCGCCCGCCATTCCTCCTCCATCGGACAATCCTGCGGCGTGCGCCCGGCGCGCGCATACCAATAGCGCGCATTCCACAGATCGCCTTCCTTGCGATGCAGATAAGCATGCACCCACATGCTGTCGTTGTCGTCGCGCACATCCACGCGTTTATGCGCGCCCTCCCAGTCGCCCCTGGCCTCGAGCCAGAGCGCCCGCAAAGGGGCCGCCTCCGGCGGCTCGGCCCCCGCCTCGATAGAGGCGATGAAGGAGGAGAGCGGCGAGGTCATGAAACACTCCGTCTGAGGCTTCCGGCTTCAGCACTCGAAAAGAGCGACTTCCATAGAGGCAAGATCGCCCAGTCGCGGCGCCTGGCGTGGTGGAACATTGACAGTCGAACCGGCGCGCGGCCATCTGCGGGCGAGACCTTAAGAGGCCCTGATGATTCAAAGTCCCTGCAATAAAATCTGCACGCTGAACGACGCCGGCGTCTGTGTCGGTTGTGGCCGCTCCCGGAATGAGATCGGCAGTTGGTCGCAGCTTTCCGACGCGGATAAGAAGCGTGTGGTCGAGCGGGCCGCGGCGCGTCTCGAAGCCATGGGCGGGCCGGGCCGAGAAGAAAGCAGCCGCCTGAAGACAAGGCCGGCCCCTTGAGGCCGGCCTTGGCGGGTCAAAGCTTTTCCA
Source organism: Methylocystis sp. (assembly GCA_024506175.1). Taxonomy (GTDB): domain Bacteria; phylum Pseudomonadota; class Alphaproteobacteria; order Rhizobiales; family Beijerinckiaceae; genus Methylocystis. The sequence continues at coordinate 8,912 of JAMBEQ010000149.1, forward strand.
GCGTCGCCTCAGCGCTCGAGACAGTCGTGACGCTCGAATTCTCTTCGACGTTGATCCATTCGACGACGCCGTCGTTCACAACCGCCGAATAGCGCTTGCCGCGCACGCCGAGTCCGGGTTCAGTAAGATCCAGCTCCAATCCCATCGCCCTCGCGAGGACGGCCGAGCCATCTGCGAGGCCGTCGATCTTTCCACGGGCGCCGCGATCTGCGAGCCAGGCGTCAAGCGTGAAAATGTCATTGACAGCGGTTACGGCCACAACGTCGACGCCCCTGGCTTTGAGCGCGTCGTATTTTGCGACGAACCCCGGCAGATGCTTAGCGTGACAGGTCGGCGTGAAAGCCCCCGGCACCGAGAACAGTGCGATCTTGCGGCCTTTGAAATAATCGGATGTTTTGATGGACTCCGGTCCGTTCTTGCCCATGATGGTGACGGTGACGTCAGGAATTCTGTCGCCGGCTTTGATCGTCATGACTTGTCTCGCTTTAGTTGCATGGAAGCGCTTTTTCTAATTAGCGCGATATTACCGTCTGTCCGCCGCAAAGGCGACGCCTCCCGTGACGCCCTCTTCGCCCCCTCATTTAACTGCTTGTGAGCGATTTAACCGCTTGTGAGCTTCAGAAATGGGATGCAACATACCGCTCAGCGGCTTGGCGTCGCGTGCTTTTTGGGAGAGCTAAAAATGGCGAACACGGAAGGACCGGAAGGGCAGCCGCCCACCGCCTGGGTTTGGAGCCAATATCGTGGCGTGCAACCCAATGTTGCGCCTCTGGCGGATGGGCCCGCCGAAGCGCCGATTGAGCGCGTGGCTCAAGCTCCGGCTCAGCATGCCGCCACCGAAGCGGCGGTTGAGCTCCCGACCACTCCGGCCCCCTCCGCCGCGCCTTCGAAAAACCCGGCGCTGATCGGGTTGAGCCTCGCCGCCGCCGTCGTCGTCATCGCCGGGCTCACTTGGCTCTTCACCTCGAAGCCGGCATCCGCCCCGGCCGATGCGGCTTCCCCCGCCGCCGGCGCCGAGGCCCCGGCCGAAGCGCAGAAGAGCGAGGCGGCTTCCCCCGCCGCTGATACGGCGCCCAGCGCTGCTCAGGGGGCGCCCCAGCCGGCTGCCGCCGAGGAGGCGCCGAAGCCAGCCGCAGCGCCTGCGCCCGAGCATCCGAAAAGAAGAAGCACAAGGGCTGAGCGCTCGCGCTAGGCCGGCGAACATTGAAAGTAGCCCGGCGGCGAGCCGGGCTACCGCCGCTGGCGGGCCTCATTTCAGCGTGATCTCCCGGCCTGTTAGGGCTTGGCAATTTCCTGTGGAGGCTTCCAGACGAGGGGCCGCGCCGGATTTTGCTGGAGGCTTCTAGCGCCGCCGTCCTCGGACAAAACTTCGACGCGGCGCTCGAAATTCCTACTCGCAACGAACCCGAGGCCTGCGGCCACCAGCGCCAGCCCGAAGGCTCCGGCGAGATGGCGCCGATTAAGTTTGTCAGGCTGCATCATCAGCTCACTCCCGGTTAGCAGGTCGAGAGCTTTAACCAGCCGCGCCGCCGTTGGTTTCACGCGCGGGCGGTTTCTTTCCAGCTTTTCGGCCGCCCGCGCGTCCGTGGCCCTTTAACTCAGCCTAACGATCCGCCATTTCGAGGGCCTTCGTCACCAGCGCCTTGGCGTCGGCCGAATGCCAGCTCGCCGGCCCGTTCATCAGGCCAATTTGGCAACCTTCGGGGTCAACCAGCATGGTCACGGGCAGGCCCAGCGCCTTGCCGGCCTGTTTCAGCTCGAAGAAGATTTTGGCCTTGGGGTCCGCATAGAGCGTCAGCGCCTTCACGCCGATTTCCTCGAAAAATTTCTTCGGCCGCTCCAGGCGCGCCGTGTCGATATTGACCGTGACGACCTGGAATTTGTCCGAGCCAAGCTCGGCCTGCAGCCTGTCGAGCTCGGGCATTTCCGCCCGGCAGGGGACGCACCAGGTCGCCCAGACGTTGAGAAGCACGGTCTTGCCCTTGAAGGCGGAAAGCGAGACGGGCTTGCCTTCAGGGTCGGCGAAAGCATAATCGGCGAGCTTCTCGGGTTGCTTCGAGATGTTCATCGCGGCGACCTCGCCCTTGGCGAGGTCCTTCACCGCTTCGGCCGCCTTGGCCGCGCCCGCGCAGTCCTGCGCGCGCGCTTCCTTTACGCTTGGCCCGCCCGCGTATAGAAACCCGGCGCCGGCCGCTGCGATGAGGAATGTCGCGAGGCGACGCGGGAAGGCGGCGGGCATTTTCATCTGGCGCAGGCTCCGGGGTTGAAATGACGAGCAAAATATGGGGCGGGCGCTTTCAGAGCGCAACCGACGCCGTTCTCGAGGCTATCAACGTCTCCATCGATTTCGACAAGCGTCTCGGCCCCCAGGACGTCCGCGGCTCGCTCGCTCATGTCGCCATGCTCGGCAAGCAGGGCATCGTCTCTCGAGGAGACGTGGCCAAAATTGCCGAGGGCCTGACCAAGATCGCCGGCGAGATCGCGCGCGACGAGCTCCCATTCTCACGCGCGCTCGAAGATATTCATATGAACGTCGAGTCGCGGCTCGCCGAGCTCATCGGCGCGGCCGCTGGGCGCCTGCACACGGCGCGCTCGCGCAACGATCAGGTGGCGACGGATTTTCGCCTGTATATACGTGACGAGATCGACGCGCTCGACGCCCAGCTCGCCGATTTGCAGCGCGCGCTCGCCGAGCGGGCCATGCAGGAAGCCGACAGCGTCATGCCGGGCTTCACCCATCTGCAATCCGCCCAGCCGGTCACGCTCGGCCACCATCTCCTCGCCTATGTCGAGATGATCGGCCGCGACCGGGGGCGCCTGCGCGACGCCCGCGCGCGGCTCAACGAATGCCCGCTCGGCGCGGCGGCGCTCGCCGGCACGTCCTTTCCGATCGACCGCCACATGACGGCGCAGGCGCTCGGTTTCGACCGGCCGACGGCCAATTCGCTCGACAGCGTCTCCGACCGCGACTTCGTGCTCGAGACGCTCTCGGCCGCCGCCATTTGCGCCACGCATCTTTCGCGCTTCGCCGAAGAAATCGTGCTGTGGACGACGTCCCAGTTCAGTTTCATCGCGCTGTCGGACAAGTTCACCACCGGCTCTTCCATCATGCCGCAAAAGCGCAACCCGGATGCGGCGGAGCTCGTGCGCGGCAAATCGGGGCGCATCATCGGCGCCTTGCAGGCGCTGCTCATCGTCATGAAGGGCCTGCCGCTCGCCTATTCCAAGGATATGCAGGAGGACAAGGAAGGCGCTTTCGATTCGCTCGATTCGCTCTCCCTCTGCATCGCCGCCATGGCCGGCATGGTTCGCGACATGAAGTTCAACCGCGAGCGCATGAAGGCGGCCGCGGGCGCGGGCTTCTCCACCGCAACCGATCTCGCTGATTGGCTGGTGCGCAAGCTGAATCTTCCTTTCCGCGAGGCGCATCATGTCACCGGCCGAGTCGTGGCGCTTGCCGAGGGCAAGGGCGTGGGCCTCGAAGAGCTTTCGCTCGCCGATCTGCAAAGCGTAGAGCCGCGTATATCCGCGGATGTCTTTGCGGTGCTGGGCGTCGAAAAATCGGTCGAGAGCCGGGTAAGCTACGGCGGCACCGCGCCTGAGAATGTGCGCAGGCAGGCCCAAAGCTGGCTCGAACGCCTAGAGGACTGATTGATGAGCGAAGACGCGCCGCGCCTCTATCTTGCGACCCCGCCGCTTGCGGACGGCCCAGAATTCCTGCCCGCGCTGGAAAGCGCGCTTTCGGCCGGCGACGTCGCTTCGCTCCTCATTCGTCTCGCCGGCGACGACCCCCGCAAGAACGAGGAGATCGTGCGGGCGCTTGCGCCGGTCGCCCAGGAAAAGGGCGTCGCGGTTCTGGTCGAAGGCTCGCCGACCGTGGCGCTGCGCGCCAAGGCGGACGGGGCGCATATCTCGGGATGCGGCGAGAAGCTCGCCGAAGCCGTCGAGAAGCTCGCCCCCAAATTTATCGTCGGCGCCGGGGGTCTTGAGCTGCGCGACGACGCCATGCGCGCCGGCGAGATGGGCGTCGATTATGTGCTCTTCGAGGGCGAGGATGTGGCGGCCCTCGAAGAGCGGGTCGCTTGGTGGGCGGAGCTGTTCAACGCCCCTTGCGTCGCCCGCGCCGCCTCGCTCGCCGACGTCGCCCGCCTTGCGGAGGCGGGCGCGGATTTCGTGATGCTGGACGACGCCGTCTGGGCGGACCAGCGTGGCCCGTCGGCGGCGGTCGCGGATGCGCTGAAGCTTTTGGAAGGAACGCAGGCATGATCCGCCGTCTCGTCGCGCCGTTTGCGGCGATCGGTCTGTCCACGCTTGCCCTCGCCGCGCCAGTCGAAACCCAGACGCCGTCCCATGATCTCGCCTTCGGCGCCTATCAGCGCGGCGACTACAAGGCGGCGATGACCGAGGCGAAGAAGCGCGTCGATGCCAATCCCAAGGACGCCGCCGCCTTGACCCTGATCGGCCGCCTCTATCTCGAAGGCGCCGGCGTCAAGCGCGATATGAAGACCGCGATGGACTGGTTCCGCCGGGGCGCCGACACGGGCGACGCCGAGGGCGCTTATCTTTACGGCGCCGCGGCTCTGGAGGGGATCGACGTCGGGAAGGACCGCGCCCGCGCCCGCGCCTATCTCGAAAAGGCCGGCGCGCAGAACCATGCCGCCGCGCTGCATCTTCTGGGCGAAATGGCGCTCGAGAACGAGGGGCGTCCTTCCGATTACGAAAGAGCGGCAGGTTTCTTCGAACGCGCTTCGGCGGCGGGCAATGCGGACGCCGACTACGCCCTTGGCTTGCTCTATAAGAGCGGCAAGGGCGTCAAGAAGGATGATCGGCAGGCGGCGGAGCTCTTCAGGCGCGCCGCCGATCTCGGCCTGGCCCCAGCGATGGTGGAATACGCCATCATGCAGTTCAACGGCGTGGGCGTTGAGCGCGACAGGGCGGCCGCCGTCGATTTGCTGCGCAAGGCGGCGCTGAAGGACAACCCCGTGGCGCAAAATCGCCTTGCCCATGTTTATGCTGAGGGGCTCGGCGTCGACGTCGATCTGGCGCAAGCAAGGCATTGGCGCGACAAGGCCAAGGAGGCGGGGTTGAGCGACCCATCCCTCGATTTCCTTTCCAACACGCCGGCGAAATGAGCGAGCGGCGAGGAAGCTTCGCCGCGCAGGGCGCGACGGCGTTCCTGCGCCGCTTCGTCAAGCCGCGGCTCTTCGGGACCATTGCCTCGCTGCGGCGCTTTCAGGGCCTTGTCGAACGTCTCTCCCCCGAAAGACGCGCCCCCTTCGCTCCGGAGATTCCGGGAGACTGGGTTCCGGCGATCGGAGCGCCTGGCTGCGCGACGCTGATCTACCTTTTTGGCGGCGCGTTTCTCGTGGGCTCATCGCGCCTGTTCCGCTTCGTAGCGCGCGACCTCGCGCGGGCGGGTTTCGATGTCTTCACGCCCGACTACCGGCTGGCGCCGGACCATATTTTCCCTGCGGCGCTGGATGATGTTGTAGAGGCCTACAAGGCGCTGCTCGCGGCGCGCCCGGGGCCGATCGTCCTCGCCGGCGACTCCGCCGGCGGCGGGCTTGCTGTTTCGCTGATGATCCGCCTACGGGACGAAGGCCTGCCGCTCCCCAAGGCAGCGGCGCTTTTCTCTCCGTGGACGGATCTCGCCGTCTCCGGCTCCTCGGTGCGCGAGAACGAGGATAAGGATGCGCTCTTCAACCGCCGCGCCATTCTCTCCGGCGCCCGTTCGGCTCTCGGCCGGACGAGCGCCAAGAACCCGCTGGCTTCGCCCGTCTACGCCGATCTGACGGGTCTGCCGCCCCTCATCGTGCATGCCGGGACCGACGAGACTTTGCGCGACGACGCCGCCCGCCTCGTGGCGCGCGCGCAGGCGGCGGGCGTCCAGGTAGAGTTCGAGCTCTGGCCCGACGTTCCGCATGCCTGGCAGTGGATGGGTTTCATTCCGGAAGCGCGCCAGTCACGCGCAAAGGCGGTTGCTTTTTTGAAGAGCAGGCTGGCTGCCTTGCAGCCGGTTCGATAAAGGCTCGCCCCGAGCCTCGCCCTACTTCCCGCAAACCGGCTGGTCGCATTTGCGGGCGTTGGCGACGATCTCGCGCACGGACGTTGCGCCGGGCCAGCCGAGGATAGCCGTTCCGGCGATGATGAAGGAAGGCGTCATCGCCAGGCCGAGCGCCTCGGCGAGGCGCGTTTGCCGGGAGACCACCTGGCCCACCGTTCCGCTATCGGCCGACTCCTCGACCTTGCTGGCGTCGAGCCCCATGGCGCGGACGATGCCGAGCGCCGCCGGTCCATTGGCGCCGCCGCGCGCCGCATACATCTTCAAGTGAAAGTCATAGGCCTTCGCGGGGCCATAGAGCCGCAAAACGGATTGTTGAACTTTCGCCGCTTGCACCGATCCGATGGAGAGGATGGCGCTGTTGATCAGCCCCAGCCGCAAATTCTGGTCTCCGGCGGCGATGCTCGCGAGCTCGCGCGCCGCTTTTCGGCAGAAGGCGCAGTTGTAGTCGAAGAACTCATAAAGAATGACGTCTCCGTCGCGGCGGCCTTCCCACAGAATGCCCGGCAGGCTCGCCGGATCGAGCTCCGCAGGGATGCGGAAGTTCTGCATCGGCTCGCCGGCCTCGCCGCGCAACGGAAAGGCGGAGTTGTCTTGCGCGCGTAGCGTAGCTACCGAAAAAAACGGGATCGTGCCAAGCGCCCTCAGCGCCGCGCGGCGGGTCAATTGCTTTTTGCCTAGAGCGTTGGGCATCAATGCACGCATCCGTTTTTTGGCGTCTTCCGTACTCGTTCCGGTGCCTTGCAAGGCGTCATCCCCATGGACCAGCCTTCGGCGGATCGAGGGGGTTGCGGCCGTCCTTTGGCAGAAAAGACCCTCCCTCTAACTGCGGCTCGATCGGCGTCTCACCCGGGGCAATCCCCACATCCCGCCCGCCGGCGTATTCGATCAGCGCCGCGATGCGCTCGTCCACGCTCGGATGGGTCGCGAACCAGCTCGCTTCCTGGACGCGCGCGGGACTTTCGATGAAGAAGGCGTGCATGCGCGAGGGCATGTCGGGAATGACCGCATGCGCCTGGATCTTGCGCAGCGCCGAAATCATGGCGTCGGGATTTTTGGTCAGCTCGACCGATCCGGCGTCGGCCAAAAATTCGCGAGAGCGCGACAGCGCGAAGCGGATCAGCACAGAGGCGCCCCAGCTCAACGCGATAATGAGCAGCGCCAGAACAATCGCGAGGATGGCGCCGCCGTCGCGCCGGTTGTCGTCGCGGTCGGAAGGGCGGCTCGGCGCGAAGCCGAAAGGAAAGTTCCAGTTTCTAAACGTCAGATCGGCGACGAAGGCGAAAATGCCGGCAAAAATGACCGCGATCACCATCATCTGGACGTCGCGGTTGCGGATATGGGTGAGCTCATGGGCGAGCACGGCCTCGATCTCGGGGTCGGTCAGCTCCATGAGCAGGCCGCGCGTGACGGCGATCCTATATTGGCCCTCTTTCAGGCCCGAAGCATAGGCGTTGAGCGCGTCGCTCTCGATGATCTGCAACGCCGGGATCGGGACGCCGCGCGAGATGCAAAGGTTTTCGAGAAGATTGTAGAGCCTCGGCGACTCGGCGCGGGCGACGTCGTGCGCGCCAGTCGCGAAGTCGATCATCTTTTGGTGAAAGAAATAGGCGATCGCGAACCATGCGCCGGCCGCCGCGACGCCGATCGGCCAGCCGCGCTCCAAATCCTTCGTCGCCCGGGCGAGGATCAACTCGAAGGGAGCGTCGCCCGCACCTAAAGCCTCGTATATGAGCGCGAAGGAGAACATCAGCGCGAGGAGCAGGACGACGAAGCCCGAGAGCAGGAAGGCGGAGCGTATCCTGTTGGCCCGAATGTGGGAGTAGAGGCCGTAAGCTTTAAACATGAGGGTTTCCGCGTAAGCTTGTCGGGCCGCTTCCCTGTCATTGCGAGCGAAGCAATCCAGAATCGGCGAGGACCGCTCTGGATTGCTTCGTCGCTTAAGCTCCTCGCAATGACCGACCTGTCCTTTCAGTCAAAACTGCACCTTGGGCGCCGCCTCTACGGCCTTTTGTTCGCCTTCGCCGAGCTCGAAATAATCCATCGGTTCGAAACCATAGCGCGGGGCGATCAGCAAGCCCGGAAAGCCTTCGCGCGTGGCGTTATATTCCGCGACCGTATTGTTGAGGAAACGCCGAGAGGCGGCGATCTTGTTTTCGACGTCAGCAAGCTCGCTCTGCAGCTGCTGGAAATTTTGATTGGCCTTGAGATCGGGGTAGGCCTCGGAAAGCGCGATGAGGCGCGAGAGCGCGCCGGTCAGCGCCCCTTCGGCGGCCCCCTGCGCGCTGGGGCCGGCCGCGGAGACAGCGGCGTTCCGCGCTTTGATCACGTCCTCCAGCGTCGTCTTTTCATGCGCTGCATAGCCTTTCACGGTCTCGACCAGATTTGGGACGAGGTCGTGGCGCTGCTTGAGCTGAACATTGATGTCGGAGAAAGCTTGCCTGCAGCGCTGCCGCAAGTTCACAAGTCCGTTGTAAGCTCCGACAAGCCAGAAGCCGATCGCCGCGACAAGGCCCAGTAAGACGAGTAACGCCATCACCATTGCTCCCCTTTGGCCCGCCGCGCGAAACCGCGCCGCCGGGGTGGGCGTATGTTAACCGCCGAGCGCGCCGAGGCAAAGCCGCATCTATTTGACGGAAAGGCCACACGCGCCTATCTCTTGACCCAAACGCTTATGGCTCGCGAGATCGCGACAAACTCGAAGAAATAGCGATGGCTCTTCTGCCGATCATCACCCTCCCGGATCCGCGGCTGCGCAAGGTCTCGCAGCTGGTGGAGCGCGTCGACGCGGAGATTCTGCAGCTTCTCGACGACATGCTGGAGACCATGTACGAGGCGCCCGGCGTCGGGCTCGCCGCCATTCAGGTCGCGGTCGCGAGGCGCATCGTCGTCGTCGACATCGGCAAGACGGAGGAGGAGCGCAGCCCGCTCTTTCTCATCAATCCCGAGGTCGTCTGGGCCTCGGAGGAGCTTTCTTCCTATAACGAGGGCTGCCTCTCGGTGCCCGATTACTTCGACGACGTGAAGCGCCCGGCCCGCGTGCGCGTGCGTCACCTGGACCGCGCCGGCGAGATGCAGGAATTCGACGCCGAAGGGCTGCTGGCGACTGTCGTGCAGCACGAGCTCGAGCATCTCGAAGGCGGCCTCTTCATCGACAATCTTTCGCGTCTGAAGCGGGAGCGGGTCGTAAAGAAATTTGCCAAGGCGGCGCGGATGGACGAGATCGTGGCGCAGCGCCGCGCCCAGGCCGCCCCCCAATCGGAAGAAGCCGAGGCCTGACGTTTGCGCATTATTTTCATGGGCACGCCGGACTTTGCGACGGCGCTGCTGAAAGAGCTTTGCGCCCGCGGCCATGAGGTCGCGGGCGTCTATTCCCAGCCGCCGCGCCCGGCGGGGCGGGGGATGTCGGAAAAGAAATCGAGCGTCCACCAATTTGCGGAGAGCAAGGGCCTTCTCGTTCGCACGCCGAAAAGCCTGCGCAGCGCCGACGAGCAAGAGGCTTTCAAGGCGCTCGACGCCGATGTGGCGGTCGTCGCGGCCTATGGGCTCCTTTTGCCGCAACCCATTCTCGACGCGCCCAAATATGGCTGTCTCAATCTCCATGGCTCGCTTTTGCCGCGCTGGCGCGGCGCGGCGCCGATCCAGCGCGCCATCATGGCCGGCGACGCCGAGACCGGCGTCGAGGTGATGAAGATGGACGCGGGCCTCGACACCGGCCCTGTGGCAATGACGGCCAGGACCCCCATCGGGCCGGACATGACCGCCGGAGAGCTGCACGACAAGCTTGCAGAGCTGGGCGCGCCGCTGATGGCCGATGCGCTCGACCTCCTCGCCAAGGGCGAGCTGCGTTTCACGCCGCAGCGCGAGGAGGGCGCCTGCTACGCCGCCAAGATCGACAAGGCGGAGGCGCGCATCGACTGGCGCCGGCCGGCGCGGGAGCTGCACGACCACGTCCGCGGCCTCGCGCCCTTCCCCGGAGCCTTTTTCGAGGGCGATCTCGGCCATGGCGTCGAGCGGGTGAAGGCGCTGCGCACGGAAGTCGAAGAGGGCAAGGCAGCGCCCGGAACGGTTCTCGACAACGCCGGGCTTGTGGCTTGCGGGGAGCGCGCGTTGCGGCTCGTCCGCGTGCAGCGCGCCGGCAAGGGCGAGATGGCGATCGAGGAGTTCTTGCGCGGCCGAAAGCTCGTGAAGGGCGCCGTGCTGGGATGAGGGCGATTTTGCAGGTAGGGACGTCGCACCGCTCCCTAGCTGGGCGTGAGCCAATCCCTCCCCTTTACGGTGAGGGTGGCCCCACGAAGCGGGGTCGGGTGGGGTTCCGCTCAGACCGCCCATGTCGCTGCGCGGACCCCACCCGGCGGCCTGCGGCCGCCGACCTCCCCGTAAAGGGGAGGTATTTGGGGCTAAAGACGCCGGATTGGCGGCCTACCTTCCCTCACAAAAGGCAGGCGCGACCCTGACATGCCTCGCTACGCGCTCACCATCGAATACGACGGCGATCCCTTCGTCGGCTGGCAGCGGCAGGCGAATGGAATGTCCGTCCAGCAGCGGCTGGAGGAGGCGGTCCTCGCCATCAATGGCGAAAGGGCGGTCATCCACGGCGCAGGCCGCACGGACGCCGGCGTCCATGCATTGGGGCAGGTCGCTCATGTCGATCTTCTGCGGGAGTGGCGCGTCGACCGCTTGCGCGACGCGCTCAACGCGCATCTTAAGCCCGACCCCATCGCTGTGGTTGGCGCGCGCGCCGTAGACGTCGATTTCGAAGCGCGCTTCTCCGCCATCCGCCGGCATTATCGCTATGTCATCGACAATCGCCGAGCGCCCTTGACGCTCACGCTCGGTCGGGCCTGGCACGTCAAGCGGCCGCTCGACGCCGAGGCGATGCACGAAGCGGCGCAGCGGCTCGTCGGCCGTTATGATTTCACCACCTTCCGCGCCTCGGAATGCCAAGCCAATTCGCCCGTCCGCA
>JAMBEQ010000150.1 GCA_024506175.1 Methylocystis sp.
CCTTCTTCGCCGCCCACATATGGACCGCAATGACGGCGACGGCGTTTTCAAGGCGAATAACCCGGCGCACACCTGTTATAGCTCGCGCTTTTCTATCGTCGACTCGCGCCAATTTGCCGCCGATGACCGGACAGGCCGCCACAGCGGCGATTTTCATGCCCGGGACTTTGGCGTCGATGCCGTACTGCGCTTTACCGTTCACCTTGTCGGGCGCATCGAGGCGCTTGGCTGCGGCGCCGATCAGCTTGAAGTCTTTTGCTTCTTTCAGTGCAACCTTGTCAGGGATCGGCAGCGTTGCGGCCTTGTCGACCAGGGCCCCATAGGCGACTCTGCGCCCGGTCGGCGCATGGCTGACCTCGCCGCTTTCCGCCCGACAGGAATCAGCGCTCACTTGCCAGCTTGCCGCCGCCGCCGCGACCAGCATGCTGCGCGCCATGGCGCCAGCCGTGCGGAGTGGCTCCCAGAAAGCTCGCACCGAGGTGGAGCCGCCGGTCGCCTGAAACCCAAGGAGGCGGTTGCCAAAAAGCCGGTCGTCGGGGGGCGCGTGCTCGACGCGGACCTGTTCCAGTTTTACTTCCAACTCCTCGGCGATGAGCATGGGCAGCGACGTATAGGTGCCCTGGCCCATTTCGACCTGGGGGATGATGAGCGTCACCTGCCCGCTGCGATCGATGCGGATGAACGCATCAGGCGCAAAGGCGCCCCCGTCGGCGGCGCCCGCTTCGCCGATCGCCCTTGGCAGCGCCACGCCGACCAGCAGACCTCCGCCGGCCGCGGCGCTCGCTTTGAGAAAAGTTCTGCGAGACACGCCGCTCTCGGCCGAACTACCAGCAAAAGAAGCAAGTCGATTGAACGGCATGCGGAGCCTCTCTAATTCTCTGCGCCGAATTTCGCGGCCTGCTTGATCGCTTCCCGGATGCGAACATAGGTGCCGCAGCGGCAGATATTGCCCGACATCGCGTCGTCGATGTCGCGGTCGGTTGGATTGGGGTTCTTTGCGAGCAGGGCCGAAGCGGACATGATCTGGCCAGACTGGCAATAGCCGCATTGGACGACTTCCAGATCCAGCCAGGCCCTCTGGATCCGCTTGCCTGCTGGGGTGTCGCCAATGGCTTCGATCGTGGTGATGACGGAGTCGCCCACCTCTTCGATGGCCGTCACGCAGGAGCGGATGGGGCTGCCGTCGCGATGCACCGTGCACGCTCCGCAAAGCGCCACGCCACAGCCGAACTTCGTGCCGGTCATGCCCAAAACATCGCGCAGCACCCACAACAGCGGCGTGTCGCCATCGACGTCGACCGCGTATTCCGCGCCATTGACTGTGATTTTATAGGCCATGGGCGTCGTCCCCTTTGGCAGTATAGGATCGAGAATTCGCTCGCGCCCTCAACGCGCCTCGCTCGAGCTGGTAGTCTTTGCCCCAAGTCGTTCGACGAGCTGTCCGCTGACCCGCCGGGCGGAGAGGGCCGCTCCGTCGGAATGCGAGCTTTCCGTGAAGTCGCCGGCAAAATAGAGGTTGCCGAAGGGGCGCCGAAGCAGGTCGGAGAGCGCGTCAAAGCGGGAGCGTCCGACTGGCCACGCAGCGATCGCGCGCGGATGGTAGCGGTAGAAGGTCCAGCCGTGGACGAGGGGTCGGATGCCTGGGAAGAGCTGTTCGAGAGACTCTTCGAGGCGAACCTGGACCTCGTCCAAGGAGCCGGTTCTCGCGTTGAAGCCCTCGGCCGCCGGGCCGTAGACGAGCAGATTGAGGAGCAGCTCCTTGCCGTCGGCGGCCTGCCCCTCGGTCGATGCGCCGGCATACAAGACGCCTAGCGACCCGCCGGCAAGGAGAGGCAGAGCGCTGCGCCCGTCCACCGTCCAGAACCTTGCCGCCGCGGGGTCCAGCGCAACATGCGCCGTGAAGTAGGAGCCCCAGGCCTGTGTCTGGATGGCTTGGTAGTGCTCTTCCGACAAGCGGGGCGCGAACTGAAGCTCGAGCAGCCGATAGAGGGGGATGGCCAGAACAGCGGCTCTGGCGTTGAAGCGGCGGATCCTAGACGTCGCAGTGTCGATGGCGCGAACCTCGACTCCGGAAGGCGTTTGGATCACGTGCGTGACCTGTGTATTGAGCCGCAGCTGGGCCTCCCCCAAATGCGCTGCGAGCGCTTCGACCAGACGCTGGTTCCCCCCGATCACGTGATGAGGGCGGGCGCCGGGCGCGGTGAATACGTGCCACTCAGCGATGCCGTCGACGGCGCTGATGCTCTCCAGCGTCGCGCCAATCTCAGGCTCGAGACTGGCCCGAATGAGCGCGCGGACACGGGGAGGGAGCTTCTGGTCTTCGAGCCATCTGCCGAAAGGCACTTCCTTGAGCGCCAGCATGGAAGGCGGAATGGGCCGCTGGTCGAGCGCCTTCAAATGCGCCTGCATTTCGTGGTCCCAGGCCTGGTAGACCTGATAATCCTTCGCGCCAAGGACGGCCTCGAGGAACGCCGCATTCGTGGCCTGCACAAAGGGCTCGATCCGTCCGTCGAGCACCATGCTCGAGAATGTCGCCTCGTTGTGCTCCAACGGAAGTTTGAGCGCCCGCGCCACATCGATGGCCGGGTTCCCTGCCCACAGTTCCGCGAGTCCGGTCTCGGCCCGGAGCCCTCCGGGGTACGCGGCCGTGCGAATTCGGCCGCCCAGCCTAGGGGCGGACTCCAGGAGCGTGAAGGAGACGCCCGCCTGTTTCAGATAGAATGCGGTGCAGAGCCCCGAGAGCCCGCCCCCCACAACCAAGACGTCGACGCCCCGCTCGGGCTCCTCCGCCGCTGCGGGCGTTGCAGAATGCGCTAACGAAAACAAAAGAAGGAGCGCCGCCACAAATGAAGCGAGCGGGGAGGCGGAGCGATAGACATGCAGTTTCATGCCCGAGTCGTCGCATGAGTAAGCGGCGTGGTCCAGTGGACCAGACGGGCGGGGCCGGCGCCCGACTATAGCCATGCTAAAAATGCCGCGGAAGAATGCCCGGCGAAAAAGCGGCGGCGCGCCCGTATACTCAGCGATGTCTTCCTCGCAACGGAGCGTCCGGCGCCATGCGACCTTCCAAACATGAGCGTGCGCTGGGCATGCAGCGCTCCATTAGCCGCCGCGATTTCCTGAATGGCGTTGCGGTTGGCGCGGGCATGGCGCTGGCCGATTTTCCCGCCCCAGCTGGCGGCTATTCGGTGGGAGGGTTCCGAGGCCAGACCGACCGGGGTTTTGCGATTATGCATGCGCTCCGGGACGGGCGCTTTTGGGCGAATGCGGGCGCGGCGGAGACGGTCGACGAGCATTACGACCTGATCGTCGTCGGGGCTGGAATCAGCGGGCTTGCATCAGCCTTTCTCTATCGCCAGCAGGCTGGAGCGGGAGCGCGTATCCTTATCCTGGACAACTCCGAAGATTTCGGAGGACATGCCGTTCGCAACGAATTCACCGCTTCAAACGGCCGTCGCATCCTCGGCTATGGCGGCTCCAAATCACTCCAAACGCCCAGCTTCTTTTCTCCCGCCGTCTCCAAGTTCATGGCTGACGTCGGAATCGATGTCAGCAAATTCGACAAATGGTACGACCGCCGTTGGGCGGCGGATCGCGGGCTCGGGCCAGCGGTCTTCCTCAGTCGCGAGACTTTTGGAGCGGACGGCCTTTTCCGAACAGCCGGCAAGCCGGCCGAATGGATCGCACGCACGCCACTCGACGAAAAGGCGAAAAGCGACCTCGTCAAACTGTTCAGCTCGCCTGCGGATCCCTTCAAGGGCAAGACCCGGGCGGAGAAGTTCGCGCTCCTGTCAGAAACGACTTATGAAGCGTTTCTTTTGCAGATTTTGGGCCTGCATCCGCAAGTCGCGGCATATTTGGCAGACGCCACCAAATCCTATTTCGGCGTCGGGGCGGACGCCGTCTCCTGTCTCGACGCCCGCGCCATCGGCAATCCTGGCTTCGACGCGATGGATCTGGGCGAGGCGGTTCACCCGACGCTCAGTCCGAGCGGGAGATTGATGCAGAGGAATCCAGACCCCTACATCCACCATTTTCCGGACGGCAACGCCTCTTTGGCCAGAGCGATCGTGCGTCGCCTCCTTCCAGAGGCGCTGCCAGGCGATTCAATAGAGGATCTCTTACTGGCGCAGGTGGATTACGGCCGGCTCGATCGTGAGGAGAGTCGGATCCGCATCCGCCTCGACGCTCCCTGCGTCCGCGTCCAAAATGTCCGCGACGCCGTGGAGGTTTGCTACGTCGATAATGGCAAATTGTTAAAGGCGTCCGGGGGAAACGTTATCTTGGCCTGCTGGCATCGGGTGATCCCTCTGCTCACCGACGAACTCGCAAAGGAGCAGACGGAGGCCTTGGGCGATCAGCACAAAGTTCCGCTGATTTACGCCAATGTTTTGGTGCGGTCTTGGGAGTCTTTCGCCAGGCTCGGCGTCGTCGGTTTCAGGGCGCCGGGCGCGTGGTGGGACGGATGCTGGATCGACGAACCCGTCAGCATCGGCAGTTACCGCTTTGCCGATACGCCCAGCGACCCTGTTCTCCTGCATCTTGGAAAAGTCGTTGTCGGCGGCAAAGGGGAGTCCGCGAGAGAACAGGCTCGCGTCGGACGCCATATGTTGGCCAATCTCGCATTCTCAGAGGTGGAGCTTCACATCCGCGATCTCTTGGCCCGCGCTATGGGAAAGGGCGGGTTCGACCCTGCTCGCGACATTGAAGCGATTGCCGTCAACCGATGGTCGCATGGCTACAGCTACGAATACATGCGCCCGTGGGATGCTTATTGGCCCGAGGGGCCGCTGCCGATTGAGACCGCGCGGAAGCAGTGGGGGCGCATTGCAATCGCGAACTCGGACTCCGGCGCTTACGCCTATGCTCACTCCGCGATCGATCAGGCGGCAAGGGCAGTGCGAGAATTGCTCGGAGCCCCTGAAGGCGCTCCAGCCTATGCTCGCTTTCCCGGTCCGCCGGGAGAGAAGATCGGACTAGAATGACGCGTTAGGGCTTTAGAGGCGCAGACGCGGGCATCACCCGAGATTGAGGAGCGGCCCACGAGTGGTAGTGGGCCGCTTCTGTTACCGGCGACTGCCGAGGACGCCGGCCAGCAATTGCAGACTGAGGTCGCTGACCTTTGTCCCACGAGACGTTATTCTCCGGCGCCTCAATCCTGATCGTCGGAATGCTGGTCCATGTGTCCCATATTGCCCATGTGACCCATATGGCCGTGCATGCGGGCCATCACATGAAACAGCATGCCAAAACGACGCTTCTGAGCCTCGTCGAGGGTGTCGTAAAGCGGCTTGGCCGCGTCGGCGATCTTTTCCAGTTCCCCGGCTCTTTCCGTCATGGCTTTTGCGCCCTGTCGAAGATTTTCGATTAGGTCGGGATGCTCGTGGTGCTCCTTGGCCTTCTCATGCCATTCAGCCATCCGAGCTGCCCGCGCCTTCGCGACGTCACGAAGAACCGCTTCAAGCGCCGGCCAATTCTTCTCCTGCGCCGGCGTCAGCTTCAACCCAGCCTTTAACGCGGCGATGTGCGCGTCAGTAATGGCGGCTTTATCCTCCGTCGAAATCTCGTGGTGGTCGCCAGAATGCTCAGGGGCCGCGGATGCGCCCCATGGAATTCCAAAGGCGAGAAACGGTGCCATCGCGGTAGCGAGCATAAACCGCTTCATCATGGGAAATCCTCCTCAGACTATAGAAGGCTACGCATTCGTTTCACGAACGGCGGCCAGTGTCGGCGTAGAGAAAACTAATGGCGCTTTCGTGAACCGTAGCTGACTAACTTCCGGGCCGAGCGTGTGCGCTGCTTCAGGACAAGCCCTCCTTTACCGTCATGGATATAAAGGCTATTGTGCACCGCACAATGCAGGTCTACGGCGGAGAAGATCACATGCCTGGCGAAATGAAACTTGACGCGGCCTTAGCTGATCTGGAAGCCGGAAAGTTCTCCTTCCGAATGGTCGTCGCCATCGAAAACCATGTCAAAAAGCTCGAATCCGAATTGGAGGTGACGCGTAGCCTGCATGCGAGCGCTATGCGCGAATTGAAGTTGCAAGAATACGCCAATTGGAGACTCGAGCGAAAACTCAAAAGTTTGAAGGCGAGGATTCGCGCCCTCCTCAGGGCGAACGCACTAACAGAAAAGGCCTATCGGAAGATGGCGCCCGTCGCCACCGAGATAGGGGAATATTTCAGCGCGTCCTGGGAATTTGCCGGAGCGACGCTTCAAAAGGCGATGGCTAGCTTGAAATCAGGCCAATTCCAGTCTCAGCTCGTTGGCTCTTCGTCAAAACTGCGTGAGTTGCTCGAATCGAGTGCGCCTATGGAAAAAGCGTTCCAAGAAATTCGGCGCTACGTGGTCAAGGTGGGCGAATCTTTGCAGCTGTTTAAAAAGCCTGCAGCTAATGTGATTGCCAAGGCTACGGCCTATCTATCAGGTCTCCAAAAGACTTCCGAATAAAAAAAGCGAGAAGCCCCGAGCCCACCCTTCAGGTTATGGCGAGGCTGGCGTATTTGTAGCCAGAAATAAGGGTTTTTCTCAAAATATTTTGCCGGGTTCTACACCCCAAGAAATCGGGAAATACCCCATGCGACATCCATTCTTCAATATGACGCGTCTCGTTCTAGAAGAAGGCGAGGTGGACTTTCAGCTTCTAGACGGCCGCCAAGGGGTCGTCGTTACGATTGGACCGAACACGACGATTTTTGATCGTCCTGGCCGCTCCGTCAGTAAGTGGCCGGGGATGGTGAACCTTCTCCATAAGAGTCCCCATCTAATCCCTCACCGTCCTCGAATAATGGATGAACTGAATTTTTTGAATCGCATTCTATGGGGCGGGGGGGATGTTAAGTTCAACATCATTAGGGCAATTTCGAGTCAGAGCGAAGTTTTGCTGACGGCCGGCGATGGAAATATCGTGCATAAAATAGATCTGTCGGAACTGACTAAAGATGGCGCGCCACCACTTCTGTTCCTGCAACCGAACTACCTCTGCTCATCGTCAAATGTTGAGATAACGTCACAAGCTTGCAGCCCTTCTATCATGAGCTGGGCTCGTGCGCCTTATGTCTACGTTGCGAGGCCAAAAGACCCACAACCCCAACATTCGATTTTATGCCTTTCTGGCCGGACGATGGTTTGGAGCGAAAGACTTGAGCCTGGTGAGCGGCGCAGGATCGCCCTTGGCAACGTGATCGCCGCAACAGAGAATATTGTATGTACGCTGCAGCCCACGGATACAACGGGCGCAGAGGGGGAATTCTCGGAATCCAGCGGCGAAGCGCTGTTTAGCCCGGGAAGGAGCGAAACCGGATCAGGCTGCTTTGATAGAAAGGCGCTCAGAAGGCAAATGGCCAGGGATTTTTCAGACTCCGTAAAGATCCTTTTTAATTCAATAAGAGCCCGCGAAGGATTTTTCGTCTGCGAACTCACCAATCAATCTGACAGACCGTCGTTCATCTATATCCAACTTAACAAAACGAGTCTTTATGGGGGTTCAGGACTTATTGGCGTCATTATTAGAATGATGTCATCTCTCTTCCGGTGGGGAGACGCCGTGCTAAGAAGTTGAGGCGTGCGCCAGGGTGGCAATGGGAGTCTAATCTCATCGCATATCAGTTCAGCGGTGTGGTGCAAGGGCTCTCGATAACCGAATAGTCGACGATCTTTTTGCCCGCGTTTCTTCAAAAGCGAAGTGTCATATAACCTTTGCGACCGCGTCGGACGGTGCGGGGAGACGGGCGGGGCCACGCTTTTTGCGCCTGTGCAACGCTTTTGTTTCCGACTGGAGAACGATTCATGAAGCCCTGGGGATTTGCATTGGGCGTGGCGGCCGGCGCCGCGGCGACCTTGCTGCTCGGTCGCGAGGCCAAACGGGCCCGTCCCGTCGCCAAGGCCGCGCTCAAGGCGGCGGTGATGGCCTATCATGAAGCGCGCGTGCAGGGTGCGCAGATGGTGGAGGCGGCGGAGGATCTTTTCGCCGAGGCCAGGGCCGAGGCGGCGGCCGATATATTCGCGGCCGCCATGGCGGAGGCGAAAAAGGCCGCTGGCGCAAAGCCGGCGCAACCCCCGCCGCAAGGGGCCGCCGCCGAGGCGCCCTCTTCGCCCCCCGCTTCGGAGGAAATGCAATGACGGATGCGGCTCTGCCAACCGCCGAAGTTGCGCACGCGATGCCCGGCCGGGCCCGTTTGCGCTTCCCCGACCAACAGGGAGACGCGGCCTTTTTCGCCTCCGTCGCCAGCGGATTGTCGGCGATGCCCGGCGTCTACAAAATCGCGACGACGCCGCTCACCGGCAGCGTGCTGATCGAGCACGGGGGGCCGCTCGAAAAGATCAGCAGCGCGGCGCGCGAGGCGGGGCTTTTCAATGTCGGAAAGGCTCCCGCGCCCGAAGCCGAGACCCCGGTCGAGCTCGATCCCAAGCTTTTGGTCTCCTTGGGGCTGGCTGGGCTCGCGCTCTGGCAGATGTCACGGGAGAAGTTTTTCCCCCCGGCGCTGACGCTGCTCTGGTACGCGAGCCACCTCAGCGGAATCTGGGGCAGGGGCATGCCCGAGGGCGGCGAATAGAGCTTGGCGCGCTCTCATCGAACGGGGATGCAAGATAAGGGCTCGTGGAAACTAAAAGTTTGAGCGCATTCCAATCGCAAACGTCTATCAACTTTTGCGGAATGCTCTCTAACCGCCCAAGGCCTCGGCCAGATCGGTGGCCTCCCAGGGAAGGTCGAGATCGGGGCGTCCGAAGTGTCCAAATGTCGCGAGCGGCAAATAGAAGCCTGCCGCCCCGGCGGTTTTCGGCCGCGTTCGCAGGGAGAAGCGCCGCACGATCGCCGCGGGGCGGAAGTCGAGCGCGGCGGCAAGCCGCTTGGCGAGCGCCTCGTCGCTGAACTTCCCTGTGTTGAAGGTCTCGACGGAAAGGCTCAAGGGCTCGGCTTGGCCGATGGCGTAGGCCAAATGCACTTCGCATCGTTCCGCCAGACCGGCCGCGACGATATTCTTGGCGGCGTAGCGGGCGGCGTAGGCGCCCGCCCGATCGATGCGCGACGGGTCCTTGCCGGAGAGCGCCGAGCCGCTCATGCGCGCGATCTCGCCATAGGAATCGATGCCGTTCTTGCGGCCTGTCAGCCCCGCGTGACGCGCCGGTCCGCCGATCTCCAACGGACCGCCGGCGTTGATGACGACCCGCGTATCGGAGTCCGGACGCACGTCATTTTTCGCCAAAGCGTCGAGCGCGAGCGCCCGCAGCCGGTCCTGCGCCTCCGTCGAGCCGTAACTGCCCAGCGCGACGGTAAGCGAGAGGTTGTGCACACGGGTCGGGCGGCCTTCCCTATATTGAACGGAAACTTGGGTCTTGGCGTCTGGCGACAGCTCGAAAAAGCCGTTGCGGCGCGCGGCGTCAAGCGCTCTTGCGACCCTGTGGGCGTATGCGATCGGGGCCGGCATCAGCTCCGCCGTGTCGCGGCAGGCGTATCCGAACACATTCGCCTGCACATGGGCGACGCGGCGCGCGATCGCCTCTTCGTCGTCGGCGAGCGGCTCCGCCTCGCGCGTCTCGAGCGGAAGCTCAGCGAGGCTGGTCAAAATTGAGCAGCTGCGGGCGTCGAAACTTTCTGCGACATAGCCGGCGTTCTGCATGACCCTTCGGGCAAGCGACGGCAGATCGACCCGGGCGTCGGCGGCGTATCGCGCGGCGAGAAACAGGACGCCGGTCGCTAGCGCGCATTCCACCACCGCCCGCGCGGTTTCATCCTCTCGTAGCAGGGCGTCGATCGCCGCGTCGCTGATCTGGTCGCAGAGCTTGTCGGGATGGCCTGGCGTCACGGACTCGGATGTGAAGATCATGTCAGGGGACATGGCGTTCTCCATCGTGACAGGCGGCGCCGCGGGCCGCCCGGCGCTCGACTATGTAGCCCAGGAAATCATTCGCGAGGGAGCTGCCGATGGCGATAGCGCCGATGCGCCGGAGGTCGCCCGGACCGAGCGGCGCGAGACGGAGGAAGCCCCGCGCCGCCGGTAGAAACTGCGCGGCGCATTGGAAAAGCAAGGACGCGCCGACGCCGCCATAGAGGCGCGGGCTGGGCGGGCGGCCGAATTCGGCCGTAAGGCCCCGCGTCTCTGACCGGCAGGCGATAGCGTGCAGCAATTGCGCGAAGGTCAACCCGTGGAAGACGACCGTGTTGGCGCGCGCATTCCTGGCAAAGCCGCCCGCGCTGTAGTAGCCGATGAGCGCGACGGCCCCGATCACGGTCCCCTCGCGGAGAACTCGTCGAAAATCATTGGCCCCCATGATCGGCGCAGCGGGATCGTGCGGAGGTTGATCCAGCACGTCCGATTCCGGGGCCTCGAGCCCGAGCGCGAGGGCGGGCAGGGCGTCGGTCGCCAAATTGAGCCAAAGCAGCTGCATCGGCGTCAGCGGCTCATTGGCGTTGACGAGCGCAGCTCCGAGCATGGCGAACGTCTCCGAGGCGTTGGTGGAGACGAGATAGCGCAGCACCTTGCGGATGTTTGCGTAGGTTGCGCGCCCGAGCCTGATCGCCTCGACGACGCCGTCCATGTCGTCGGTCGCCAGCACAATGTCCGCCACCTGGCGGGCGACGTCCGCGCCTTCGCCGCCCATGGCGATGCCGACATCCGCCGCGCGGAGAGCCGGCCCGTCGTTGACGCCGTCGCCCGTCATTGCGACGATACGGCCATTGGCTTGCAGCGCCTTGACGATATTGAGCTTGTCGACCGGGCTGACGCGCGCGAAGACATGCGGCTGCGACGCGAGCGCCTCGAGGAGCTCCGGGGGCATCTCGGCGATCTGGCCGGCTTCCAACACGCGCAATTCGTCGCCCTCTGCGAGGTCGAGATTGCGCGCGATGGCGAAGGCGGTGGCGCTCTGATCGCCGGTGATCATCACGGTTCGCACGCCAGCGCGATGCAATTGCTTCAGCGCCGGACGCACGCTGGCGCGGATCGGATTGGCCATTCCGGCGAGGCCGAGCCAGACGAGGTCGCGCTCGTCGCGCGGATCGCCGTCGCCCTCGCGAAAAGCGACGCCGAGGACGCGTAGCGCGTCCCCGGCCATGCGCTCATTGGCCTTGAGAGCGGCGGCGCGCGCCGCGTCGTCCATGGGGACGACGCCCTCAAGCGTTTGGCGCCGCGCGCAGCGCGTCAGTACCTCGACGGGATCGCCTTTGACGCAAAGCAGGCCCGCGCCTGCCGCCGTCTCGTGCAGCGTGCTGATGCGCTTGCGGCCTTCACCGCGGGCCGCGCTTGCGACGACGCGCGCGGAGAGCCGCAGATCGACTGGGTCGACGCCAAGCGCGACGCCGGCGGCAAGCAGGGCGGTCTCGGTCGGCGTGCCCTCGATCGCTATTCCCTCTTTGTCGTGAATCGCGGCCGCGTCGCTGCACAGCGCCGCCACCTCGAAAAGTCGCCGCGCCATATCGCGCAAAGCGTCGTCTGTCTCATCGCCGTCCAGAAGCAGCCTGCCCTCATGCAAGCCGAGCATCGCGCCGTCGACATGGACAGCTTCGACGGCCATACGGTTCTCAGTGAGCGTCCCTGTCTTGTCCAGACCCACGATCTCGACCGCGCCGAGCGTCTCGACCGCGTCGATCTTGCGCACGAGCACCTTGCGCTTGCGCATGTCCTGAACGCCGATCGCCAAGGTCGTGGTGGCGACTGCGGGCAGCCCTTCGGGAATCGCCGCGACGGCGAGAGAGATGGCGCTGCGCAGCGTATGCGCGAGCGGATGGCCGCGAAACACGCCCAGCGCGAAGACGCTGGCGCAGATGAGGCCATTGATGATCACCAGCTCGCGTCCGACCTCGCCGAGCTCGCGCTGGATCGGCGTCTCCGGGGGCCGCACGGCGCCGAGCAGCTCCTGCACCCGGCCCATCTCCGTGCGCGCCCCCACGGCGGTGACGATTGCGGATCCCGAGCCGCCCGTGACCGCCGTGCCGCGAAAAACCATGTTGCGGCGGTCGGACACCACTGTTTCGGGCGGCAGAAGCGCGTGCGCGTCCTTTGCAGCCGGATACGCCTCGCCCGTAAGAGGAGACTCGTTGACGCTCAGATCGTCGCTTCTAATGAGCCGCGCATCCGCCGGAATGAGCGTGTCGCGCTCGATCAGGAGAATGTCGCCGACCGTCAGCTGGGCGGAGTCGATTGTTAGCCGCGCGCCGTCGCGGACCACAATCGACGGCTGCGGTCGCTCGGCCATTAGACCCAGGATCGTGTGGTCGGCCTCGCGCTCGGTCGCCGTGGCGATTCCCGCGTTCACCAGCACGACGGCTCCGATCATGACGGCGTCCGCCACGCCGCCGGTCGCCAGCGATAATGCCGCCGAGACAGCGAGGAGGGCAATCGGCAGGCTGGTCATTTGCTCGGCGAAAATTGCCAGGGCCGAGCGCGGCTCGGCCGGCCTCAATTCGTTGCGCCCCCATTTGGCTACGCGCGCCGCCGCCTCCTGCGCGCTCAAACCGCCGGCAAGCCGAGTCCAAAGCCGCGCCGCGACCGCATCGGCGGATTCGGCGTGACAGGCTTGTGCGTCGTCGGCGGGCGG
The DNA here is from genome assembly GCA_024506175.1 of Methylocystis sp. GTDB lineage: Bacteria > Pseudomonadota > Alphaproteobacteria > Rhizobiales > Beijerinckiaceae > Methylocystis. The sequence goes on from JAMBEQ010000150.1 coordinate 12,541, forward strand.
GCTTTCCGGATACGCGATGGCGGCGCCTTCTGGCGCAAGGGGGCTCGTTTCCGCCTCGATCGCGGCGGCGTCGAGCGCGGCGGCGAGCGATCGAGCTGTCGCCGGGGCGTGAAAAATTATGAGCGCCGATCCCGTCACCCCGTTGGTCCGGACGCTGGTGACGCCGGGAAGCAGCCGCAGAACTTTTTCGACCCGAAGCCTTTGCGCATCGTCCCCGACGAGGCCCGCGTGGCGCAGCCGCAAGCGGCCGGGCACGGCGTCGTGAACGATCCGCGCCCTTGTGGGCGCGCCGACGTCAAAAGCAGGATCGAGTTTCGAGAAGAGCATCACGCAGCCGGGATTCGTCTAGCGCGCCTCTATCTATTACGCATAGATGACAAGAAGGCGCCAAGCGCGCTGGCGTCGCACGGCTTGGACTGACCGGGGGACTGGCGGGCGCCAGCTTGATCTTCGGGCGTTGGCGCTGGCAGCCGGCTGCGCGTGTTTTCTATGTTTGGATATGGCTAATTGAGTGCGTCGCAAGGCTGTGGCATGTTGTCGGCATGTTCATCCGCAGCGAAATCTCCTATGCCATCATGCTCGCCGTCCTCGTTGCGGTATTTATAATCGCGCTGCGGCTGGCTTCCGGTTAGGCGATCCCCCGAGCGTTTGCTCGTTTCGAGCTCCGCTCCAAGCTTTTCACGTTGAAACTCGGGTTAAAAAGGATCGCCCGCGCGAAGCGCAAGGCGACGGTTGCGACGATTGCGGTCTTCCCCCGGCGCGTGGGCGTCCCATGTTTCGCTATTCCTGGGTCGGCGTTACTTCATGCAGGTCGGATTGGGGGAAAATTGTCGAGAAGTAGACGCCCGACAGCAGCCGACGATTCTCGCTTAGCAAGCTTCAAAGCGGCAATATTCATCGGGGTCGGCGCCCTTGCAGCGGCGGCATTGCCTACGCTTGCCGCAACGCTGCTTACGAGGGCGGAAAACGCTCAATTTCATTTTCATCTATTGCTTTCCGCCATTGTCATCGCGCTGGCCAATAACATCGACAATCTCGGCGCGAGACTGGCCTATAGCGTTCAGGGGACGAGGGTCAGTTTGGCGATAAACGCTTGGATTGCGGTCATTACGCTTTTTGTCTCGACGGCGGCCGCCTATTTGGGCGGAACGATCATGGCCTTGCTGGGGAAGTTTTTCGCGTCCTTCCTGGCCATGGCGCTGCTGGTCGCCCTGGGATTATGGATGATCCTTCACGCGCGCCTGCAAAGCTGGCACGAAAGAATACACGAGGAAAAAACGGCGACGGCGCATATCGCTATCTTAAGCAAGCCGCACCACGCGGACGTCGACGACTCTAAACATATCGATCTCTTGGAAGGCACGTTCCTAGGCTTCGCTTTATCCATGAACAACGTCGGCGGCGGCGTCACGGCTGGCTTCTTAGGGGTCGAACCGCTGCTGGTTGGCGCCTTGTCGTCCCTGGTCAGCTTCGCGGCGCTGTTCGCCGGGAATTACGTCGCGGATTTTTTTATCAGGAGGCGCATATCTGACAGGGCCGCAGTCGTTGGCGGCGTGGCTTTGATCCTGATCGGTTTGAAGCAGATTGTTTGACGTCGTCAGGTTACGGTATTGAAAGGCCGCCCTTTCGGGTGACGCCACGTCAGCCATATTTAGTCGGCCGTTTCCGCGCGCGCCGCAGGGCAGGCGGCTGATCATCGACGAAAATCCGGGCCGTCTAGTGTCTCACCACCCCAGAATAAAAATCTCCATGGCGGCTACCGCATACAGCAACGCCACAACACCGAAGACCACGTTCCCTTCCGTCATCGCTTTATCCTCCGGCCGAGCCCCCACTGCTGAAACCTAAAGTTCATCTTGCCAGAGAAAAGCCGGCCTCCCGCTTTTCCTTGCTTCCTCGACCCCTTCGCTGTATAAGGTCCCAAATTCCATCTCATAACGACCTTCCTTGGATGGTCGCGGTTGAGAGTGGGCCCCCACCGGGGACCCGCTCTTTTCGTATTGGCCGATCACAGACAGGGAAAAAGACCCGCTTGACGCAGAACGCCGCTCTCATCGACGCCCCGCTCGACGAGCCTCGCCTCGTGTCGGAGACAGGCGCCGCCGCGCGCGTGGCGCACATCGCCGAGCCCGTGCTGGCGCAGCTGGGTTTCCGGCTGGTGCGCGTCAAGCTCATGCAGCAGAACGGCCAGACGCTCCAGATCATGGCCGAGCGGCCTGATGGGATCATGACGATCGACGATTGCGAGGCGGCGAGCCAGGCGCTCTCCCCCGAGCTCGACGTCGCCGACGTCATCGCCAATGAATATCGGCTCGAGATTTCTTCGCCGGGGGTCGACCGCCCGCTCGTGCGCGTGTCTGACTTTGCTCGCGCCGCCGGCCACGAGGCGCGCGTCGAGCTGACGCACCCGCTCGAATCGGGGCGAAAGCGCTTTCGCGGCATCATCAAGAGCGTCCAGGGCGAGGGCCGCAACGCCAAGGTGACCATCGAGCGCACCGACGCGCGCGCCGACGAGGAAAAGCTCGTCACCGTGCCGCTTGCCGATCTGGACGAGGCCAAGCTGATGCTGACCGAGACGCTCATCCGCGAGTCGCTGCGCGCCGGCAAGCTGCAGCAGTCGGCCGAGGAAGAAGAAGGCGCCGCCCAAGAAGAAGAGCGCCCACGACGGGGCCCGGGGCGCTTCCGCGGCCCACAAAAGAATAAGCCCAAGCCGCTGGTTCCGGCCGGCGTGCAAACCCAGTTCAAGAAAGGTCCGGCGCCCGCAAAGCCCCGCGCCGCCCGCTCCGAGGGAGATTGATTATGGCCGTCAGCGCCAACCGACTTGAGATTTTGCAGATTGCCGACGCCGTCGCGCGCGAGAAGTCGATCGACCGCTCGATCGTCATCGCCTCGATGGAGGATGCGCTGCAAAAGGCGGCGCGCTCGCGCTACGGCCAAGAGACCGAAGTGCGCGCGGAGATCAATCCCCGCACCGGCGAAGTGCGATTCTCGCGCCTGCTGCTCGTTGTCGACAAGGTCGAAAATGAGGCGACGCAGATTTCGCTCGAGGACGCGCGCAAACGCAACCCGGCGGCTCAGCCCGGCGACTGGATTTCCGAGACGCTGCCGCCATTCGACTTCGGCCGCATCGCCGCACAGTCGGCCAAGCAGATCATCGTTCAGAAGGTGCGCGAGGCGGAGCGAGACCGCCAATACGAGGAATATAAGGATCGCATCGGCGAGATCGTCAACGGCGTCGTCAAGCGCGTGGAATATGGCAATGTGATCATCGATCTCGGCCGCGGCGAAGGCATCATCCGCCGCGACGAGATGATCCCGCGCGAAATGTTCCGCCCCGGCGACCGCGTGCGC
>JAMBEQ010000151.1 GCA_024506175.1 Methylocystis sp.
AGCGGCGTCGTTCGCGCATTCTTGTGGGGGTTGTTCATCCGAAGAAGTCCCGAGTGCATCGTGTGGCAACGACCACTCTCAAGCCTTCAGCTCGGGTGAACAACCTCCTCAGACGCTACAGCTAGGCCTTCACGCGCACATATTCCCCGGGCGCGTCGCAAAGAATTTCCAGCTTGCCGCCGCCCGGCTCCCTTGCCGGGACCTTGCGCGGCGCCTGGGCCGTGATCCATTCGAGCCAATGTGGCCACCAGGAGCCTGGATGCTCCTCGGCTTTCGTCACCCAATCCTCGAATGCGCCTTTAACCGGCCCGCCGACCATATAGTCGTATTTATTTTTCGACGGCGGATTGATAATGCCGGCGATATGGCCGGAGCCGCCGAGAACATAGGTGACGTCGCCGCCGAAAAATTTTACGCCGCGGAAAACCGAACGCGCCGGCGCGATATGATCTTCCCTGGTTGCGATCGAGTAGACCGGGATCTTCACCAGGCGCAGATTGATGGGCACGCCGCTCATCGTCATCTCGCCGCGGGTGATGCGGTTTTCGAGGTAGCAGCTGCGCATGTAGAAAGAATGGTTGGCGCGGGGAATGCGGGTCGAATCCGAGTTCCAGTAAAGCAGATCGAAGGCTACGGGCTCGACCCCTTTCATGTAGTTGTTGACGACATAGGTCCAGATCAGCTCGTTGGGCCGCAGCATGTTGAAAGCGTTGGCCATCTTCACGCCTTCGAGATAGCCGGTCTTCGCCATGGCCTCGTCGAGCGCCGCCATGCGCGCCTCGTCGATGAGGATTTGCAGATCGCCCGCCTCACTGAAATCCACCTGGGTCGCGAAGAAGGTGACGCTCTCGATGCGGTCGTCGCCGGTCGCGGCCATATAGGCGAGCGTCAGGGCGAGCAGCGTGCCGCCGACGCAATAGCCCGCCGCCGTCACCTTGCGCTCGCCGGTCACTTTTTCGATCACGTCGAGCGCCGTGAGAATTCCTTCGTGCATATAGGCCTCGAAGCCCTTCTCGGCCTTGCTCTCGTCAGGGTTTACCCAGGAAATGATGAAGACGGTGAAGCCCTGCTCCACCGCCCAGCGCACGAAGCTTTTCTCCTTGTTCAGGTCGAGCACGTAAAATTTATTGATCCAGGGCGGCGTGATGAGCAGAGGGCGCGCATAGACCTCTTCGGTCGTCGGCGAGTATTGGATCAGCTCCATCACGTCGTTGCGCCAGACGACTTTGCCCGGCGTATTGGCGAGGTCGATCCCGAGACGGAACTTGCTGTCGTCGCTCTGGCGAATCTTCAGCATGCCGCCGCCGGCGTTGATGTCCTCGGCGAACATCTTCAGGCCACGAATGAGATTGTCACCCTTGTTTTCGATCGTCGCGCGCAGCAGCTCGGGATTGGTCGCCACGAAATTGGACGGCGAGACGGCGCTCGCAATCAGGCGCGTGTAAAAAGCGGCCTTGGCGCGCGTCTGGGCGTCGAGCCCATCGGCTTTGTCCACCATCTCGCCCGCCCAGCGCGCTGCGAAGAGATAGGATTGGCGCAGCCAGTCGAAGAAGGGATATTGCTCCCACTCGGGCGAGGCGAAGCGCTTGTCGCCGGGGTCCGGCGGCACGACGGGCGGAACCATTTCGCCGGTGTAGCGGCGCATGGTTTGTCGCCAAATCTCGCTCAAGCCGCCATAGAGCTCGGCCTGCGCCACGGCGGCGCGCTCGGGCTGCGCCATCCAATATTCCGCGACGACGCCCAGCGTCTTGGTTGCATCGGCGACGCTCGCCGCAAGCTCGCTTCGTTGCCCGCCCGCATCAGCGTTGCCGATCGCGGCGGCGAGCGCCTTGCGGCCCTGATCGACGAGCTTGGCCATATTCTCGGCCATCATCTCGATATCGACGCTTGTCACCGGAGTCGGCATTGGCGGCAGAGGAGCCGAGGGCTGAGCATGGGCCGGTTGGGGCTTGCGAGGCGCGGGCTTTTTCTCCTTGCGCGCCGAGCTGGCGACCGGTTCTGCATCCGGCGCCGCAGTCTCTTGGACCTTGGCGGGAGCCGCCTTAGCCTTTCCAGTTCTGGACTTCGTCTTCGGCTCGGACGCCGCCCCGATCCCTGGCGCGGCCTTCCGCCGCTTGATCGCAGGCTCTCCGTCGCGAGTGGCCGTCATGATTTCTCCTCGAAATTCTTGCGAGCGCCAGTATGCCATACCGGCCTCGCGCGTCTATCGGCGTTTGGATGGCGATGAAAGCGGCAGGCCGCCCGCCGCATGACCCCGATGAAGCTAACATCGATATATTACAGCCTGATAGAAACCGAAAAGCCGGGCCGGCCGGCCATGTTGTCGCGGAGGCGTTCAACACTCAGCCACCGAGAAAATTCGAGTCCGGGGCCAAGGGCAGCCCATGCGCCGCCGCCACCGGCGCGGATACGACGCGCCCGTCTATAAGCTGCAGACCCGCGCGCAAATGCAGGTCGTCCCCGAGCGCGGCGCGCCATCCCTTGTCGGCGATGGCCAGAATAAAGGGCAAAGTGGCGTTGTTCAGTGCGAAGGTAGAGGTCCGCGGCACGACGCCCGGCATATTGGTGACGCAATAATGCACGATGCCGTCCACAACGTAGGTTGGCTCCGAATGAGTGGTCGGCCGCGACGTCTCGCAACAGCCGCCCTGGTCGATCGCCACATCCACGATAACAGCCCCGCGCTTCATTGTTCCCAGCATTTCCCGCGTGACAAGCGTCGGCGCCCGCGCCCCGGGGGTCAGGGCGGCGCAGACGACGAGATCGGCGCGCTTGATCGTCTCGGCGATAGATGTGCGCGTGGAATAGATGGTCCGCACAGCCGAACCGAATCTCGCATCGAGACGCCGTAGGGCGTCCGTGCTGCGATCGGCGACGAGCACGCTCGCGCCCATGCCGAGCGCGATCACGGTCGCCTGCGCGCCGACGCTTCCCGCGCCGAGAATCAGCACCTCCGCCGGCGGAACCCCGGGCGCGCCGGCGAGCAGCACGCCTCTGCCGCCTTCCTCCTTTTCGAGGAAGCGCGCGCCCACCTGCGGCGCGAGGCGGCCGGCGATCTCCGACATCGGCGCCAACAGCGGCAACTGTCCCGAGGGCGCCGTCACCGTCTCATAGGCGATGCAAGCCGCGCCGCTCTCCATCAAGGCGCGCGTGAGCGCGGCGTCGGCGGCGAGATGAAGATAGGTGAAAAGGACATGGCCCGGCCGCAACGACTCGACTTCACGCGGCTGCGGCTCCTTGACCTTCACAATCAGCTCCGCGCCGGAGAAAATCTCTTCCGCGGCATCGACGAGGACGGCGCCGGCCTGCGCGTAATCCTGGTCGGCGAGCCCCGCGCCTTCGCCCGCGCCTTTCTCGATCAAAACGACATGGCCCGCATGGACCAGCTCTGCGACGGAGGAAGGCGTCAGCGAGACGCGATATTCGTTGTCCTTGATTTCCTTGGGCGCCCCGATGCGCATTCGCTGCTCCGAGAGGGTTTCGCCATAAAATATAAGTAAAGAAGTATATGCAAGGCGCGCTGGTCGGGGACAAGGGCTCGGTGGAGCCGCGTTCACGGCGCTCGCGCCGATGTAGGGCGCGAGCGTCTAGCTTATATGCTGAACACAGCTAAGCCGCTCTCTTACCTGAATCGGTACGCTGGCTTCCAGCTGCCTGCGCGATGATCTGGCGGTAAAGATCAGCGGACTGGACCATGTTTATGAGGATGTGGTTTTTCTGGCTCGCCGACAGCGCCTCGACCTGGGCAAAGGCTTTCGGCAGATGATCGATATCCTCCTCGGCATGGACCCTCCAAAAGTTCGCGCATTGTTTGCCATGCGCCCGCTCGACGCGCTGGTGGAGTTCGGCTCCCAAGGACACCGCGACACCCTCGAGAAGAAGAATGTAGCCAAGAAGGGCCGTGGGATCGACGTGCTCGATCTTGTAATACTGCGACTCGTAAAACGCTCTTGTTATCGAACGTTCTGGAAAGTCCTCGAGTTTCATGCCCAAGCCATGCAGGTCGTTCAAAGCGAGGCGCTCGTGCAGTTTTTCCTCGCCGATATGCCGAACGAAGCGGCGGTGAAGCACGTCTCGGTCGACCCGGCAACGGCCCGCCGCAAGACCCAAAAGCCTCGTGGAGTGGCAGACGTAGTAGTAGGTTTGAGCCGTGAAATCCGCGTAGACATTGGGATTTTCCCAAGGGCATGCGGACATTTCTCTCTCTACGCTCTTCAAGAGAAGATCGAGGGCGTTACGCATTTTTCGCCTCCTTTTGTTGGTCCGCGTGTGCGCTATTCTGCCGTTTGACGTCCCAAAGATAACGGACCGCATAGGCAACCTCCGGTTCGCCGCCAATCAGGCTCTCGGGAAAGAAGGCGACGAGATCGACCGGCGAATTGTGGTGAACCAGACCGGTCGCAAGAGCCGTCGCGCCAAGTCGATACGCCACCTTGTGCATGCCGCGGTTCGCGCGCATGACGCCGGTCATGGCGTCTGAGCCCGACTCCAAAAAGCGCTGGATCAGAAGGCCCACCATGACGTCCTTCATCGGCAACCCGAGGGCGTTGCTTCGGGCCATTGGATGAACTGTCAAATTGCAGAAAATGACGATGTCTTTCCCGTTGGACCGCAGCTTATCAATGGCTTCAGCGGGCCATATCTGAAAATACGAATCCTCGCGCACGCTCGAAAGCTCGATGTCCCTCCAGCGCATGAGGCCCAGCGCCAAACACACTGGGCCGCGAAAAACGCAAAGGATTTCATCCTGCCGGGCGAAATCGTCAGAGAACATGCTTTCAAGCCCATCCAATTCTCTGAACGTCTCTGACCAGACCATTTTCCACATGGCGTAGGCGCTCTTATAGTCGCTCAATTGGGCTGGCGACGGATTAGATCCAGGAAGAGAAACAACGCGAAATGTTCGCAAAATTTCATTGGGCATCATTTCACTCTTACTCCTCTTTAACTGTCACACTGCGAATATTGACTTTGTATCGTGTCAAAATATTGACGATATATTATGTCTATACGTATATATAACATATATGCAGTATAGATATACTGTTAGATAACGCGATTTACATAAATTTGCATGGACATGTACAAAGGGCGCGCATCTGCACGCCGACCAAAGCTCGCTGACCCTATACTCCTTTGATTTCAGGCCTCCACGCCTTTGCGGCCAGCCAGCGTCGGACTGACGCAGTTTTCTCTTCGGCGAGCGTCGCAAAAATAGTGCGGGCCAAAGGGTCCAAACCGGGCGGGGTGAATATATGCAAAGGGCGCCGGCGGCCGACGAGGGCCGCGGTAAAGCCACGGCCGACGCCAAGGGGAACACTGCCATGCCCACCATCAATACAGACAAGGTTTGCTTCATTGTCGTGAAAGCGCGTGAGCTCGAAAGCGAAGATGAAGGCATGGAGGCCGACGCCTCCAATGCGACCGACGACAATTTCGTGAGCGTCATGACGGAGGACGCATTCGATACGGTGCGTGACGAGATCGCCTCTTTCATCGAAGCGATGGACGAAGACGAGCAGGCCGAGCTCGTGGCCCTGGCCTGGGTCGGACGCGGCGATTTTTCTGCAAATGATTGGGACGAGGCGGTTCGCCAGGCCCGGGAGCGGCACGCCGGACCAACGTCGGCTTATCTATTGGGAATACCTCTCCTCGCCTCGCATTTGGAAGATGGGCTCGGTGAGTTCGGCGAGAGCTGCGCGCTTTACGCGGCCGATAGGCAGTAGAGGGAGAGACGCCGAGCGGTCTCGCCGGGCGCCTGCAACTGGAAGAGCGACGCGCCCGCTCCATATTGGTAATGCGGCATTATTTAAGGAGCAGGTCCATGAACCGCCGAGTTTTCGCAGTCGCGCTTTCCCTTGCTTTCGGGCTGGCCTTCGCCCCACGACTGGCCTTCGCTGAAAGCCATCTCGCGCAAGCAATCATGCATACAAAGCAGGCGATCGAGCACGGGAAGATGGGGCACGCGGACGTGCTCGTGACCCATGCCGAGCAGGCTTTGCAACACGCCGAGGCGGCGGAGAAAGAAAAGGCGAACCCGCATACCAAGCAGGGCATCACCCATCTCGAGAAGGCCATCGAGACGGGCAAGGAGAAAAAGGCTGAAGCCGCGACGAAGCACGCCGAAGAAGCGCTGACGCATCTCGAGCAGGCAGAGAAGTAATTCGAGCAGAAGAGCGGCTCCGCCGCTCTTTCCGCCCAAACATGACAGCGCCAGCGCGATCGCTTATGTGGAGCCCCAGATAGGAAGGGGCCAAAGCATGAGCCTACGCGAGCTGGCGCGCGCCAAATCGATCGAGCGCCTGCGGGCGGAGGCCGGCCAATCGGGCGGCTTCCCCCGCGTGCTCGGTGTTTGGCAGCTCACCAGCATCGGCCTCGGCGGACTTATCGGCGTCGGCATTTTCGTGCTGACGGGCGTCGTCGCAGCAACGCAGGCCGGTCCGGCCGTCGCACTCTCGTTCTTGATCGCCGGCGTCGCCAGCGGCGCGGCGGCGCTGTCCTACGCGGAATTTGCGGGGCTCATTCCCGTCGCGGGAAGCGCCTACACCTATGCCTATGCGGTCCTGGGCGAGCTGGTCGCCTGGATCATCGGCTGGGACTTGCTGCTCGAATATGCGCTGGTCGTCGCGGTCGTCTCCATCGGCTGGTCCGCATACTTGCAGTCGCTGCTCGGCCAGCTCGGCCTTCCGCTTCCCGACTGGGCGGCCGGCGCGGCGGGAACAGGCCCCGGCCATGTGGTCGATCTCCTGGCGGCGCTGGGCGCGCTGGGCGTCGCGGCGCTTTTGACGCTGCGCATCGAATGGGGCGCGCGTTTCAACACCGCAATGGTGGTTGTAAAGATCGCGGCCGTGCTGTTCGTGATCGCCGTTGGCCTGCCCTTTGTGCGCATCGAAAATTGGCGGCCTTTCATGCCCTTCGGCTTCTCGGGGGTCGCCGAAGGCGCGGCGGTCGTTTTTTTCGCGGTCTTTGGCTACGACACGCTGACAACGGCGGCGGAAGAAGCGCGCGACCCCCAGCGCGACGTGCCGCGCGCGGTGCTGCTCTCTCTCGCCATTTCGCTGGCGCTCTACGTCGTTATGTCATTGGTGCTGACCGGGATTGCGCGCTTCGACACGCTGGACACGCCGGCGCCCGTCGTCGCCGCCTTCGCCTCGATCGGCCTGCCCTGGGTGGCCTTCATCGTGTCGGTGGCCGCCGTCGCCGGCATTACGAGCGTGATGCTCGCCTTTTTGCTCGGCTGTGCGCGCATTTGGTTCGCAATGAGCCGCGATGGGCTCCTGCCCGGCTGGTTCGCCGTGGTGCACCCGCGCTTCCGCACGCCCTATCGGCCCACGCTTATCGCCGGGGCGCTGACGGCGGTCGTGGCGGCGCTTTATCCGATCAAGGAAGTGGCCGAGCTCGTGAATATCGGCACGCTGTCCGCCTTCGTGGTGATTTGCGTCGCGGTGATCGTGCTGCGAAAAACCCGGCCAGATGCGCCGAGAAGCTTCCGCACGCCTTTCGTGCCCTTCACGCCGCTCGCGGGCGTCGCCTTCTCGCTGTGGCTTTTATCCAGGCTCCCGGCCATCGCCTGGGAGCGCTTTCTGATTTGGATGACGATTGGGTTGACGATTTATTTCTTCTACAGCCGACGCCATAGCCGGCTGGCGCCCGGGAAGATGGATGAATGAGCCAGGGCGGTAGACGAGCTTAAGTCCATCTTCGCGGCAGGCGGCCTTAAAAACTACCGGCCCGGGATGGCGCTCACGGCCACTTGGTCACCTGCAACTCGTGCGTAAAGCCCGCCGCCTTTGCATTCCGTACGCACGCTTGCTGGTTGGCTTCGAACGCCCTTCTGGAATTCGGGGCTGCTGAAGCACTAATGCGCTCTCGACATACAAAAACTTGCCCCGTGTAAGGATTTTTCAAAACCGCTTGTTCGAACTTGACAATTCCGGTTCCCGAGGTTGCGCATCCGCCGACAAACAAAGCAAGAAGCACCGAAGAGAACTTCAACGCCGCGCTTTTCATTTTCTTAGTCCTTGAAAAATCAAACACAAATACGTCGCTAGGAGACGCCTGTCCGCTTGTCTGCGAAGGCATTCAGGCGCGCTTGAGAACTGGAAAGCCTATAACAAACGGCTAAGCTACTGGCAAGGATTGGAGCGGTCGCGTGCTTCCCAGTGTCGCGGTGATCGGCAGCCGTTTCCACCACAGAAACGGACCCGCAAGGCCTCCCACGCGCACGAGTATAAAGAGCATGTCAGAGGCGCGTCTTGAGCTGACATGCCGTGACCTCGCCCGCTAACCTCCGAACAAGTCCTTCATCCGCGCGAAGAAGCCGTGCTCCTCGGGGTGCGTCTCGTGCGAGGACTCCTTCTCGAACTCCATAAGCAGCTCTTTCTGCCGCTTGGTGAGCTTCTGCGGCGTCTCGACGCTCAACTGCACATGCAGATCGCCGTGATCGCGGCCGCGCAGGACGGGCATGCCCTTGCCCTTGGCCCTGATCTGCTTGCCGGATTGCGCGCCCTCGGGGACTTTAAGCTTGATCTCAGAGCCGTCGAGCGCATGGACACGGATTTCGCCGCCGAGCGCGGCGCGAACCACGGAGATCGGCACGCGGCAATAAAGGTCCGCCCCATCGCGCTGGAAGAAGGGATGCGGCTTCACTGAGAGGAAGATGTAAAGGTCCCCCGGCGGCCCGCCGCGGACGCCGGCCTCACCCTCGCCCGCAAGCCGGATGCGCGTTCCGTCCTCGACGCCCGGCGGCACATTGACGGAGAGCGAGCGCTCGACGGTCTTGCGGCCGGATCCAGAGCAGGAGGGGCAGGGATTGTCGATGATTTCGCCGCGCCCGTGACAAGTGGGACAGGTGCGCTCGATCGCAAAAAAGCCCTGCTGCGCGCGAACGCGGCCATGGCCGGCGCAAGTGGCGCAGGTCTTGGGCTTGGATCCCTTCTTGGCGCCCGTCCCGGAGCAAGCCTCGCAGGTGGCCGACGTCGGTATTTGGAGCGAAGCCGTCTTGCCGTGATAGGCTTCCTCCAGCGTGATTTCCATATTGTAGCGCAGGTCGGAGCCGCGCTCGCGCCCCCCCGAGCGCCCCCGGCGCCCCATGACGTCGCCGAAGAGGTCTTCGAAGATATCGGCCATGGAGGCGCCGAAGCCCTCCGACGCCCCAAAGCCGCCCATGCCGCCCTGCTCGAAGGCGGCGTGGCCGAAGCGGTCGTAGGCCGCGCGCTTCTGCGGATCGGTCAAGGCCTGATAGGCTTCGTTCAGTTCCTTAAAGCGCGCCTCCGCCTCCGCATCGCCCGGATGGCGGTCGGGATGGCACTGCATCGCCATCTTGCGAAAGGCGATTTTCATCTCGACTTCGGTCGCGGTCTTCGAGACGCCGAGGATTTCGTAGTAATCGCGTTTGGACATTTCAGACGTCGTCTGTTCCTGAAGTGGCGGCAATGCAGATCCTTGGCCGCTGCCGATACACCAGTTCACGCGTGGATGTAAGCGCCTGGACCTAATCTGTCACCGCGTAAGGGTGATCGACGAGCGCCCGGTTCTATGGTTACGAGCTCAGCCCTTCGACTTTGCATTGCGCGAGTAGCAAGCGGTCGAAGGGATCCCGGGTCGGCGGCTCTGGCTCGACCTGCATCAAGGCGTGAGCGGCCGTGATTTGAAGGAGTTGAGGCTCCATCTGGTTTATCGCCTCCGGCAGCGCCTCTAGCGGCAGCGAGACAGGCAACTTGCCGAGCCGATTTTTGATCGCAATCTTCCACAAGCTTGCGACGCTCACGACGCCGGAGTTTTCGTCGACGAGCCTTCTCACCCGCGCCGGTATGTTGTGCATCCGATTTTCTGTGATCGCCAGAAATATATGAGTGTCGAGCAGTAGCCTCATTGTTCAGGCAGCGGTCGTAAAAGGATGTCTTCGGGAAGCGGATCATCGAAATCGTCTGGAATATGAGGGAATATCTTTTCTACTCCATACTTTTTCTTGAATTCTTCGATCCCTTCCCAGCGTAACCCCTTGCCTCGCCGATGCGGCACCAGCTCCGCGACAGGCTCTCCGTTACGAGTGAGCACAATTGTCTCTCCCGCCTCGGCCTTTTCGATGAGCTCCGAGAGATGGTTTCGGGCGTCGCTGATCGAGATTTTTTCCATGGGGTTCAGAATGTGGGGCCGGCGCGCGGCGGTCAAGGCGCGCAATTACTGCGCAAATGCAGAAAGGGCGGCTCGCGCCGCCCCTCAGCCTGCTTACTTCTTGTCGTCGCCGACGTCCTTGAACTCCGCGTCGATCACGTCGTCCTTGGGAGCCTCGGCTGCGCCGGCGCCGGTCGCGTCGGCCTGCTGGGCCTTGTACATCGCCTCGCCGAGCTTCATCGAGGCCTGGGCCAGCTCATTGGTCTTGGCCTTGATGGTCTCGACATTGTCGCCTTCGAGCGCGCTCTTCAACGACGCGACGGCCGCCTCGATCGCGCTCTTGTCGGCGCCGGAGACCTTATCGCCGTAATCGGCCACGGCTTTCTCGGCCGTATGGATCGAAGCTTCCGCATGGTTCTTGGCGTCGACCAGCTCGCGGCGCTTCTTGTCCTCGGCCGCATGCAGCTCGGCGTCCTTGACCATCTTATCGATGTCGGCGTCGGACAGGCCGCCCGAAGCCTGGATGCGGATCTGCTGCTCCTTGTTCGTGGCCTTGTCCTTCGCCGTGACGTTCACGATGCCGTTCGCGTCGATGTCGAAGGTCACCTCGATCTGCGGCATGCCGCGCGGGGACGGCGGAATGCCCATCAGATCGAACTGGCCGAGCAGCTTGTTGTCCGCAGCCATTTCACGTTCGCCCTGGAAGACGCGGATGGTCACGGCCTGCTGATTGTCTTCGGCGGTCGAGAACACCTGGCTCTTCTTGGTCGGGATCGTCGTGTTGCGGTCGATGAGGCGCGTGAACACGCCGCCGAGCGTCTCGATGCCGAGCGACAGCGGGGTCACGTCGAGCAGCAGCACGTCCTTCACGTCGCCCTGCAGAACGCCCGCCTGGACCGCCGCGCCGATGGCGACGACTTCGTCGGGGTTGACGCCCTTATGAGGCTCCTTCCCGAAGAACTGCTTCACGACCTCCTGCACCTTCGGCATGCGGGTCATGCCGCCGACGAGCACCACCTCGTCGATCTCGGCCGCCGTGAGGCCGGCGTCCTTGAGCGCCTTGCGGCAGGGCTCTACCGTGCGCTGGATCAGATCATCGACCAGGGCCTCGAACTTGGCGCGCGTCAGCTTCAGGGTCAGATGCTTCGGACCCGTCGCGTCGGCGGTGATATAAGGCAGGTTGATCTCGGTCTGGGTCGCGGAAGAAAGCTCGATCTTAGCCTTTTCCGCGGCTTCCTGCAGGCGTTGCAGGGCGAGCTTGTCCTTCGTGAGGTCGATGCCCTGCTCCTTCTTGAACTCGCCCGCGAGATATTCGACGACCCGATTGTCGAAGTCCTCGCCGCCCAGGAAGGTGTCGCCGTTCGTCGATTTGACCTCGAAGACGCCGTCACCGATCTCGAGAATCGAAACGTCGAATGTGCCGCCGCCGAGGTCGTAGACCGCGATCGTGCCGGTCTGCTTCTTGTCGAGGCCGTAGGCAAGGGCCGCCGCCGTGGGCTCATTGATGATGCGCAGAACTTCGAGGCCCGCGATCTTGCCGGCGTCCTTGGTCGCCTGACGTTGGGCGTCGTTGAAATAGGCGGGAACCGTGATCACTGCCTGGGTGACGGTCTGGCCGAGATAGGCCTCCGCCGTCTCCTTCATCTTCTGGAGGATGAAAGCCGAGATCTGCGAGGGCGAATATTGCTTGCCTGCCGCTTCGACCCAAGCGTCGCCGTTGTTCGCCTTGATGATCTTGTAAGGCACGAGGCCGATGTCCTTCTTGGTCATCGGATCCTCGAAGGTGCGGCCGATCAGTCGCTTGATGGCGAAGAAGGTCTTGTCGGGGTTTGTCACCGCCTGGCGCTTCGCCGGCTGGCCGACGAGGCGCTCGCCGTCGTCGGTGAAGGCGACGATCGAAGGCGTCGTGCGCGCGCCTTCGGCGTTCTCAATCACTTTAGGGCTCGACCCTTCCATAACGGCCACGCAGGAATTTGTCGTGCCGAGGTCGATGCCGATAATTTTGGCCATATTCTTTTTCCTTTCGCTTTCGAATTCGGACCCCGAAGCGGTCCCGACGCCTCTGGACGGCGGCTCGCCATGAGCCCGCCGCGCGATCCGAAGGCGCTTTCGTTCCCCAAGATTGTGTTTGACCGACCCTGCCGCAAGGGTTGGCCGCATATAGAAGAAGGATTCATCTGCGACAAGCGGCTAAGAAGCTCGGCCGCGGTCGAATGTTAGGATTCTGTTCGTATAACCACGGTTAAAGCTTGACCACTGTTGACGAATGATAAATATTAATAATCGTCAGCCATCATTCCTCCAGGCGCGTGCGGAGGCGGCTTCAGCCGTGAGTAGAGTTTCCCTTTCTCTTTCTTCGCTTATGGGGCTGGCCGTCCTTTTGGGACTGGCGGCTTGCGAAAAGCGTCCGGACCAATCTGGCGAAGCGACCTATGACAGGCCGGTCCTCGTCGCTCACCCCAGCGTCGCAGCGCAGTCGCAGGCGCGGGAGTTCGTGGCCACCATCCGCCCCCGCGTCGAATCCGACCTTGGTTTTCGAGTGGCCGGCAAGGTGGTCAAGCGCTACGTGCAGACAGGCCAGAAGGTGAAGTCGGGCGACCCGCTGGCCGCGCTCGACGAAAACGACCTCAAGCTCCAAAAAGAACAATCCGAGGCCGAGCTTTCGGCCGCCAGAATGGTGTTGGCGCAGGCGCAGGGCGATGAAAACCGCGCGCTCGCCTTGCGTAAGAAAGGCTGGACCACCGACGCCGCGCTCGACCGCATTCGCGCCGCCGCCCAGGAGGCGCGCGGGCGTCAGCAACGCGCCGAGCGCGCGCTGGAAATGGCCCGAAACTCCCTCGATTACGCGACGCTTCGCGCCGACGGCGACGGCGTCGTGACCCAGACCCTCGTCGAGCCGGGCCAAGTCTTGGCCGCCGGACAAACAGCGATCAAGCTCGCCCATTCTGGCGAGCTCGAAGCGGCCGTCTCGCTGCCCGAGGATTTCACGCCATTCGCCGACAAGGGATCGGCGACGCTCACTCTCTGGTCCGACAAGGCGAAGTCCTACAAGGCAAAGCTCAGGGAGCTGAGCCCCGCCGCTGACGCCGCGACGCGCACCTTCGCCGCTCGCTATTCCATTTTCCGCCCCGATCAGTCGGTGCAGCTCGGCATGAGCGCAACGCTCAGCATCGCCGCTCCGGGCGCTCAGACAATCATGAGCGTGCCGCTCTCGGCGCTCTACAATCAGGGCGACGGGCCCGCCGTCTGGAAAGTGGATGACGACGGCCGCCTAAGGCTCTCGCCCGTCAAGCTCGTCCGCTACGACTCGGACGCGGCGCTCGTCTCAGAGGGCGTTTCCGAAAGGGATCAGATTGTCGTGCTCGGCGTCCACAAGCTGGAAGCCGGCCGCAAGGTGCGCGTCATGACGCGCCAGTCCCTCTAGGAGCGCCGACCCATGGACTTCAACCTCTCGAAATGGGCAGTCTCGCGGCCGGCGCTCATGCTCTTCCTCATGATCGCAATCGGCATTGCCGGCGGCTATTCCTATCTACGTCTGGGCCGAGCGGAGGACCCCTCCTTCACGATCAAGGTCGCCAATGTCACCGCCGTGTGGCCCGGCGCGACAGCGCGCGAGATGCGCGACCAGGTCGCGGATCTTTGTGAAAAGAAGCTGCAGACGCTGCCTTATCTCGACAAGATCGAGACCTACACGAAGCCGGGCTTCGTGGCGATGCAGATCACCTTCAAGGACAACACGCCGCCCAAGGAGATACCGCAGCTTTTCTATCAGCTGCGAAAAAAGCTGAATGACCTGAAGGCCGATTTGCCCGCGGGCGTCCGAGGGCCGAACGTCAACGACGAATATGGCGACGTCGACAACGTCCTCTACGCCGTCACTGGCGACGGCGCCGACTACAACATGCTCGACAAGGTCGTCGAAGTGCTGCGCCAACGTCTGGTCGAAACCCCGGACGTGATGAAGGTCGACGTTTACGGCGAGCAGCTGCGGCGCGTCTACGTCGAGTTCAGCGAGGCGAAAATCGCCAATCTCGGCGTCGAGCCGCAGGCGATTTTCGATTCGCTCGCCAAGCAGAACGCCGTCGACGACGCCGGCATTTTCGAGACCGCTTCGCACCGCGTTAGAATCCAGGTCACCGAAGAGCTGAAGGGCGCCGACGCGGTCTCCGCCATCCCCGTCCCGGCCAACGGTAAGGTCATCCGCCTCGGCGACATCGCCAATGTCTATCCAGGTTACGAGGACCCGCCCTCCTTCCTCGCGCGCTACAAAGGCCGGCCCGCCATTATCGTCGGCGCAGTCATGGCGAAAGGCGGCAATATTTTCAGTTTCGGCAAAGCGGTCGGCGCAGCCGTGGAAGAGGTGCGCGCCAGGGTTCCGATCGGGATCGACATCGACCAGGTCGCCGACCAGCCCAAGGTCGTCGAGGAGGCGGTAGGCGAATTCACGCGCTCCTTCATAGAGGCGCTGTTCATCGTTCTGGGCGTCAGCTTCCTGTCGCTGGGCTTTCGTACCGGCGTCGTCGTCGCGCTTTCAGTCCCGCTCGTTCTTGCCCTCGTCTTCATCTCGATGAATGTCCTGGGGATCGACCTGCAGCGCATTTCGCTGGGCGCCCTTATCATTGCGCTGGGCCTTCTCGTGGACGACGCCATCATCGCGGTCGAGATGATGATGGTGAAAATGGAGCAAGGCTACAATCGCATCAAAGCTGCGACCTTCGCTTGGGAGTCGACGGCTTTTCCCATGCTCACCGGCACGCTGATCACCGCGGCCGGCTTTCTGCCCGTCGGATTCGCAAACTCTGCGGTCGGTGAATATACCAGCTCGATGTTCTGGGTGCTTCTCGTCGCGCTCGTCGCCTCATGGTTTGTCGCGGTAATGTTCACGCCCTTTCTCGGCGTGAAGCTTCTGCCCGATTTCGGCAAGGCGCATCACGACCCCGACGCGATCTACGCAACGCCCGCTTACAAGCGCCTGAGAGCATTGATCACCTGGGCGGTCGATAACCGCCTCCTCGTGATCGGCTCGACCGCGGGCGTATTCGCCCTGGCGATTCTCGGCATGCTCGTCGTGCAAAAGCAATTCTTCCCCTACGCAGAGCGGCTGGAGCTTTTCGTCCAGATGCGGCTGCCGGAAGGCGCGTCGATCACGGCCTCGTCCGAAGCGGCCAAGCAGGCCGAGGCGCTCATCAAGGACGACCCGGACGCAGACTTCTATACAACCTATATCGGACAGGGGCCGCCGCGCTTCTGGCTCGGGCTCAATCCGCAACTCCCCAATGAAGCCTATGCCGAGATCGTCATCGTTTCGAAGGATATCGAAGCGCGCGAGCGCTTGAAGAAGAAGCTCGAAGCCGCGATCGCCAATGGCGCCGTGCCGCAGGCGCGCGCCCGCGTCGACCGATTCAGCTACGGCCCGCCGACCGGCTTCGCCGTTCAGTACCGGGTCATCGGCGACGATCCGCAAAAGGTGCGCGCCATCGCGTACCAGGTGCGAGACGTTATGGCGACGGATGAAGGCGTCGACGATCCGCATCTCTCCTGGAACGAGCAGACCCCAAGCGTGCGGCTCGTCATCGATCAGGATCGCGCCCGGCTTCTCGGCGTGACGCCGCAGGACGTCTCCAACCGGCTGCGAATGGTTATCTCAGGCGTCACCGTGACCACCCTGCGCGACGGCATCGATCAGATCGACGTCGTCGCCCGAGCCGTGCCCGGGGAACGCGGCGACCTGGGGCGCCTGGGCGACATCGTGATCTATTCGCGCGACGGCAAGCCCGTCACAGTGTCGCAAGTGGCCAAGATTGTTTACGAACACGAAGAGCCGATCTTCTGGCGGCGTAATCGAAACATGACCATTACGGTCCGTTCGGGCGTCAAGGACGGCGTGCAGGCGCCTGACGTGTCGACGCGTCTCTGGCCCAAGCTCGCCGATATTCGCGAGCGGCTGCCGCCAGGCTATCGGATCGAGATGGGCGGCGCCATCGAGGAGTCGGCCAAGGGCAACAAGTCGATCTTCGCCGTGTTCCCGCTCGTGGGCCTCGTGATGCTCACCATCGTAATGTTCCAGCTTCAGGACTTCACGCGAGTTGCGCTGGTCATGATGAGTGCGCCGCTCGGCCTTATCGGCGCCTCTCTCGCGCTCAATCTGGCCCATGCGCCCTTCGGATTTGTGGCGCTTCTCGGGCTCATCGCGCTTTCGGGAATGGATATGCGTAATTCAATCATCCTCGTTGATCAGGTTCGGCAGGACCTGGAGAACGGCGCGCCTTATCGCGAGGCGATCATCGGCGCGACCGTGCGGCGCGCGCGTCCGGTCGCGTTGACGGCGCTCGCGGCGATTCTCGCAATGATCCCCTTGTCGCGTTCGGCCTTCTGGGGGCCGATGGCGCTCACGATCATGGGCGGGCTTTTCGTCGCCACATTCTTGACAGTGTTGTTCCTGCCGGCGCTCTATGCGGTATGGTTCCGCAAAAACCTTGGCGATAGCGCCGCCGCGTCCGCGCAGGCGGAGATCGCTCTCCCGGAGGGCCTTGCCGGAGAGGCCGCGGAATGAGCGCCGCCTCCGACGCCCCGAACATGCGCGACAGCGAGCAACGCGCAAGGATCATCGCAACAGCGGAGCGCCTGTTTAGAGAGATCGGCTTCCAGAAGACGACCGTGGCCGATATTGCGCGCGAGCTGCGCATGTCGCCGGCCAACGTCTATCGCTTCTTCGGCTCCAAGGCGGAGATCCATGTCGCGGTGGCGCGCCATCTGATGAACGAGGTGGAGATGGCGGCGAGACGGATCGCTTGCGGACCCGGCTCCGCCGCCGAACGGCTGAAAGCGCTGGTCGTTTCGAACGAGGGCATGAACGCGGAACGCTACGTGGTCGACCGGAAGCTGCACGAGATGGTCGAGGCTGCGCTGACGGAACATTGGCCGCTCATCGACGAACACATCGACCGGATCGACGCCTTGGTCGAGACGATCGTCGCCTCGGGCATGGAAAGCGGCGAATTCGAGAGAGGGAATGCGCGGCTCGCCGCCAAGCTCGTTCGCACCGCCTGCGTGCGCTTTTGCCACCCGCGCCTCATGGTGGAGCACGCCAATCGCCCCGAGCCCTCGAGCGCGCAGATGATCGACTTCTGTCTTGCTGCGCTGCGCGCCGGCATTCCCGGGTCTGAAGGCGAGGATTCGACCTATACGCCGCCCGCGACGCTTGTGTAGTATGCCCCGGGAGAGGCGCGCGCCGCGCGGTTTGGGAAGATAGCAGAGCAGCTCTATGAAGGTCACACTGGTTCAGATGAATTCGATTGACGATAAGGCCGTCAATCTCGCCAACGCCCGCGCCCTCATCGAACGGGCCGTTTCTCAGGAAAAGCCGGACTGGATCTGCCTGCCGGAGGTTTTCGACTTCATCGGCGGCTCGCGCGCGCAGAAGATGGAAGCCGCTGAGGAGCTGCCTGGCGGCCCGGCCTACGAAATGTGCAGCGCGCTCGCGCGCGAGCACAAGGTGTTCATCCACGCCGGCTCAATTCTCGAGAAGATCCCGGGAGAAGAACGCCTGCACAACACCACCGTCGCCTTCGACCGCAACGGCAAGGAAATTGCCCGCTATCGCAAAATCCATATGTTCGACATCACCGCGCCGGACGGCGCGAAATATCACGAGAGCGCCGCGTTCAAACCGGGCGATGCGGTTGTGACTTACGATTGCGAAGGCGTCACCGTCGGCTGCGCCATCTGCTATGATCTGCGGTTTTCTTATCTCTTCCAGGCGCTCGCCGAAAAAGGCGCCGATCTGATCGCCCTGCCCGCCGCGTTCACCCTCGTCACCGGCAAGGACCATTGGGAGGTCCTCTGCCGCGCCCGCGCCATCGAAACGCAGACCTATCTCTGCGCCCCGGCGCAGACCGGCGCCCATAAGGCGGGGCACGAAACGCGGTTCACCTTTGGGAATTCTCTGATCGCCGACCCTTGGGGGCATGTCGTCGCCAAGGCGTCCGACGGGCCGGGCCTTGTTTCCTCCTATGTCGACCTGGATCGCATCAAGAAAGTGCGGGCCATGATCCCTGTCGCCCAACACCGCGTGAAGCTCCCGGGCTAGTGGACCGCGTTCAATGCGCCGCTTCCTAACCCTCCCCTTTACAGAGCAGGAGAACGGCGGCGCATTGGGCAGAAGGCTTTCACGCGTTTAGCTGAAGCAGGTGGCCAGAATTATGTAGCCCTGCAAGCGGAAGTGTGGCCAAGCGGCGGCACGGCCTTGCATCTCTCTGATTTCTGAGTACTATGTCGCCATAAGCCATTTTGCTTCCTATCAATGATCGTTTTGTCGCTTGGCTTGAACTCGGGGAATAGCGTGCCTACACCGATCATGAAAACAGCGACGAACGCCAGCTTGTGCGTCTGTTCAGCATGGTAAAGAAAATCGAGACCGGCAACACTCTGACTCGCGCCGCTTTGCGGGAAGCGGTGTATGGCTGTTGCCCGACCTTGTCCCGCGCCGAGGCCCGCAAGCTTCTCGACGCCACCTTCGACGAAATCAGCGAGGCGCTGCTACGCGGAGAGGCGGTCAAACTGCGTTCATTCGGTACGTTCAACGTCCGTTCGAAGCGCGAGCGCATCGGCCGCAATCCGAAAACAGGGGTGGAAGCCACAATTACGCCGCGTCGAGTGCTCACTTTCAAGGCGTCTCCCGTGCTTGTCGCGCATGTGAACGGCGACGCCATCATTCCCATAGAGGAAGATTGAGAAGTCGCGCCGGCCGTGCATAGGTGAAGGGAGCGTTTCTGCGTCCGCGTGCGCGCGCTGACGCCGCCATCCTTCAAAGGGCCACAGATGCGAAAACTGAGCGCGGCCGTCGCCGCCTTCGCCGTCCTTGCCGCGCTGATTGGCGCGCATAAGGCGGATACCGATCTCTTCGTCCTCGCCGTCGCCGCCGGGCTCTGCGCCGTCACCACCTGGCGCGGCGCCGGGATGTCGACCTTCATGAGGATTTTCGCAGCGATTTTCTCGACCGAGACAATCGCTTTCGGCCTCACCCGCCTGCTGCAGTCGGAGAATCTGTGGCCCGCGGCGCTCGCGGAGTATGCCCCGCCCGAAAGCATGGCTGTTACGGTCTCAGTCTTTTCGATCATGGTCTACGCCATCTCCCGCATCGGCGTGGTGCAGGAGATGACGCGGATCGCCGACCTCTATTTCGACTCGGACGACCGGGGCGAGGGGCGCGTCTGGCCTTTTCCGCGCTTCGCAGCCCGCGAGAGCGCCATCGCGATCGCCATGATCGTCGTGCTGGTGCTGATCAATCAGGGGCAGGTCGGCATTACCGTGCGCCTCTCCTTCTTCAATCGCGATTGGTTCAATGCCATTCAAGAAAAGAACGCCGCGGAGTTCTGGCGCCAGCTCCTGTATGTTTTCACGCCCTGGGCCTTTTTCTATGTCGCTATCGCCGTCATCGAGTTTGTCGTGCAGTCGATGCTCATCATCCGGTGGCGTCGCTGGCTGACCCAGCATTATGTGCAGCGCTGGCTCAGGGCCCATACTCATTACGGCATGACGCTTGCGGGCGGCGAGGCCGACAACCCGGACCAGCGCATCGCCGAAGATGTGAACCGCTTCATCAGCGGCGGCGACGAGGGCTATGGCATCTACTCCTATTCGATCCTGCTGATATCCACCCTCAGCTCGCTCGTCTCCTTCTCATTCGTGCTGTGGGAGCTTTCCGGCAACTATCCCCTGCCCGGCACAAATATCTATATCCCGGGCTTTCTCTTCTGGGTCGTGCTGCTCTATGCCGCCTTGGGCACGCTTATCACCCATCTCATCGGCCGCTCGCTGACAGGGCTCTATTTCGACAAGCAACGCCGCGAAGCCGACTTCCGCTTTTCGCTCGCGCGTCTGCGCGAATACAGCGAGCAGATTGCCTTGCTCGGCGGCGAGCACGCCGAGGAGCGGTCGCTGCTGCAGCGCTTCCGCGGCATCGTGTTCAATTATCTGGCGATCGTCCGCAAGCGTAAGGAGCTGATGGCTTTTACCGCGACATACGGCCAGCTTTCGCCCATCATCCCCTATGTGATCACCGCGCCTTTCTATTTCGCGGGAAGGATCCAGCTCGGGGTGATGACGCAGACGGCGAGCGCCTTCGGACGGGTCGAAAGCGCTCTGACCTTTTTCATCAACTACTATACCTTCCTGGCGCAGTATAAGTCCGTCCTCGACCGCCTGAGCTCGTTCGACGCCGCGATTGATTCGGCCCAGGCGCAGGCCGACGGGAGGCGCGCCGTTTCTCGGGCGGCCTCAGACCGCCTGGCGTTGGAGAACCTTACGCTGTCGTTGCCCGACGGGCGCCGCATCGTCCATCTCGACGCGCTCGCCTTCGCGCCGCGCCAATCGGTGCTGCTGACGGGCCCTTCAGGATCCGGCAAGTCTACGCTGTTTCGCGCCATCGCCGGCATCTGGCCGCATGCGGCTGGCTCGATCGTCATCCCGCAGGGCGCGCGCGTGATGCTTGCGCCGCAACGTCCCTATATTCCGATGGGCACGCTCGCCGAGGCGGTGGTCTATCCGGCGGGTGTCGAGGATTATGCGCGCGCCGATATAGAGGAGGCGTTGCGCGCGGCGCGGCTTGCGGACTTCGTCGAACGGCTGGATGAAAGCAACAGCTGGGGGCAGCGTCTTTCGGGCGGCGAGCAACAGCGCGTGGCCATCGCCCGCGCACTCCTCGCCAAGCCAGATTGGCTGTTCCTCGACGAGGCGACGTCCGCGCTCGACGAAAAGCTGGAAGGCGAAATTTACCGCATGTTGAGCGAGCGCCTGCCGAAGACGACCATCATCTCGATCGGCCATCGCTCGACGCTGCTGGATTATCACGACCGGCACATCGAGATGGCGGCGGGCGCAGACGGGCTCTTCGCCCCGCGCGACAAGGTGCTCGCGTAGCGACGCTTGCGGGTGCGGCGCGAGCAGACGTCGTTGCGAGGAGCGAAGCAACGAAGCAATCCAGCCCGGCGGCCGGGTTCTGGATTGCTTCGCCTCGCTCGCAATGACTAAGAAGGGCTCTTTACGCGCCGAGAACGACAGAGGGAGCCCACAGAGATGGCCGAAGGCAAAGGATCGGGCCGCGAGGGCGGGCGATCGCTGAAGACGCGGGTGAAGACCGCGCGCAAGCGCTCGCTCTCGTCGACCTTGTGGCTGGAGCGCCAGCTCAATGACCCTTATGTCGCGCGCGCCAAGCGCGAAGGCTATCGTTCGCGCGCCGCCTATAAGCTCATCGAGATGGACGACCGCTGCCATCTCTTAAAACCTGGCGGCCGCATCGTCGATCTTGGCGCCGCGCCGGGCGGCTGGTCGCAGGTTGCGGCCGACCGCGTGAAGGCGAGAGACGGCAAGGGCAAGGTCGTCGGCGTCGATCTACTGGATATGGAGCCGATCCCGGGCGTGCAATTCGCGGTAAAGGACTTCAACGACGACGACGCGCCCGATTTCATCAAGGAAATGCTCGGGGGCGAAGCCGACGGCGTGATGTCCGACATGGCGGCGAACGCCACGGGCCATAAGCAGACCGACCATCTGCGCATCGTCGCTTTGGCCGAGCTCGCCGCCGATTTCGCAATGGACGTGCTGGCCCCCGGCGGCTTCTTCGTCGCCAAAGTTTTGCAGGGCGGCACGGAAGGGCAGTTGCTCGCGCGGCTGAAACGCGATTTCGCGACCGTGCGGCATGTGAAGCCCGCCGCGAGCCGCGCCGATTCGGCGGAGCTTTACGTGCTGGCCACAGGGTTCCGGGGGAAACGGGCAGAGGGGCCTGAAATGCGCGCCTGAGGGCGCGGGTCTCTAGAGCGCATTCCGCAAAAGTTGACAGACTTTTGCGCTCAAGACCTTTGATTTTGCGCGATTTCTTATCGCTCGCATGATTCCATGCAAGCGGAAAGCGCTCTAGATGGCGTAACGGGCCGCAGCGGGTCGGAGGCTTCGCGGTGAGGTGGTCATCCCCCAGAATGGTGGTGTGAAACGGAGTCCGACTTTCGTCGGCTCCAATCATCATCGGAGGATGACTGTGGACCATCATGCCGGAATCGACGTGTCCTTGGATGCATCGAGCATTTGCGTTGTGGACGGGAACGGGAAGATCGTGCGCGAGGCGAAAGTGGCCAGCGAGCCGAAAGCGTTGATTGGCTGGTTTGCCTCGCTCGGGCTCCATCTGGCGCGGATCGGCCTGGAGGCGGGCCCGCTGTCGCAATGGCTTTACGCGGCGATGAAGGAAGTGGGCTTGGCGGTGGAGCTGCTGGAGACGCGGCACGTGCAGACCGCCCTTCAGACGATGCCGGTCAAGACCGATCGCAACGACGCGCGCGGCATCGCGCAGCTCATGCGGCTCGGCTGGTTCCGTCCGGTCCATTGCAAGTCGATGGCGGCGCAGGAGACGCGGGCGCTGCTGACGGCGCGCAAGCTGGTCCAGTCGAAGCTCTACGACATCGAGATGAGCCTGCGCGGCATATTGCGTGGGTTCGGGCTGAAGGTGGGGCCGACCACGTCGAAGCGTTTTGCGCGGCGGATCGAGGAGCTCGTGGCCGGGCATACGACGCTGGAGCTGATCGCCAAGGCGCTGCTCGCGGCGCATGCAGCCTTGCTGCGCGAGTTCGACATGTTTGAGAAAAGCGTTCGGGCGATGGCTCGAGCGGACAAACGCGTCAGGCTGATCATGTCGGCACCCGGCGTCGGCGCGATCGTGGCGCTGACGTATGTTTCGGCGATCGATGATCCGGCGCGGTTTTCGTCGTCGAAGCGGGTCGGCCCGCATTTTGGTCTGACGCCGAAAAAATATCAGTCGGGAGAAAAAGACGTGACGGGGCGGATCACCAAGATCGGCGACGTCGGCGTGCGCACGGCGCTCTATGAAGCCGCCAATGTCATCCTGACACGGCCGGTGAAGGGCGGCGGCCTCAAGAGCTGGGCGACGAAGCTCGCAAAGCGCGCAGGCATGAAGAAGGCGAAAGTGGCGTTGGCGCGCAAGCTCGGCGTGATCCTGCATCGGATGTGGATCGACGGGACGTCGTTCGACGCAAGGCGAGCGGCTTGCGCGACTCCGGCGGCGGCATAAGAGGAGAAACGTAAGAGTTTCGGGAGGGCGAGCACCAGCCTTCCCGGAGTGTTCGTCCCTCGCCGGGACGATGGACGGGGTCAGACCGCAAACCGCTCCGTGGCTCACGACCACGCGCAACTAGATTGGCCGGCTCCATCCTCATCTTATCCCATCGAGTGGCGGCCCGCTGAGCTTCGGGGCCGACCACGGACAGAAGAGTGAACCGGCGAAGGGAAGAGCGTCAGAGGTTGACAACGAAAGGCCCGTTACAGAAGAGCGTGTTATGCACATTTGAGCATGACTTCGGCGGCGCGTTTGAGCATCAGGCAGACGAAGGCGACGACGTCTGCGAAGGTCTGGGCATAACGCTCGTAATCTTTCACCAGCCGCCTGCATCGCGTCGCCCAGGCGAAAGACCGTTCGACGACCCAGCGTTTTGGAAGGAGGACAAAGCCTCTCTTCGCCTCGGAGAGTTTGACGACGCAAAGTTCGACGCCCTGTGCTTTGGCCGCCTCGGCGGCGTTCTTGCCCGTGTATCCCTGATCGACATAGATCAGTTTGATGCTCTCGCCCGTCGCCTCCTGCACAGCGTCCGCCAGCTTGCCGACCTCGGCGCGATCGTCGACATTCGCCGGCGTGACATGCAACGCCAGCAAGTGGCCCAAAGTGTCGACCGCCATGTGGAGCTTCGACCCGCGCTTGCGCTTGGCGCCGTCGTAGCCGGCGCGCGGTCCGCTTTCCGGCGTCGAGCGCAGGGTGCGGCTGTCGATGATCGCCGCCGTCGGCTCTGCGGGTCGCCCCGAGGCGACGCGCAAGAGGGCGCGCAGATCCTGCGCGAGGGCTTCGAACACGCCCGCCGCAAGCCAGCGCTGCGATTGCTGATACACGGCGAACCACGGCGGCAGATCGTTGGGCATGGCGCGCCATGCTATGCCATAACGCAGAACGTAGCGCAGGCCGTTGAACAGTTCCCGCAGCGCGTATTGACGTTGCGGCGCGGCCTCATTGATCAGCGTCAGGTAGCGGGCGACAAGCGACCATTCCTCGTCGCTCACGTCAGACGGATACGGCTTTCGAATCGAATTCATCCGATTTTATTAAGCCAATCAGACGCTAAAGTACATAACACCCTCTAGCGCATACGCTTCCATGTCGATGACGTCAAAGTCTGTATTCGCCTGATGGCTAACGAAGCTGTCTCCCGTGCCGCAGACGGCCTCCGGTAAACCGTCAATGGCGAGCCCGTAGGTTAGGAGACTCGGCGTATCAGAGAAAGGTGTCACCCCAGAGGGGAAGCCAAGCGCAGTTGCGTCCATATCGCGTTGCAGGAACCGTCGACAATGCACGACGGTTTTCGGCTTTATACGAGTGCTAGCTGCCGTTCCGAGATTGACAACGATAGAGGGGCGCTTGTTGCTCAGCCTCCGGGCCAAGCCGTATGCTGCGTGAACCTTTCCTACGCCAGTGTATAAGTGTTCGTGTTCTGCAAACAATCCCTGAGCTTCCCGCTCGAGGGCGAAGACAAGAAGGGGCTCGCACATTCTAGTATCCTCCGGCGATAGGCCCTCAGTGAGTGCCTTGACTCGTAGCACTAAGTTATCGACAAGGTTCGAAGGGATCACGAGATTCTGGATGTCCCGCAGAAAGCGGGCGTCGGCT
>JAMBEQ010000152.1 GCA_024506175.1 Methylocystis sp.
AGGGAGCAGGGGCTCCGCAATCGCAACCCCCCGGCTGCGCGACGATGACGAAGGCTGGTTTGGCATCGCCGGAAAATAGGATTCTGTACGCACGCTGTCAATACGGCCGCATTCAGGCGGACTGAAAAGGATTGAGCGTCGCGACCCTAAACACTTCAAAATCCCTCACATTCCTCGTCACCACCGTCAGCTCGTGCATAAATGCCGTTACCGCGATCATGGCGTCTTCCATCAGATCGTCGGAGCGGCGGCGCATCAGGCGCGCCCAGCAGCGAAATGTCGCGGCGTCCGTCGGCAGCACATTGTAGGACTGCGCCACAAGCTACAGCCAGTTCTCGATCTCCCGCGCCTTCGCCTCGTCACGCGCACGTGATCTCAACGCCGGCCTGAATTTCGCCCGCGAGCCCCGTTCAGCCTAAACTCGGCTTATGCGCGGCCTTCCTATACTTCTGCGCGCTCTTTCTATAAGGGTGCCCTCCAGAGACGCTGACAAGAACCTGTAATACAGGGTGGCTAACCCGCTCTTGCGGAAATCCTCCGCGGCTCGACGCCTCCCGGCCGAAGAGCCCCACGAACCGAGGGAGAATGAATTTTGCGCATTGCGATGATTGGCAGTGGTTACGTGGGTCTCGTCTCCGGGGCGTGCTTTTCGGATTTCGGCCATAAGGTCGTCTGCGTGGATCTCGACGAGGCGAAAATCAAAGCCCTCGAAGCGGGCGTAATGCCGATTTACGAGCCGGGTCTCGAGCAGCTGGTGGAGCGCAATGTCCGCGACGGACGTCTGAGCTTCTCGACCGATCTGAAAGCCTCGGTGGCGGGCGTCGACGCCGTGTTCATCGCGGTCGGAACGCCCTCCCGCCGCGGCGACGGCCATGCTGACCTTTCTTACGTCTTCGCGGCGGCGGCCGATGTCGCCCGCGCCGCCACCGGGCCTCTCGTCATCGTCGATAAGTCGACCGTGCCGGTGGGGACCGGCGACGACGTGGAGCGGATCGTGCGGGAGACCCGCCCGGACCTCCAGATCGACGTCGTCTCGAACCCGGAATTTTTGCGCGAAGGCGCGGCCATCGAGGATTTCAAGCGGCCCGACCGCGTCGTGGTCGGCGTCGAGAGCGAACGCGCCAAGGAGGTGATGGCGCAGATCTATCGCCCGCTCTCCCTCAACGGCCTGGCGATGGTCTATGTCGAGCGCCGGACGGCGGAGCTGATCAAATACGCCGCCAACGCCTTTCTCGCCGTCAAGATCACCTTCATCAACGAGATCGCCGACCTCTGCGAGGCCACGGGCGCCAATGTCCAGGATGTCGCGCGCGGCATCGGGCTGGACAAGCGCATCGGCGCCAAGTTCCTGCACGCCGGGCCGGGCTATGGCGGCTCCTGCTTCCCCAAGGACACTCTGGCGCTGGTCAAGACCGGCCATGACTTCGAGTCGCCCGTGCGCATCGTCGAAACCGTGGTCAGCATCAACGACCAGCGCAAGCGCGCCATGGGCCGGAAGATCATCGCGGCCTGCGGCGGGGCCGTGCGCGGCAAGACCATCGCGCTCCTGGGCCTGACCTTCAAGCCCAACACCGACGACATGCGCGACGCGCCGTCGCTGGCGATCGTGCAGGCGCTGCTCGACGCCGGCGCGTCGGTGCGCGGCTACGATCCTGAGGGCATGGCGCAAGCCAAGGCGCTCATGCCGACGATCGAATGCGCCGGCAACGCCTATGATTGCGTGAAGGGCGCCCAGGCTGTCGCTCTGGTGACCGAATGGGACGAGTTCCGCGCCCTCGACCTTGGCAGGATAAAGGAGCTGCTCGCGGAGCCGATCCTTGTCGATCTGCGCAATGTCTACCCGGTGGGCGAGGCCGAGCGTTACGGGCTGCGCTATGTGAGCATCGGCCGGCGCAGCTGAGCTGGGGGCTATCGGGTAACCTGCTTTACGGGGAGGGTGGCGCAGCGGAGCTGTGTCGGGTGGTAAACCCCAGCCACTGTCTTTGCTTTGCGAACCCCACCGGCGGCCGTTTTGCAGCCGACCTCCCCGTAAAGGGGAGGCATCTTGGGGCTGACGACGCCAGATAACTACTTGCCAGATCGCCTTGGGGGGCGCCGGGTCTTCTGGACCGGGCCGCCAGATTCGGCTAAGCGCTCATAACGGCGCGGATCGGAGGCTAATTTCCTGTTGTCGACCGTTGCTGCGCAAATCGGCTCGGGAAGCCCCGTACGCCACAGCCAGGGCTTTCACAACATGTCCTTCTCGCTCGCCATCATCGGCCGCCCCAACGTCGGTAAGTCGACGCTGTTCAACCGGCTGACCGGCAAGAAGCTGGCGCTTGTCGACGACCGGCCGGGCGTCACTCGCGACCGCCGCGAGGGCGAGGCCAAACTCGCCGATCTGCGCTTCACCATCATCGACACGGCGGGACTCGAGGAGGGCGCCGCCGCGACGCTGGAAGGCCGGATGCGCGCCCAGACCGAGAGCGCGATTCTTTCCGCCGACGCCATTCTCTTCGTGATCGACGCGCGCGCCGGCGTAACGCCGGACGACAAATATTTCGCCGACCTTGTGCGCCGCGCCGGGAAGCCCGTGATTCTTATCGCCAACAAGGCGGAAGGAAGGGGGGGCGAGGCGGGCGCTTTCGAGGCCTATTCGCTGGGCCTCGGCGATCCCGTGCCGTTCTCGGCCGAGCATGGCGAGGGGATAAGCGAGCTCTATTCCGCGCTGCGCGAGGCGCTGCCGGAAGAGACCGCCGAGCCCGCCGAGGACGACGAGGAGCAGGAAGAAAACCTCTACGACGACGAGGAGGACGGCAGCGATCTCGACGTCACCAAGCCGCTGCGCATCACCGTCGTCGGGCGGCCCAATGCGGGGAAGTCGACGCTCATCAACCGCATTCTCGGCGAAGAGCGGCTGCTCACTGGCCCCGAGGCGGGGATCACGCGCGACTCCATCGGCGTCAATTTTCTATGGCGCGACCGCAGAATCAAGCTGTTCGACACGGCGGGCCTGCGCAAGCGCGCCAAGGTCGTCGACAAGCTTGAAAAGCTCTCCGCCGCAGACGCCCTTCGCGCCGTGCGCTTCTCCGAAGTGGTCGTGCTGCTCATCGACTCCACCATTCCCTTCGAGAAGCAGGATTTGACGATCGCCGATCTCGCTGCGCGCGAGGGCCGCGCCTTTGTCATCGGCCTCGGCAAATGGGATTTGATCGAGGACAAGGGCGCGACGCTGACAAAACTGCGTGAAGACGCCGAGCGGCTGCTGCCGCAGGTGCGCGGTTGTCCCGTCGTGCCGGTCTCGGGCGCAACGGGGCAGGGCCTCGACAAGCTCATGGAGGCGATCGCCGCGACCCATGAGGTCTGGAACAAGCGCATCGCAACGGCGCGGCTGAATCGCTGGCTCTTGCAGGCGGTGGAAGAAACGCCGCCGCCCGCCGTCTCGGGCCGGCGCATCAAGATCCGCTATATGACGCAGGCGAAATCCCGGCCGCCGTATTTCATCCTTTTCGGCAACCAGCTCGAGGAATTGCCGGCGAGCTATGAGCGGTTTTTGATCAACGGACTGCGGAAGACCTTTGACCTTCCCGGCGTGCCGATCCGCATCTCGAAGCGGGCGGGGGATAATCCGTTCGCGGGGAAGAAGCGGAAAGGTTAAGCGCGAGCTACTTGCCGTAAAGCCGGACGTCAAACGAAAACGGGGTCGCCCTGGCGACCCCGCAAGCGCTTCCAGGTCGAGCCCGAGCGCATTCCAGTTTTGCTGGACGATTAATTGGACAGCATCCGGACGAAGGTCGGCGCCTGGGTGATGATCCCGATAATGAGAGCGATGACGCCCAGAGCGATGAACAGGGGCTTCATTTTCTGGGAGGACTGGCTGGGAAGCGACATAGTTTTTCCTTTGGACCGCATCTTCGATCGTGCGTTTTTCAGCACGCAGAACGGCTAAGCCAAGGGGCTAAGGAAGTAAATCTGAGACCACGCGAAAATAAACGGCAGGGGCTCGCTTCGCGGAGAAATTGTTTCAGAAACCCTTTAGCTTTATTAGTGTCCCTCGCACAGCCTCGCCAAAGGCGCGGCAATTCGCCGCGTCATTTGCCAAGTCGTTCCTCAGCGCCCTCGGCAGCTCCAATTGCACGCCGGCGCCGCGCCGCCCCTTGTTGCAAATATTCGCCGGGTTGCGGCCCGCGAGCCGATGGCCTTCTCCAACGGCTCTCGCGTGAAAGCCTCCGGCGTGCAGCGCGGCACCGACGATGTCTCGCAGCTCCTCATGCAGCCCGCCGACCCAGACCGTCGCAGGGTCCGCGCCATTCTTCCGGCCATGCACGCCGATGACAATTTCCGCTTGGGTCGCGAGCCGCAGCGCTTGCGGTTCGTCGAAGCGCGTCGACGTAATATGCAGCCCGTCGCCTCTGGCGCGCATCGTCAGGCCTTCGAAACAGTAGAGCGAGTGCGTTTCGTCGGCGATCGCGGCCGCAACCTCCGACGTGCCGGGCTCGATGAAGCCGCCGTGAGGCGCAATGACGGCGATAGGCGACTCCCTCGCGATGACGCGGATGCGGTAATGCACGCCCTCGATCTCGCGCGCGGCGAGCCCGGCGAAGCTGTGATATTGGTCGGCCATGTGAGGATGTTAGCGTCGGCGCCGCGAGCGTCAAAGATCGTTCCCCCTAAAGGATTTGCTTATGACCATGAGACCATCGCCCGAAAAGCTCCTCTCCCTCGGCATGTCCTTTTGGAACGCCAAGACGCTCCTCTCAGCCGTTGAGCTCGGCGTTTTCGACGCGCTGGCGGAAGGCCCGGCCGATCTTGGAACCCTGCGCGCGCGGCTCGGCCTGCACGAGCGCTCGGCGCGCGATTTCCTCGACGCGCTCGTCGCAATGAAGCTGCTGGAGCGTGACGATGGCGTCTACCACAACAGCGCAGACGCCGATTTCTTCCTCGTGCGCGCCAAGCCCAGTTATGTCGGCGGGCTTTTGGAAATGGCCAACGCCCGCCTCTATGAGAGCTGGGGCCATCTCACCGAAGCGTTGAAGACCGGCCGGCGACAAAGCGAGAACAAGGAGCAAGCCGATCTCTTCGCGGCGCTTTACGAAGATCCGAAGCGGCTGCGGGGTTTTCTCGCCGCGATGAGCGGCGTCAGCGCCGGGGCGGCCAACGCCATCGCCGATAAGTTTCCCTGGAAGAACTATAAGACCTTCGTCGATGTCGGCGCAGCGCAGGGCATGGTTCCCGTCACCCTTGCGCGCGCTCATCCGCATCTCGTTGGGGGCGGCTTCGACCTGACTCAGGTCAAGCCGATCTTCGAGGAGTTCGTCGGGGCGAACGGTCTCTCAGACCGCCTGCGCTTTTATGCCGGCGACTTCTTCGCCGATCCCCTGCCGCAGGCGGATGTGATCATCATGGGTCACATTTTGCATGACTGGGATCTTGCCCAGAAACGCCTGCTCTTGAAGAAAGCCTATGACGCCCTGCCGGCTGGCGGGGCGCTCATCGTCTATGAGGCGCTGATCGACGACGACCGCCGAGAGAACGCCTTCGGCCTGCTGATGAGCCTCAATATGCTGATCGAAACTGCAGGCGGCTTCGATTACACCGGCGCGGATTGCCAGGGCTGGATGAAGGAGGCGGGCTTCATGGAGACCCGCGTGGAACACCTTGTGGGGCCGAACTCCATGGTCGTCGCCATCAAATAGCGCCCCCTGGGTTTCTTCCCGGATTCAGTTGGACGACGGCCTAGTTTTGAATTATTCTAAGAATGCATCGCGGGGCGCCTTTACCGGCCCGCGCGACATTTCTCCTTGGAGGCAATAATGGCTACGCTCAAGGGCAGCAAGACCGAAGAGAACCTAAAGGCCGCCTTCGCCGGCGAATCGCAGGCGAACCGCCGCTATCTCTATTTCGCTCAAAAGGCCGACGTCGAAGGCTACAATGATGTCGCCGCCGTGTTCCGCTCCACCGCGGAAGGCGAGACCGGCCACGCCCACGGCCATCTGGAATTTCTGGAGTCGGTCGGCGATCCGGCCACGGGCCTGCCGATCGGCAAGACAGCCGACAACCTCAAGGCCGCCGTCGCGGGCGAGACCCACGAATACACCGACATGTATCCCGGCATGGCCCGCTCGGCCCGCGAAGAGGGCTTCGACGAAGTCGCCGACTGGTTCGAGACGCTCGCCAAGGCCGAGCGCTCCCACGCCGGCCGCTTCCAGAAGGCGCTCGACGAGCTGAAGTAAACCGAGCGCGCGCGCTCCAGGGGCTGGCCGGGCTTGTCCCGGCCGCTCACGCCGGGGCGCTGCGAAAGGCAAAACGATCTGAGATCCCCGCGACAGCGCGGGCATGACCGCCGGCCGCTACTGGAAAAAGCAGCAATGAGAGAAGGCAGTCTCGAGGCGCCGATTCGGCACCCGCTGGATTGGGAAAATCCCGACTTCTACGACGAGGCGAAGCTCGACGCCGAGATGCGCCGCGTCTTCGACATCTGCCATGGCTGCCGCCGCTGCTTCAATCTCTGCGACTCATTTCCGCGGCTCTTCGATCTCGTCGACGAATCCAAGACCGGCGAGCTCGATTCGGTCGACAGTAAAGACTTCAAAAAGGTCGTGGACGCCTGCACGCTATGCGACATGTGCTTCCTGACGAAGTGCCCCTACGTCCCGCCGCACGAATTCAATCTCGATTTCCCCCACCTGCTGCTGCGCTACCGCGCGGTCGAGGCGAAAAAAAATGGCGTCGGCCCCGCTGACCGCGCGCTCACCGAAACCGATCGCAACGGCAAATGGGCGATGCTGATTGCGGGCGCCGTCAATTGGGCGACCCGCCGCGGCAGCCCCGCGCGCACCCTCGAAGAGAAATTCGTCGGCATAGACAAGGACGCCGAGCTGCCGAAATATGCGCGCCAGACGCTCGAAGCGCGCGCCAAGGCCAATCCGCCCGCCCGCGACGAGAAGGCGCCGGCCAAGGCCCGCAAGGTCGTCCTCTACGCGACCTGCTACAGTGACTATAACGACCCGTCCATCGGCCTGGCGGCGCTCGCCGTCCTCGCCAAGAACGGCGTCGAGACGAAGGTCGTCTATCCGCAGTGCTGCGGCATGCCGAAGCTGGAGCAGGGGCTGCTGAACGAGGTCGCCGACGCGGCGCGCGAGGTCGCGGCCGCCTTGGCCCCTTATATCGACGAGGGCTACGACATTGTCGCGCCGGTGCCCTCCTGCGTGCTCATGCTGAAATTCGAATGGCCGCTCATCCTTCCCCATGAATCGAGCGTGAAGCGGCTCTCTGAAGCGACCTACGATCTCTCGGAATATGTCGTCGACATCGCCAAGAAGGAGGGGCTCGCGGAGGGCATGAAGCCGATCGAGGGCGGCGTCGCCTTCCACATGGCCTGCCATTCGCGCGCGCAGAATTTCGGCCAGAAGGGCGCCGAGCTGCTTCGGCTCATCCCGCATGCGGACGTCGCGGTGGTCGAGCGCTGCTCGGGTCATGGCGGCGCCTGGGGCTACAAGAAGGGCAATTTCGAGACGGCGATGAAGGTCGGCAAGCCGGCCATGCGCCAGCTCGATACGGCCGGCAAGAAGCATCTCGTATCGGAATGCCCACTCGCGGGCATCCACATCGAGCAGGGGATCGAGGCGCTCGGCGGCAACATGCCGAAGCCCGAGCGCGTGAGCCACCCGATCGTGCTGATGGCGCGGGCTTACGGGTTGGCGAGCGAGTAATCTGGCGGCGGGGGTTTTTCCTCATCCTGAGGAGGCCGCCTGCGGCCGTCTCGAAGGACGAGGAAAAACGGATCGCCGATCTGGCCTCACCCTCGCGCTTCGAGACGCGCCGAAGGCGCTCCTCAGCGTGAGGGCTCAAAGGTTGCGGAGCATCAAAATGACGAACCGGCATGAAATCACCCGCGCCGACATCCTCCCCTGGGCGGAATACGCCAAGAACCGCGCGGAGCATCGCAAGCGCGTCACGGCGATCAAGCGCAACCGCCGCGTCGAGGTCGGGCCCTTCGTGACCTTCT
>JAMBEQ010000153.1 GCA_024506175.1 Methylocystis sp.
GATGAAGCCCGCGCGGCGGCGATGCGGTTGCTGGAGGGGGCGGGGTAGGGCGGGATCGTGGGGCGTGAGCCAATCCCTCCCCTTTACGGGGAGGGTGGCCCCGCGTCAGCGAGGTCGGGTGGGGTAAAGTCTTGTTTCGAACCCCACCCGGCGGCCTTTGGCCGCCGACCTCCCCGTAAAGGGGAGTTATAGCGGCCAACCACGCAAGAAGCTGCTCGCCAAATCCGCTTACGCCGTCTTTTCCTTGAACTTGCACAAATCGTACAAAATGCACCGCGCGCACTCGGGCTTGCGCGCCTTGCACACATAGCGGCCGTGCAGGATCAGCCAGTGATGCGCGTGCAGGAGATATTTCTCCGGCACGACGGCTTCGAGCCCCTTTTCCACCGCCTCCGGCGTCGCACCCTTGGCGATCGGCAGGCGGTTGGAGACGCGGAAGATGTGCGTGTCCACCGCGATAGTCGGCTGATGGAAGGCGACGTTGAGCACGACATTGGCCGTCTTGCGGCCAACGCCGGGCAGCGCCGTCAGCGCGTCGCGGTCCTGGGGCACTTGGCCGCCGTGACGCTCGATCAGCAATTGCGAAAGCGCGATGACGTTCTTGGCCTTGTTTCGGAAAAGGCCGATTGTCTTTATCGCCTCCCGCACACGGTCCTCGCCGAGCGCGGCCATTTTCTCGGGCGTATCGGCGATGGCGAAAAGCTCGGGCGTCGCCTTGTTCACGCCCGCGTCCGTCGCCTGCGCCGAGAGCACCACGGCGACGAGCAATGTGAAAGGGTTGGTGTAACGAAGCTCGCTTTTCGGCTCGGGATTGGCTTCGGCGAGACGCGCGAAAATCGCCTCGATCCGCGCCGCCTCCGCCGCGGGCAGGCGACGCCGGGCAGGGGCTTTCCTGTTTGCCAGTTCTTTGTTTCTTCCGGCCATGGGCGCGTTATATCTACTGGATAGCAGGGACGAAAGCGCTGTAGAGCCCATGGCTGAGCCCTTTGACGAGCCGATTTATTCCACGCGCCTCTCGCCGCATCGCTCCATGACGCCCCGCGCCTTCTATCTCTTTATCCTTTGCTATTGCCTCGCACAGGGGCTTTTCGCCGTGCCCTTTCTTTTTATGGGCGCCTGGCCGGTCGCGGGCTTCATGGGGCTCGACGCGCTGGGGCTCTATATCGCCTTCCGCCTCAGTTTCCGACACGCGCGCGCCTATGAGACGCTCGACGTCACGCCGCTGGAGCTCATTTTCGCGAAAGTGGCCGTGGGCGGGCGGCGGCGCGAATGGCGGTTCAATCCCGCCTGGGTGCGCCTGGAACAGAAAGTCCACGAGGAATTTGGCACTCAGAGCGTCGCTTTGGTTTCTCGCGGCGAGACGGTCGAGATCGGCGCCTTTCTCGGACCAGAGCAAAAGGCGGCGCTTGCGCGTGAACTCGCGCGGGCCCTCGCGACGGCGAAAATGGGGCCGCGGTTTTCCTGAAGCGCATTCTCCAAAGTTGACAGACTTTTGCGATTGGAATGCGCTCCAGATCCTTGATCAGCGCCATTTCTTCTCGCTTGCAGCGCTATCAGCGCTTGCGCTGCGACAGGACATCGTCGGCCTCGCGTAGCAGCCGGGCTTCATTTGCCTTGTAATAGCGCCACATCAGAAACACCCCGAAAAGCCCGGCGAGCGCGCCGACGGTCGCAAATGGCCCCTGGATCTTCTCGAAGCCGGCGGTCAGCCAATAGGCGCCGAAGCCGAAGACAATCGCCCACACGATCCCGCCCGTTGCATTGAAGATAAAAAACCGCCCCGCGTGCAGGTGGTTCGCGCCCGCGAGCAGCGCGGCGAGAATGCGCAAGAGCGCGATGAAGCGGCCGAAAAAGACGATCGCGCCGCCCCATCTGTAGAAAAGATATTGTCCCAGCCGCAGCTTGTCTGGCCCGAGGCCAACGCGCCACCCATGCCGCTCGAGGAAGTGGTAGCCAAGTTCGCGGCCGATCCAATAGCCGATATTGTCGCCCACGATCGCGCCGCCAGCCGCCGTTGCGACAATGGCCTCGATCGACAACGCGCCGGAGAGCCGCGCATAGATCGAGGCGCCGACCAGTATTGTCTCCCCCGGCAATGGGAGGCCGGAGCTCTCCAAAGCGACTATGACGAAAATCGCCCAATATCCATAGGTCGAGAGGATTGCGGCGATCTGGGCCTGATCGAGGAAATGGTCCATTCGGCGCTGCTCGAACTGCAAACGAAAAGCGACATCGCGGCGCGATGTCGCTTCATGCGTAAAGCCGAGGGAGGTTACTGATACTGATGCGCGCCCGCGCAGCTTAGATCGAGCGAGTACGACCGACCGAGGCCGATCCCGTCGTCGACAAACATCGTTCCCTCTTCCAGGGCGGGCTCCAGCACCGCGCGCAGGCCCTTGAGCAGCGGCTGGTCGTCGCCCGTCATGGTCTCGCGCAACGCGTCGCGAACATTATCGTCCGCACGGCGCGCGAACTCGCGGACCACGACCGATACGAATCTGCCGACACTCATGCCCTTTTCTTGCGCGGCGACGCGAACGCGCTCGGCGAAGCGGCCGCCGATGCATTTGAGCGCAGCCTGAGCCACCATCTCGTTGGAGCAGGAATGGATCAGATCCGTAATCAACATATCGTCCTCCGCTTTCGCTTCTTGTTTCACCCGTCCTCTTCGCTTCCCGCGCCGCATCCGACTGTCGGACGTTGGCGCATGTCCCCTCAAATACTGAGCGGCGTCGACTGAACCGTGGCTGAACGCCGCTCATGATGAAAACCACAGGCCAGAAACCGACCCGGGCGCATCTTGCGCGCCGCGGCTGTCGCGCTCTCGCGCTACGAACGCGGCCCCGCTCGGCCGACCCCTCTAACTTGCGCCCGTGAAGGCGTCATGACGAGCGGTTGCAAATTTTTGCGTGGGGGAAGCGCGCGCGCCCGAGCCGCGCCTCCGCATGATCACAACGCGCCACCCTGGCCATAGTTTCACGACCCCGAGGAAAAATCTTTGCTGCGCCCGCTCAGTTAAGGCGCGGCATCGAACCTTGTGCGGCGCCGCGCGGTAGGCCCTACCAAGCGCCGACATTCTGCGCCGAAGCCCAAGGCTCTCGGGGCTCCATTGGCTTGCCCTTTTGGAGCAGCTCGATCGAAATCGCATCGGGCGTGCGCACGAAGGCCATATGGCCGTCCCGTGGCGGCCGGTTGATCGTCACGCCCGCATTCTCGAGCCGTTCACAGACTTCATAGATGTCATCCACGGCGAAAGCGAGGTGGCCGAAATTGCGTCCGCCGGCATATTCGTGCTCATCCCAGTTGTATGTAAGCTCGATCGTCGGGGCGCCCGTGCGCCTGGCCTCTTCGACGTCAGCGGGCGCCGCAAGATAGACGAGCGTATAGTGACCCTTTTCGTTCTCTGTGCGGCGCACTTCCTTGAGCCCGAGAATGTCGCAAAAAAAATGGAGCGAGCGGTCCAGATCACCAACACGGATCATCGTGTGCAGAAACTTCATGCGTTAACTCCCATGGATGCCACGCCGTCGCGTTTGCGGCGCCGCCGCGGACTTGGTAGGCAAAACGCGTTAATCTTTGCGGACAAGACACCATGACCGAGACGCGAGCGCTCGGCGCTCAAGGCGCCAGCCGGAAGATCGCCGCCGCCAAGGCCTCCATCGCCGCGAGCGCGCTTCTTGCCGTCGCAAAGCTCGCTGCCGGGTTGTGGTCCGGCTCGCTGGCGCTGCTCTCCGAGGCCGGCCACGCCTTTGTCGACACGGGCGCGACCATCCTGACCTACTTCGCGGTGCGTGAGGCGGAGAAGCCGGCGGACGCCGAGCATCATTACGGACATGGAAAATATGAGGCGCTCGCCGCGCTTGTCGAGACCGGCCTGCTCTTCGGCCTGGCGCTGGTCGTTGTTGGCGAGGCGATCCGGCGGCTCGGCTCAGAGACGGTGGAGATCGAGACGGGCTGGCCTGCTTATGGCGTGCTCATCGGCTCGATCCTCATCGACTTCGTGCGGTCGCGGCAATTAGGCGAGATCGCGCGCGAGGAGCGTAGCGACGCGCTCGCCGCCGACGCCCTGCATTTCGCGAGCGATCTCGTTTCTTCCGTCCTCGCGCTGATCGGCGTCGCTGCGGCGCATTTTGGCTATCCTCAGGGCGACGCGCTCGCCTCCTTCGGCGTCGCGGGCTTCATCGCCATCGCCGGCTACCGGCTCGGCCGGCGCACGATCGACACGCTGCTCGACGCTGCGCCACGCGATCTCACGCCCCAGATCGAGAGGGCGATCCTCGACGTGCCGGGGGTCATTGCGCTCGATGAGCTCCGACTGCGCAGCGCGGGCCCGGAGGTCATCGGCGACGCCACGATCGGCGTGGCGCGCACGTTGCGCGTGGAGCAGGCGGCGCGCATCAAAGCTTCCGTCTCGGCGGCGATTCTGGATGTTGCGCCCCACGCCCGGGTAACGATCACGACCGACGCCCGCGCGGTCGATGACGAGACCATGGTGGAGCGGATCATGCTCGTCGCGGCGCGCCGCCACATTATGGCGCATCACGTCATCGCCCAGCTGCTCGGCGAGCGCCTGTCCCTCGGTCTGGACATCGAGCTCGACGGCGCCATGCCGATGGGCCGCGCCCACGCCATCGCCAGCGACTTCGAGAGCGCGATTCGTGATGAGTTCGGGGCCGACACCGAAATCGAGACGCATATCGAGCCGCTCGCGCCCCATGTTCTCATCGGCCGCGACGCGCCCGAGCCGCTGGTGCGGGAGATCGCCGAGGCGCTCGACCGGAACAGCGCGCATGCGGGTTATGTCGCCAATGTTCACGATGTGCGCGTGCGCGAGACCTCGGGCGGCCTCGTCGTGAATTATCACTGCGCCGTCGACGCGAGCGTGCCCGTCGAGACGGTGCACGAGGCGGTGGACAGGCTGGAGCGCCGCATGCGCGAGGAATATCCCGAGATTTCACGCATCGTCGGCCACGCCGAACCGGACGATCATTGAGGGCAGGGCGAGCTGAAGGCTCGCCTAAAGCAAGCCGCTGGGCTAGACAGGCGCCATGACGACAGAGAAAGACGCCGCCGAAGACCTCTCCGCCATGCCTTTCGAAAAGGCGATGGCGGAGCTGGAGCGCATTGTGGGCGAGTTGGAGAAGGGCTCCGTTTCGCTCGACGACTCGGTGCGCCTTTATGCGCGCGGCAAGGCGCTGCAGGAGCGCTGCGAGAAGCTGCTCGCCGAGGCCGAGGCGCGGGTCGAGAAGATCACGCTCGGCGAGAACGGCGCGCCCAAAGGCGCCGCGCCGCTCGACGTCGAATAGCTATCAATCGAGTTGCTCCTCCTTCGCCGCGCGGCTCGACAAGACCCGCACGCGCGCCATGAAGGCCCACGACAGGAGCAGCGCGAAAGGCACGGAGAGCACCTCCGCCATATCGGCCGAGAGGCCGGAGGGGAGAACGCCCGCCTCCTTCAACCCATTTGCGACGAAAGAGAAAAGCCCGACGAGGTAATAGGCGAAGCCGGCGACGGAGATGCCTTGCACCATGCGGTTGAGGCGCATCTGCAGGCGCGTGCGGCGAACCATGTCGTCCAGCAGGGCGCCGTTCTGGCGCTCCATCTCCAGCGTGATGCCGGTTCGCATGATGTTCGTCGTGCGCGCGACATCGGTCGAGAAGCGGGTCTGCCGCGCCTGCACGGCATTGCAGGTCTCGATCGCCGGATCCAGCCGGGCGTTCAGGAAAGACGAAATGGTCGGATACTGGCCTTCCTTCGTCTCCTGCAACAGCTCCAGACGGCTTTTCACGAGCGCGTGATAGGCGCGGCTCGCGCCGAAGCGGAAGGAGGTGCGGGTCGAGAGCGCGTCATTGGCCGCGAGAAGATCGGTGAGGCGCTTCAAGAGATCGTGGTTGCTGCGTGACTCGTCCTTTCGCAGGGCGGTCACGATTTCCGAAAGCTCCTCTTCCATCATGGCGAGGTCTGGCGCGACCGCGCGCGCGAGCGGCAAGCCGAGGAGGGCCATGCAGCGATAAGTCTCGACTTCGAGCAGCCGCTGGGCGAGACGGCCGGCTTCAAGCGGCGGCGCGTCGAGAACGCGAATGGCCATGCGCGTGAAGCCCTGGGCGTCGACGGCGAAATCGGTGAGCGCATGGGCGCCGTCCTTGCCGACGCCGACGACGCAGAGGCTCTGTGAATCGAACAGGGCGGCGAGGCCGTCGAGCGGGATCTTCCCGTCGACGACGCTA
Organism: Methylocystis sp.; assembly: GCA_024506175.1. Lineage (GTDB taxonomy): Bacteria > Pseudomonadota > Alphaproteobacteria > Rhizobiales > Beijerinckiaceae > Methylocystis. The sequence continues at coordinate 6,229 of JAMBEQ010000153.1, forward strand.
AGATGCGTCGCGACGATTAGCCGCCCCGGCGGACGAAAGCTGATTTCCCCGCGCGTCAGCGGATCGGGGCAAAGGAACGGCGGCTCAGCCTCTTTTCCCGTCGACCAGCTGTAGGTCGTGAACTCGGCATGCTGCTCCCAGCGAAGCCGCCAGTCGCCGAAGTCGAAATAGTGGAACTTTGCGTCTGCGGTCGGCGGTTCGAGCCGATGCGCGCGCGCGAGCTGATCTACGGCGGCGCGGTCGGCCGATGCCTCCTCGCGGTTGGTCGCGAAAGCAAAATGATAGACGCGGCGCGGTACCTGCAGAGGCAGGAAGGGCCGCGCGTGAAGCTCGGCGAGGATCGCCCCGCGCGATTCATGTTCGATCCAATGCGCGCTTGTGCTGGCCTCGTTCATTCCGCTCTCCTCGCCGCGCGCACTTATAAGCGCGCGCGAGCCCGGAAGGCGAGAGGCCGGTCATTGCCTGATGGGAGGAAAGGCTCAAGTAATCACGCTCGGCGCCTGGCGTTGCGTGTAGCGCTCGATCTCGGCGATCTCGCGCGAGAGCGCAATCAGGTCGGAAAGGGCCTGCTGAGTCTCGATGAATTGCTTCGCCGGGTCGGCCTCATAGCGCTCGATATAGACGCGCAGAGTGGCGCCCGCCGTCCCAGTGCCCGAGAGCCGATAGACAATGCGCGAGCCATCCGCAAACATCACGCGCAGACCCTGGTTCTTCGAATCCGAGCCGTCGACCGGGTCGTGATAAGCGAAATCGTCGGCGTCCTTCACCTCCAGCGCGCCGAAAGCCTTTCCCTTGAGGGAAGGCAGACGATCGCGCAGGGTCTTGATAAGGGCATTGGCGCCGTCGCTGTCGACTTCCTCATAGTCATGGCGCGAATAATAGTTGCGGCCGTAGGTCGCCCAGTGTTCGCGCACGATCGCGTCGACGCTCTGCTTGCGCGCGGCGACCACGTCGAGCCACAGAAGCACCGCCCACAGCCCGTCCTTCTCGCGCACATGGTTCGAGCCGGTGCCTGCGCTCTCCTCCCCACAGATGGTGACGAGGCCGGCGTCGAGGAGATTGCCGAAGAATTTCCATCCCGTCGGCGTTTCGTACAGATTGACGCCGAGCTTCGCCGCAACGCGGTCGGCGGCGCCGCTCGTCGGCATGGAGCGCGCAATCCCTGCAATGCCGCCCTTGTAGCCGGGCGCAAGATGCGCATTGGCCGCGAGAATGGCGAGACTGTCGGAGGGCGTCACGAAGCGGGAACGCCCGATGATGAGATTGCGGTCGCCGTCGCCGTCCGAGGCCGCGCAAAGATCCGGCGCCTTGTCGGACATGGCGAGATCATAGAGATGCTTGGCGTAGACGAGATTGGGGTCGGGATGATGCCCGCCGAAATCCGGCAAAGGCGCGCCATTGAGCACGCTGCCGGGCGCGGCGTCGAGCATTCCTTCGAGAATCGCGTGCGCATAGGGACCCGTCACGGCCGACATGGCGTCAAATTTGATCGTGAAGCCCGACCGGAAATTCTCGCGGATTCGGTCGAAATCGAAGAGCGTCTGCATCAGCGCCGCGTAGTTCTCGACGCTGTCGACGATCTCGACGCGCATGCCGCCGAGCTGCGTTGCGCCGAGCCGGTCGATATCGACATCCGGCGCTTCCTCGATCTTGAAGGAGGCGATCTCCCTGGTGCGCGCGTAAATGGCGTCGGTCACCTTTTCAGGCGCGGGGCCGCCATTCGCCACATTGTATTTAATGCCGAAGTCTCCCTCGGGGCCGCCGGGATTATGGCTCGCTGAAAGCACGATGCCGCCGAAAGCCTTGATTGAGCGGATAAGCGCCGAGACCGCGGGCGTCGAAAGGATGCCGCCCCGCCCGACAACCGCGCGGCCCAAGCCGTTGGCGGCGGCGATCTTGAGGATCTTCTGGATCGCCTCGCGATTGTAGTAGCGGCCGTCGCCGCCGATGACGAGCGTCTGGCCCTGATAGCCGTCGAGACTGTCGAAGATCGACTGAACGAAGTTCTCGACATAATGGCGCTGCTGGAAGACGGGAACCTTCTTACGAAGGCCGGAGGTGCCGGGGCGCTGATCCTGATAGGGGGTGGTCGCGACTTCTTTCGCCATTCCTGCCTCATGCGCGGGGCGTCTCGAAAGGACGCCGACGGGGCAGAATCTATAGTCGAAACGGCGTTAAAAAAACGGCGGCGCGCCTCGCGCCGCCGCCTGAATGCTCTGCGGCGTGAATTCCTTCCCCAGCCCCATTAGCCCCCGTAGGGCGGATAAGCATAAGTGTATCCATAGGATGGATAGTAGCCGCCGTAGTAATAGGGGTAGTAGCCGCCGTAATAGCCGCTGCTCGAAGCGGCCAGGCCCGCGCCGAGAAGGCCGAGACCCACCCCTGCGGCGACCGCCGCGCCGGGATTGTAGCCTCGGCGGTAATAGCCGCCGTAATAGGGGCGATAGCCGCCCCAGCGGCGATACCAGATTTTGTCGACCGGGGTCGACAGGCCGACTGTCGAGGGGGCGGCGACGCCCATCGGACCCGCGAGGGCTTCGGTTGGGATCGCCGTTGTCGCCATGGCGCCGAGCAGCGCGCCAGAAAGCGCTAGATTCAGACTCTTACGCATAAGCACCTCCCGTGGCGGGCGCATTTGTGAATGACGCAGCGCAATGAGGGCCCGCCGAGATCAAGCGTAAAATCAAATCTAGACCATAATGGTTCCGCGTCGAGAGGGGTTCTTGTGGCTTTTCGTCACCCTTCGCGCGCGAGGGTCGAGACGGCGCCGCGGGTGAAATTGATTAGCCGCTCTCTGAAAAAGTCTCGCGTCCGCGCCGCAGTCGCCGGATGTTGCTCGAGAATCTGATGAAAAAGCAGGCGGCCGATCTTGAGAGTCGTCGTCGGCTCCATCGCGCGCGCGGTAACGGGCCGCAGCGACGGCGCCACCAGAGCCGCCTCGCCGATCAGCGCCCAAGGGTGAACGATATGTTTCGGCGAGGCCCCGTCGTCGTGAGGCAAGAGACCGATCGACCCCATCGCAAGAATATAGCCGCCATCCGACTCCTCGCCCTTTCGAAAAAGCGTGTCGCCGGCGCGAAAGAGGCGCGTTTCCGAAGAGAAGGCCAATTTTCGCAGCGCGCGCGTTTCGAATATCGCAAAGAGAGGGATGCGAGTCAGGTTCTCTATGTCGTCGTCAGCGCTCATTTGCCTTTCACAATAGCAAAGCCAACCCGGTGAATGCCTGGCGTGAGCCAATCCCTCCCCTTTACGGAGAGTGTGGCCCCGCGAAGCGGGGTTGGGTGGGGTCAGCCCAATCGAGTTGCCGCGGCTTGGGCGCTGGCGACGGCCAGATGCTTATTCATCCGAACGCCTGCCTACAGAGCCGGCTTATGCCGCTTTTTTTGTGGCGAATCGTTTTGTGAAAGCCCCTTTTCTCGTGCGTCCGCGATCCTGTAGCCGCCGGCTTCGGTCAGCACCTTTTCGGGGCGGCTCGGGTCCGTCTCTATTTTGCGTCGCAAACGGTGGATATGGGTTTCGAGCGTCCGCGTCGAGACGTTCGGACCATACCCCCAAACATCGGCCAGCAATTGGGCCTTGGCGATGGTCGCCCCCCTGGCGCGCCTGAGGCGGTCGAGAATCGCCGCCTCCTTTTCCGTAAGCCTTGCATCGAGCCCGCCCGGAGGGTGAGTTTTTAGCGCCGCCTCCAAAGCGGCGAGGAGGTCGGCGAAACGGAAGGGCCGCGCCAAAACGGCGTCGGCCTCGGGGGCGTCGGCGCCGATGACAATGATCGCTCCGGCAAAGCCGGCCTCACGCAGCCATCCCGCAAGCGCGGGCGCGTCGCAAACGGCGCTGTCGAAAACCGCTGCATCCGCGCTGTCATCCGGCCTGCCGGGAATGACAGAGGCGCCCGCATCGGCAAGCTCGCGCAACTCGTATCCGCCAACCGCCGCAAATTGCTGCGCAAGGTTCGCGAAGAGCCGCGGACTCGTGGCGATGAGCAGCTTTCGGACCATAAAGGGCGCGCGATCTTTGCTATAGAGGGAAAGGAAAGCGATCTTTGTCCATGCCCGGATTTCGCGCAACAAGCCTCTCGATCCTTCGCGTCGCCCGCCGCATCGGCGGCAAGCCGCATGAAGGGCGCCTGATCGCCGGCGCGCTCGTTCTGCCCTGCGCCCTCGGCCGCTCGGGCGTCACGCACGACAAGCGCGAAGGCGACGGCGCGACCCCGGCCGGGCGTTGGCGGCTGCTGCGCTTCTATTTGAGAAAGCCCACGCCGCTGCGCATGCCGTGGCGCCTAACGCGGCGGGATGACATCTGGTGCGACGACGCCACGAGCTTTCTCTACAACCGTCCCCTGCGCGCGCCTTCGCGCCTGAGTCATGAAGAGATATGGCGCCAGGACCGGCTCTACGACGTGGTCGGCGTGATAGACTACAACATCATCCCGCGCGTGCGGGGGCGGGGCAGCGCCATTTTCTTCCATGTTGCGGCAGAGGAACTGGGCGCGACGGCCGGCTGCGTCGCGCTGCGGGCGCGGGACATGGCGCGGCTGACGCCGAGGTTGGGGCGGAAGGCTATAATCGTTGTGGCCTGACTGGGAGGGGCTTACGGCTGCGGATATTCCCGCGCTCCCATGATCGCCGAGCCCACGCGCACGTAGTTGGCTCCGAGCTGGATCGCGAGCTCATAATCGGAGCTCATGCCCATGGAAAGATCCCGCACGCCGTTGCGCTTGGCGATATCCGCGAGGAGCGCGAAATGCGGCGAGGCCTGTTCATCCACGGGCGGCACGCACATCAGCCCCGAGATCTTGAGCCCGCATTTCTCCCGGCACAAGGCGATGAAGGCGTCGGCGTCCTGCGGCAATACGCCAGCCTTCTGGGGCTCCGCGCCCGTGTTCACCTGAACGAAAAGGCGTGGACGCTTGCCCTGCTTCTTCATTTCTTCTGCGAGCGATTGCGCGATCTTCTCGCGGTCGACGCTCTGGATCACGTCGAAGGTTTCGACCGCCTCTTTCGTCTTGTTCGATTGCAGCGGACCGATGAGATGCAGCTCGATCCCCGAAAATGTCTCGCGCAGCCCCTGCCATTTGCCCATGGCTTCCTGCACGCGGTTCTCCCCGAAGACCCGATGCCCGGCCGCGAGCAGCGGCGCCACATCCTCGGCCGGGAAAGTCTTGGTGACGCAGACGAGCGTGACGGTCGCGGGGTCGCGGCCGCAGTCCGCGGCGGCGCGCGCTATGGCTGCCTTGGTGTCGTTCAGGCGGTCGACGATGCTCATGGCCGCCACATCGGCGATTTCGCCGCGAGGGTCAAGGCGTGGCGCCCTTCATGGAACCGTTTGAGGCCGAAAGGGTTGAGCACAAAGGCTGTGAGCCGGGCCGAGGCTGGCGGCGCGGCGGGAGGAAGACCCCATGACCGGAGGAGACGCTTTCATCACCGACCCTTGCGCCATGTGGACCGAGCATTGCCGACAAAAATGGGGATGGATCGTCGGGCTCGGCGTGCTTTTTATCATCGGCGGCCTCTTGTCGATGGGATTCGTTTTCGCGGCGACCTTTGTCGCGACTCTTTACATCGGCGCGGCAATGGTGGTCGCCGGCGGTTGGGAGATCATCACCGCCTTCCATATCCGTCCCTGGGGGCGGGCCGTTTTGCTCGCCGTCATCGGCGCGGTCACAGTCTTCGCGGGCGTCGTCACCTTCATGTATCCCTGGGCGGCGGCCATCTCGCTCACGGCGGTTCTGGGCGTGCTGCTCGTGGCGAGCGGCATCTTCAAGCTCGTGCTGGCCTGGCAGCTTCGCGATCTGGGCCGCTGGCAGTATGTGGCTATCTCGGGCGCGCTGCGGCTCATCCTCGGCGTCTTGATCTTTCTGCAGTGGCCGTATTCGGGGCTTTATATCCTCGGGCTGTTCCTGGGCGTGAGCCTGCTGTTCGAGGGGTTTGCCTGGGTCGCCATCGGGCTCCACGCCAGAACCGCAGGCCGGCAGGCGCCGGAGGATCGGCTCGGCGGGGCGGCTCCGCTGCCGGGGGAATGACGGTGCGGCGGCCGAAAGAGGGCCTTTGACATCCCCCCTCCCGCCCGGCATTTAGAGGCGCAAATCTTTAGCCTCCACCGGACAGCCGCCCTCCATGAGACCCGACCGTTACAATTTCGCCGAAGCAGAGCCGCGCTGGCAAAAAACCTGGGAGCAGCGCGAGGTCTTCAAGGCGGGGACGAAGCCGGAGACCCCTAAATATTACGTGCTGGAGATGTTCCCCTATCCATCGGGACGTCTCCACATGGGCCATGTGCGCAATTACTCCATGGGGGATGTGATTGCGCGCTACATGCGCGCGCGCGGCTTCGACGTGCTGCATCCCATGGGGTGGGACGCCTTCGGCCTGCCGGCGGAGAACGCGGCGGCGCAGACCGGCGCGCACCCGGCCAAATGGACCTACGCCAATATCGCCGCCATGCGCGCCCAGCTCAAGACGCTTGGCCTCTCGCTCGACTGGTCGCGCGAGATCGCGACCTGCGACCCGGAATATTACAAGCACCAGCAGAGGCTTTTCCTGGACTTTCTCGAGGCCGGCATCGTCGACCGCAAGAAATCCAAGGTGAACTGGGACCCCGTCGACATGACCGTGCTCGCCAATGAGCAGGTGATCGACGGCCGCGGCTGGCGCTCCGGCGCGCTCGTCGAGCAGCGCGAGCTGACCCAGTGGTTCTTGAAGATCACCAGCTATTCCGTCGAGCTTCTCGAGGCGCTCGATGCGCTCGAGCGCTGGCCCGACAAGGTGCGCCTCATGCAGCGCAACTGGATCGGCCGCTCAGAGGGCATGCTGGTGCGTTTTGCGCTCGAACAGCCGCTCGACAGCGCGCGCGAGATCGAGGTGTTCACAACGCGCGCCGACACGCTTTTTGGCGCGAAATTTGTGGCGCTCGCCGCCGACCATCCGCTCGCCAAGGCCGCCGCCGAGAAGAATCCGGAGCTCGCCGCCTTCTGCGAGGAATGCCGGCGCGGCGGCACGTCCGCGGAAGCGATCGAGACCGCCGAGAAGCAGGGCTTCGACACGGGTCTGCGCGTCGCTCACCCCTTCGATCCCGAGTGGTCGCTGCCGGTCTATGTCGCGAATTTCATCCTGATGGATTACGGCACGGGCGCGATCTTCGGCTGCCCGGCGCATGATCAGCGCGACCTCGATTTCGCGACGAAATACGGCCTGGGCTTCAAGGTCGTCGTCTGCCCAGAGGGCGCCGATCCCGCCGAGCTCGAAGCCAAGATCGCGCAGAGCGGCGAGGCCTTCGACGGCGACGGCAAGCTCGTCAACTCCGCCTTCCTCGACGGCTCCACCGTCGATCAAGCGAAGAACGACGTCGCCAACCGGCTGGAGACCACGGCGCTGTTCAACGCGCCGCAGGGCGTGCGCAAGGTGAACTACAAGCTGCGCGACTGGGGCATTTCGCGCCAGCGCTATTGGGGCTGCCCGATCCCCATCATCCATTGCGAGACCTGCGGCCCCGTGCCCGTGCCAGAGGCCGATCTGCCGGTGAAGCTGCCCGAGGACGTCGCCTTCGACCAGCCCGGCAATCCGCTCGACCGCCATCCGACGTGGAAAAACGTCCCCTGTCCCTCTTGCGGCAAGCCCGCAAGGCGCGAAACGGACACGATGGACACTTTCGTCGATTCGTCCTGGTACTACGCTCGCTTCACCGACCCGCACAACGCCAACGCTCCGGCGGCGCCGGAAGCGTTGCGGCGCTGGCTGCCGGTCGATCAATATATCGGCGGCATCGAGCACGCGATCCTGCATCTTCTGTATTCCCGCTTCTTCGCCCGCGCCATGCGCGACAGCGGCCATGCGGCCGTCTCCGAGCCCTTCGCCGGCCTCTTCACGCAGGGCATGGTGGTGCATGAGACGTATAAGGGGCCGGAGGGCTGGGTCTCGCCCGCCGCGATCCGCATCGAAAGCGGGGAGGGGGGCCGCCGCGCCTTCCTGCTCGACGGCGGCGCCGAGGTTGACATTGGCCCCATCGAGAAGATGTCGAAGTCGAAGAAGAACACTGTCGACCCGGACGACATCGTTGCGAGCTATGGCGCCGATACCGCCCGCCTTTTCGTGCTCTCCGACAGCCCCCCCGACCGCGACGTGATCTGGTCGGACGAGGGCGCTCAAGGAGCGTGGCGCTTCGTCCAGCGCCTGTGGCGCATCACCGGCGAACTCGGCCGCGTCGCCGCGCCCGTGGGCGTTGAGGCGCCCGCGGAGATCGGGGCGGAAGCCCTGAAGCTGCGCAAGGCGACGCACAAGACGATTGCGCAAGTGAGCGAGAACATCGAGCGCCTGCGCTTCAACAGCGCCATCGCCCGCGTTCGCGAATATGTGAATGAGCTGACGGCGGCGCTCGACGCCGTGACTGAGACCCCTGTCGGCGCCGATCTCGCCTTCGCTTTCCGGGAGGCGGCGGATGCGCTGGCCCGCCTCGTCGCGCCGATGACGCCGCACGTCGCCGAGGAATGCTGGACTGATCTCGGTCACAAAGGTCTGGTATCGGAAGCGTCCTGGCCGGTCGCCGACCCCGCGCTCGTGGCGCAGGATATGATAAGCTTGCCCGTGCAGGTGAATGGCAAGAAGCGCGCGGAAATCATTGTGGCGCATGACGCCGACGAGGAAACGATTCGCAAAGAGGCGCTGTCGCAGGATGGCGTGATCCGCGCCATGGAAGGCAAGGCGCTGAAGAAATTCATTCTCGTGCCGAAGAGGATCGTCAATGTGGTCGTTTGACAAGGCGAAGCAGGCGGCCAAGGACTTCCTCACCCTGAGGAGCCCGCTCAGCGGGCGTCTCGAAGGGCGAGGGAATCCACCTGGACGCTTCGAGATGCGTCTTTCAGGCGCTCCTCAGCATGAGGGGCCGAGGGCTTTGCGCTTCCTTCCCGCGCTCCTTATCTTCGGCGCCGCCCTCCCGCTCGCCGGTTGCATCGAGCCGCTCTACGGCGCGAGCGGCGGCTTCGATTCGTCGCCCCTCGCCGCGGAACTGCAGGCCATCCAGGTCGACGAAATCCCAGGCCGGATGGGCCACTACGTCCACAACGAACTCATCTACGCCTTCAACGGCACGGGCTCGACCGTCCTGCCGCGCTATCGCCTCACTGTCACGCTGCGCGAGCGCGTGCAGACGCCGATTATCGACACGGTCACCGGCCGCGCGACCTCGGCGACGGTCATCGCCGACGCGGACTATCACCTCGTCACCTGGCCGGAGAACGTGGAAGTGACGAAAGGCACGGCCTTCAACATTGCGAGCTACGACCGCTTCTCGAACCGTTTTTCCAATGTCCGCGCCGCGCGAGACTCCGAGATTCGCGACGCCAAGGTGATCGCCGATTTGATCCGCACCCGCATCGCGACCGAGATGGCGGCGCGGGGGCCGGCCCCCTCCCCAGCCCTCCCCCGCTGATGCGG
>JAMBEQ010000154.1 GCA_024506175.1 Methylocystis sp.
GTCAACGGCAAGATCGACCCGCTCGTCGGCCTCAAGGAGAACGTCATCGTCGGCCGACTCATCCCGGCCGGCACCGGCGCGGCGATGTCCAAATTCCGCGGCATCGCCGGCGGGCGTGACGAGCTCATCATCACGCAGCGCGCGGAAGGCGCCGAGCCGCCGGCCCCGGCCCTGCCGGCGGCCGAGTGACGCCTCACAGTGAACGAAAATCAAAGGCCGCCCCGAAACGGGCGGCCTTTTTTAATTGAAACTCTTTCTTGATGGCGAAGCGGGCCTTGCTAGCCCCCGCATTGCGAGCGGAGCCACGAAGCAATCCAGCGCCCGACGGCTGCGCCAGATTGCTTCATGGCTCCGCTCCTTGCGGTGAGGGTTTTCCTTACCAGCCTGTTTTGCGCGAGCGCTCAGCGCGACGAGAAATAAGCAAAGGCCGTCTCGCCGCCGCGACTTTTATTTTCCGGTAAACGCCGGCGCACGTTTTTCGAGAAACGCTGCGCGGCCTTCCATGTAATCTGCGCTATCGAAACATTGCGCCGCGAACACTTCGCATTGCCCGAGCGTCGGCGCGTTGGGCAGCTGCGCCGCGGCGCGGATGGCGGCCTTCGCGGCGCGCAAGGTCAGCGGGGCGTTGGCGGCGATTGTTTCGGCGAGCTCGTCGACGGCCCCTTCGAAGGTTTCCTGCTCTAGAAGGCGGCACAGAAAACCGGCATCCAGCGCCTCTCGCGCCGTGAGCCGTCTGGCTGTGAAAAACAGCTCCATGGCGCGCTGCGCGCCGACCGCCGCCACAACATAACGCATCGCTGAGGGGGGATAGCCGACGCCCAGGCGCCCGGCGGGAATCCCGAAAACCGTTCCCTCCTGTGCGACGCGGAGATCGCAGGCCGAGGCGATGCCCATGCCCCCTCCCATGCAGAATCCGCAAATTACAGCGATTGTCGGCTTGGAGCATGAGGAGATGGCGTCGAAGGCTTCGACATTCGCCTGCTCATAGGCGCGGCCGCCATCACTCGTCCCGCGCACGGTTGAAAATTCCGAAATGTCAGCGCCCGAGCAGAAAGGAAGGCCGGGCGCCCCGGAGAGCACGACGACGCGCGCCGCCGGCTCCGCGTCTATCGCCGCCATCAACCTCGGCAAGGCGCGCCACATCTCGAGATCAAACGCGTTGCGCTTCGATCCATTGTCGATCAAGAGCCGCGCGACGCCGTGAGCAAGCGAGAAGCGGAGCTTGGGCGTGGGAGAGGAATTAGCCATGCGCGTCTAGTTACAGGACTTGCCGGCCAGCTCAAAGCCCGTACCCCATGCGGTGCGCGCGCTCCTGCGACCACACGCCACATGCCCAGCGGCGCATCGCGTCCTCTTGCCACAGAGCCCTGACTCGAAAAGCGAGCAATGGTGGTCGCGGACGCGCCCTCGGGGGTCTGGGAGCAATTGATGTCGGTCGGAACGGATAAATTCGCCCTGCCAGGCGCGCTGAGGATGGCGTTGGCCGTCTCCGTCTTTTTGCACCACACGACCAAATTCAACCTCGGCATGTCGGCCGTGCTGATCTTTTTCGTGCTCAGCGGCTATTGGGTCGCGACAATGTGGGAGAAGACCTATTCAAGGACCACCTGGTCCTATTTCACTTTCCTCGTCTCACGCGTCTGGCGCGTCACGCCGGTTTTCGCTCTTTGCTCGGCGATCGCCTGGACGCTGCTGTGGTGGCGAGGCAACGCGCCGCAGGACGTCGGCGGCCTCATCCATCAGCTTTTCTCCAATGTGATGATCCTCGGCTATAATTCGCTCTCCTACCAGGCGAATGTGCCGGGCTGGTCGCTCGATATGGAGATGCAGTTCTATCTCGTTGCGCCGATCGTTATTTTCCTTGTGTCGCGCAACCTCTATGTCCTAATCGGGTGCGTGGCGCTCTCGCTTATCGCGCCGAAGCTCGGCGGCTCGGCGACCGTTCTGCCTTTTCTTTATTTTTTCGGTATCGGCGTCGCCGCAGCGACCCACGATCTAAAGCCTTCGCGCCGCCTCGCCTATGCCTCGCTCGCCGCAAGCGTCGCGGTGCTCTTCGCCTATGGTTTCGTTTTCCTCGAGAATCTCGACCCGACACAGACGGCTGCGGTGGCGTTCAGCAGCAAGGCCAATCTCTTCATCGCCGTGTTGATGACGCCCTGGGCGATTTACACGACGCAGCAGAAGTCAGGTTCGACCGATCGCATGGTCGGCGATATGTCCTACATTTTCTATCTGCTGCACTGGTCGGTGATCGGCGCGATCGGAACAGGCGGCGGCTCCTATACAGAGCGTTTCCTGCTCTGCGCCGAGGCGATCGCTATCATTGTCGCGGGCTCCTATTTTATCTGGCTGCTCTTCGACCGTCCGATCAGCCGGCTGCGGGGGGCCTGGGTTTCCCGCCGCCGCATTGCCGCAGAGCCAGCCGGCGCGTTGCAAACCGCCATGGCCTGATCCCTCGCGCCCCGTGTAGCGGCTAGCGCGCGAAGCTGATAGCTTCCGCCCGCCTTGGCGCCTTGCCGAGGCGGGGGGCGTCGCTTTGCTTGAGCAGGGGTTTGCGTTTCTACTGCCAAATCTGCGACGAGCGTTCTTTGTCCTCGCCGTAACGACTGGGCTCACCGTCTTGAGCCTCAAACGCACGGATGAGCCGACGGTCGCCTGCTCCTCGGTCAACAGCGGTCCGAATGATTACCGCGTCCTTGTCGTCGGCGAATCATGGGCTTCCGACGGCAAGGTGTTTCCCGATCTTCCAAGGGCCGTGTCGCGGCGTCTGGGCGGCCGGGGCGTGCAGGCCTGCAGCATCGGCTTCAATGGCCGCAACTCTCGCCTGCTCTATTGGGAGCTGCGTGAGAAATTTCCGAGATACAGGCTTTATTCCCTTTACGACGGCAAGGCGCCCGACAAGGTCATACTGATGACCGGCGTCAATGACGCGATTCAACACGTCGGCGCGGCGGCCTATGTGGAGTTCACGAAGAAGCTCGTCGAATATTTTTCGGACGCGGGCAATGTGGAGATCATCTCCATCCCCCGCGTCAACGAGCGCCGGTTCAAGCCGCCGAACCTGTTCAGCCGAATGAAGCGCAACATCTTGCGCTGCTTTTACGACGGCTGCGATTTCCAGGTGAACGACGTCTATCGTGTGGCGCTATGGCGCGACCACCCGGACCTGCACATTCTGGAGTTCGACGATTTTATCGATAAATTCGAGGGGCATGAAGGTTTCTACACGCCGGATGGCGTGCATCTGACCGATGAGGCCTACCATAAATACGGAACGTTCATCGGCGCGGCGATGACCCTCTCCCTAAACGACATCCAACGCAAATAGCTGGGAAACTGCTATAAGCCCTGCATGGATCTCCTCTCCCGACTGCTCCACCGCGACGGGCTGATGCTCGTCATCGATAAGCCGGCGGGCGTTCCCGTGCATCGAGGCCCTAAGGGCGGGCCAAGCCTGGAGGATGCTTTCGACCAGCTGCGTTTTGGCTTGCCGCGCGCGCCGGCGCTCGCGCATCGCCTCGACAAGGACACGTCCGGCTGCCTTGTGCTCGGCCGACACCGCAAGGCGCTGGACAGGCTCGGCAAGCTCTTCAAGACGGGCCGCGTCTCCAAAACCTATTGGGCTGTCGTGGAAGGCGCGCCGGCAAGCGACGAAGGCGAAATCGACCTTGCGCTCGGTCGGCTCGACGCCGCGCGCGGATGGTGGATGCGCCCCGATCCATTGGGCCTGCCCTCCCGCACGAGCTGGCGCGTCCTTGGCCGCGCGCCCGACGCCTCGCTCGCCTTCATCGAATTCACGCCCCATACTGGCCGCACGCATCAGATCCGCGTCCATGCGCAGGCGATGGGCTGGCCGATCCTGGGCGACCCCATATACGGGAGCGGGCGCCGCGAGGGTTCGCCGCCACTGCATCTGCATGCGCGGGCGATCTTGATCCCCATGCAAGACAGCAAGCCGGCGGTGCGCGCCGAAGCGCCGGCGCCGGCGCATATGCTCGACGCCATGGCGGCCTGCCGCTGGCGCGGCGAAAGCGATGTTCGCGCCTCAATGGCGCCGGATTTGCCAAACACACAGGAAGCGATCACCATAGGTGACTGACTCTAAAGGAGAAGCTTGAGTGGCGCCGACATTTGCGCCCGTGCGGGACGCGCCGGAACGCGCCGCCGCCGGCGACGGCCGCTTCGCGCTCGACCGCGCTTTGCTCGGCGGTCTCGCTGACCTCGCCCTCGATGGGGCCAGGCGCGGCGGCGCGACCTATGCCGACATCCGCCTCGGCGAGACGCTGCAACAATATGCGCAGGCCAAGGACGACCGGCTCGAGCATTTTGACGAGCGTTCGTCACGCGGCTTCGGCCTTCGCGTGCTGCTCGGCGGCTCCTGGGGCTTCTATGGCTCGCGCCGTCTCGACGCGGCGAGCGTGCGCGAGGGAGTCGAGCGCGCCTTGGAGAACGCGCGCGCCATGCGGCCGATACAGCCGCGCCCGATCGAGCTCGAACAGCTTCCCGCCTATGAGGCCGAGTGGATCATGCCCATCGGCGTCGATCCCTTCGCTGTTTCGTCCCGTGAAAAATCCGATCTTCTCCTATCGATCTGCGCGACCGCGCGCGACAATGGCGCCGATTTCTGCTCGGCCTCCCTTTCGATCGCCCGCGAGGAGCGGCTTTTCGCCAATAGTCTCGGGGCGCGCATCCATCAGACGCGCACGCGCGTCTATCCGAGCTTTACCGCGACTGCAATCGACCGCGACGCCGGCCGCATGGCCTCCCGCGAGAGCCTCATCCCCGGGCGCGGCGCCGGGTGGGATTATATTACGGGCGCCGGCCTCCTCGCAGAAGCCGCGCGCGCCGGGACCGAGGCGCGCGCCAAGCTCGCCGCCAAGCCCGTCGTCGCCGGCGATTACGACCTCGTCATCGACCCGACCAACCTCTGGCTGACAATCCACGAGACGGTCGGCCATTCGACCGAGCTCGACCGCGTGCTGGGGTGGGAGGCAAACTTTGCGGGCACGAGCTTCATCAAGCCCGCGATGCTCGATCATCTCCGCTTCGGCTCGGAACTGATGACCATCTTCGCCGACCGCTCGCAGCCAGGCGCGCTCGCCACCATCGGCTATGACGATGACGGAGCGCCGGCGGGGTCGGCCGAGTTCAAGATCGTCGACAAGGGCGTGCTGAAGAACTTTCAAATGGCGCTGGGACAGGCGCATTATATCGGCCTGTCGGCTTCGAACGGCTGCGCCTATGCAGACAGCCCTACCTCTTTCCCCATCCAGCGCATGCCGAACATCTCGCTCGCGCCCAATCCCAAGAAGTGTTCGCTGGAGGAGCTGGTGAGCGGGATCGACAAGGGCGTCTATGTCGTCGGCGCGGGAAGCTGGAGCATCGACCAGCAGCGCGATAACTTCCAATTCGGCGGCCAGCTCTTCTTCGAGATCAAGAACGCCCAGTTGGGAGAAATGCTGCGCGACGTCGCCTATCAGAGCCGCACAATTCCCTTCTGGAATTCCCTGGATGGGCTCGGAGACGCCAACACATATCAACTCGACGGCACCTTCACATGCGGCAAGGCGGAGCCCGTGCAGCTCGCGCCCGTTTCGCATGGCAGTCCGCCCGCGCGCTTCCGCAAGGTGCGCGTGCTGGACACAAGCAGCGGCGCCTGACGCATGTTCCTTGCTTCCGATGACGCCAAATCCATCGCCGAGAAGATCATCGCACGATCCGGCGCCGACGCTTGCGTGGTGAAGATCGACGGCGGCGAGGACAATAGCCTGCGCTTCGCCCGCGGCGGGGCGACGACCAACGTCACGACATCCGGGGCGAGCCTGCGGATCTCCTCGCATATCGGCGGGCGCATCGGCTCGGCGACTTCTGATAGCTTCGACGACGCGGCGCTAGACGCCGCGCGCGCCCGCTCGGAAGAGATCGCCCGCATGTTGCCGGTCGATCCCGAATATGTCGCGCCGCTCGGCCCGCAGGCCTACGACGCCTCGGCGCGCTATGACGAAGACGCTTCATCCTTCCGTCTCGACGCGCTCGCGGCAAAAGCCGCGCTGGCAATCGAAGCAGCAGCAGCCAAAGGCGTCGACGCCTTCGGCTGCGCGGGCAGCGCGCGCCGCTTTTCCGCGCTCGCGACCAGCAACGGCCTTTTCGCCTATGAGCGGAGCAGCGAACTCGACCTCTCGACCACAGCGCGCAACAAGGCCGATGCCTGGTCCGGCTGGGCGGGCGCGCATGAATTCTTCGCCGCGCGCCTCGACGCCGAGAGCATTGCGCGCCGCGCCTGCGCCAAGGCGGCTCATGACCAGGAGCCCGTTGATCTCGAGCCTGGCGATTACACGGTTGTCCTGGAGCCCGTGGCCGTGACTGAGCTCGCCTCTTGGGTGATGAGCGCGATGGATGCGCGCGCGGCCGACGAAGGCCGCAGCTTCTATTCGCATCCGGGTGGTGGGACGGTGATCAGCGAGAAGCTCTTCGACGAAAAGCTGACCATCCGCGTCGACCCCGCTGATCCGCTCGCGCCAGAGGGCGGCATCGGCTGGGAGGGCGTCCCGCATCGCGCGCGCGCCTTCATCGACAAGGGCGTCGTGAACGCCTTTTACCGGTCGCGCTCATGGGCGCAGAAAACCGACGCCGAAGCCATTCCTTTCGCGCGCAACTTCATCGTCGAAGGCGGCGACGCATCGCTCGACGACATGATCCGCTCGGTGAAGCGCGGCGTGCTGGTCACGCGCATCTGGTATGAGAATATGGTCGAGCGGAAGAGCCTGCTGCTCACCGGCCTCACCCGCGACGGCAATTTCCTGATCGAGAACGGCCGCGTGACCGCGCCGGCGCGCAACATGCGCTTCAACCAGCGGCTAGGAGAGCTGTTCGGCAATATCGCTGCTCTGGGCAAGACCGTGCGCACATGGCGCGCCGCAGGAAGCGGCGGCGCGGCGGCCGCCCCGCCCATGCTGGCGGAGAGGTTCCATTTCTCGTCCAAGTCCAGCGGCATCTGAAGCGATTCTGATATAAGCTGCGCACGCCCCAAAGGAGCGCCGCAGCATATGTTTCCTCGCCTCTATATTGCGATCCTGGCAGCTCTTGCCGCCCTGCCCGCCTTGGCTCTAGACAAGGTGACCTTTGCGACCAATTGGCGCGCGCAGGCGGAGCATGGCGGCTTCTATCAGGCCGTGGTGGATGGCACTTACGCCCGCTACGGGCTCGACGTGACCATCCAGCAAGGCGGGCCGCAGATCAACGCCCGCCTTCTGCTCGCGGCGGGCCGCGTCGATTTCGCCATGGGCGCGAATACGATCCAGATGCTCGAATCGGTGCAGCAGAACGTGCCGATCGTCACCGTCGCCAGCATGTTCCAAATCGATCCTGTGATCTTCATGTCGCATCCAGGCGTTGGGCTCGACCGCTTCGAGGATTTGCCGAAAGCGACTGCCTTCATTGCGAGCGACATGCGCGCTTCGGTATGGCAATGGCTGAAACAGGCTTACGGCTTTCGCGAAGAGAAAGTGAAGCCCTATGGCTTCAACTCGGCGCCCTTTGTCGCCGACGAGAAGTCGATCCAGCAGGGATTGCTGACCTCCGAGCCCTACGCGATCGAGAAGCAAGCCGGCTTCCAGCCCAACGTCTTCCTCCTCTCCGACATCGGATACGACGGCTATTCGACGACGGTCGAGACGCGCGCCGAGACGATCGAGAAGGAAGCCGATCTCGTCCAGCGCTTCGTCGACGCCTCCATCATCGGCTGGCACAACTACATCTATGGCGACAACGCCGCAGCCAACGCCGCGATCAAGCGCGACAACCCCGAGACGACCGACGGGCAGATCGCCTTCTCGCTGGCAAAGATGAAGGAGCGGGGGATTGTGGATTCTGGCGACTCGCTCTCGCTTGGCGTCGGCGTCATGACCGACGCGCGCATGAGAAGCTTCTTTGACAAGATGGCGAAGGCCGGCGTCGTTCCAGCGGACCTCGATTACAAGAAGGGCTATACGCTGCGCTTCATCGGCAAGAAGGTCGGGATGGAGCTGAGGCGGTGATGGGCCGCCCTCCCTGTCCCTCCCCCGCTAAAGCGGGAGAGGGAACGCTCACGACCCACATTGCCGATGAAGGCCACAATCTGCCCCCTCTCCTGAGAAGCGGGGGAGGGACAGGGAGGGGGCTGGGCAATGATCGCCTCCTCTCCCTTCATGGCGTCTCCAAGACCTTCGACAATGGCGTCACCGCCCTCGCGGGCCTCGACCTCGACATATACGAGGGCGAAACGCTCTCGCTCCTTGGTCCTTCCGGCTGCGGCAAATCCACCGTGTTGCGACTGATCGCGGGCCTCACGCGACCGAGCGTCGGCGCCATCACATGGGCTGATCCGCAAGTGCGCAAAAATCTGGGCGTCGTCTTCCAGGACCCGACGCTTCTCCCCTGGGCGGGCGTCTTCGACAATGTCTATCTGCCGCTTCGCCTTGCAGGCCAAAGCCGCGCGAGCGCCGAGCCGCGCGTGATGGAAGCGCTTTCGCGCGTCGGTCTTGCCGATTTTGCCCAGGCGCTGCCGCGCCAGCTTTCGGGCGGGATGAAAATGCGCTGCGCCATCGCCCGCGCGCTCGTCACCGAGCCGGCGCTCATATTGATGGACGAGCCCTTCGCCGCGCTTGACGAAGTCACGCGATTCAAGCTCAACGACGATCTCGTCGCCTTGAAGAAGGACCTCGGCGCGACGATTGTTTTTGTCACGCATTCGATCTTCGAAAGCGCCTTTCTCTCGACGCGCATCGTCATCATGTCCAAACCGCGTGGAAGGATCGTCGAAGAAATCGAGGTCGACCCCGCGCTCGTGCGGAACGCAGACTTCCGAACGAGCGAGACGTTTGCGGAAATCTCCCGCCGGGTCTCGCGCGCTTTGCGTAAAGCAACAGGAGAAGCAGCGTGAAGCGCGGCGAAATCGCCATCCCGCTCGCGGTTTTTGCGGTAGCGCTCGGCCTGTGGGAATGGATCGTCGCCGCAAACGCCATTCCGCCCTACGTTCTGCCGGCGCCGAGCGCAATTCTCGGCAAGCTGATCGAAGATCGAGAGCTGCTGTTCTCGTCGCTCCTCGTCACGCTCGGCGTAACGCTGAAAGCGCTTGTCACCGCCACTGCGAGCGGCGTCGCGCTTGCGCTTCTTGTCGCGCAATCGAAATGGATGGAGCGCGCGCTGCTGCCTTTCGCCATCGTGTTGCAGGTGACGCCGATCGTCGCGATCGCGCCCCTGCTGCTTGTTTATCTGCGGCCAGACAACGCCGTGCTCGTCTGCGCCTTTCTCGTCGCCTTCTTTCCAATTCTCTCGAACACGGCGCTCGGCCTCGCCTCGGTCGATCACGCGCTGCGTGACCTCTTCGATCTCTACCGTGCGTCGCCGTGGCAGAAGCTCGTCTATCTGCGCCTGCCGGCGGCGCTGCCGCAGTTTCTTGCCGGCTTGCGCATCGGCGGCGGGCTGTCGCTCATCGGCGCCATTGTCGCGGAGCTGGCGGCGGGAGCCTCCGGTCAGGGAACGGGCCTCGCGTATCGCATCGTCGAGGCCGGCTTTCGCCTTGACATCCCGCGCATGTTCGCGGCGCTGGCGCTGATCTCGATGGCGGGATTGGCGATCTATGGCGCGCTCGCGGCGCTGTCGCATTATCTGCTGCGTGGGTGGCACGAGAGCGCGCGGGAGCGAGGGGAATGACCATCATCAGGGATATTTGCGAGACTGACGCCGAAGACTGGCGGCGGCTCTGGGCTGGCTATAACGACTTCTATGAAACGACCGTGCCCGCCGACGTCACCGAACATACGTTTCGCCGGCTTCTCGATCCGGCCTCGGCTTTGATGGGTCGCATCGCCGAAGCGGATGACCGGAACGGCGGCTTTTCAATTTCAATGCTTCATGAAAGCACCTGGACCAAAACGCCGATTTGCTACCTCGAAGACTTGTTTGTCGACCCTGCCCTTCGTGGGGGCGGCCTGGGACTGGCGTTGATCCAGGATTTGATTGATCTCGGGCGCGCTCGGGGGTGGTCACGCATCTACTGGCATACACGCACAGACAATGCGCGCGCTCGTCGGCTTTATGATAAATTTATGCCAGCCGACGATTTCGTGCGCTACCGCTTGACGCTGTAGAAGCTTTACTCGGGTGCTCCGCCGACTTCGTCGAGATGATACACGTCATCACGGAAATGCACCGTGCCATCCGCGGAGGCCCAGCCCGTCATATAAACCCACACCACCGGCACGGGGCGCGCGAGCTTCACCTCCTCGCGCTCGCCTGAAGCAATCTTTGCGTTGATCTCTTCCTTGCTCACATGCGGCCCGCTCGCGCCGTCGAGGAGCCATGCGGCGAGGTCGGTCACGCCCTGCACGCGCACGCAGCCATGCGAGAGAAAGCGATAGTCGTTCGCAAACAAATTCCGCGACGGCGTGTCGTGCATATAGACGGCATGCGCGTTGGGCATTGAAATGCGGATCGAGCCGAGCGAGTTGCCCGCGCCCGAATCCTGCCGCAGCGTGTAGTTCACCGCGCGTTCGCTGGTCCAATTGATCGAGCGCGGGTCGACCTCCTCGCCCTTGTTGTTGAGCACGCGGATACGCTGACGCGCGAGATAGCCGGGGTCCTTGAGCATATGGGGCGCGATCTCGTTCTTGATGATCGAGACCGGCACGGTCCAGGTGGGATTGACGTTCACCGCGACGATTTTCGCCTGCACTTCGGGCGAATGATGCTCGGGATCGCCGACAATGGCGGCGTAGCGGTGAACGACGCGGTCGTTCTCCACCGCATCGACCGCCGTCGAGGGAATGTTGACGACGATGTAGCGTTCGCCGAAGGGGAAATCGACGCCGGCAAGCCGCTGCGCGCTGGAGGCAAGCTGGCGGAAGCGCACCGTCGCCGGCACGTCGAGCGCGCGCAGCGTCGCTCCCGCGACAACGCCCGTCTGCTTCAGCCCCATCCGAAACTGGAAGCGCTTCACAGCCGTCGTGAGCTCGGAATCCCAGCTCTGCTTGCGCGTGTCGGAAAGCGAGTCGTCCTCCGCCGCGAGACGCCGGCGCAGGGTCGCAACCGCCGGCCCCTTCGCGCCAGGACGCAGCGGAACGCCCACCGTCGGCCAGCCGCCGAGATCGACGATCTGCGCGTAACGCTCGGATGCCTTGGAGGTCGTGAAGAAGGTCTCGGGCTGCAACACCGGCGTCGGATCGTCGGACAAAGCCGTCTCACGGGGCGGCGCCGGCGGGCGGGGCTTGGGTTTGGGTTTGGCCGGCGCCGCTGCTTCCGCCGTCGGGGCCGAAGCGTCGGCCGGAGCGGCCGGCGCGACAGGCGCCGGCGTCGCAGGGGGAGGCGCCGACGGCGCAGCGGGCGCCGTTACTGGGGGAGCCGGCGCCTGGGAAAAAGAGACGCCAGGCGCGGCGACGGCAAGAGCTGCGGCGAAGAGAGGGAGTCGCGTGGTGAAAAACGGTCGATTCAGCCGTGTCATGCTGCTCTCGTCGCGCGGGCAAACGCCGCAAGGAAATTGCTGATTTGCGCTTTTGGTCCTGCCGGCAGCCGCGGTCAACCCCAAGCTGCTAGCGCCAAAAAAAGTCATTCCGGCGGCGACTTGCGGCCCTGCGCGATTTACAGTTGCGGCCAGAGCAGCGCCGTGCTTTCTTGCGCCCAAAATTATTTGCGATTTTGTTGGGAGAGGACGATGTTGAAAGATAGAAGGTTCATTTGGTCGACGCTTATTTCGCTCAGCGCGTCTTCGCTGATCGCGCTAGCAACCGCCACGCAATCCTCCGCGGAAGTGCGCTATGCAAGCCAAGGGAGCCAATGGACCCAGGCGCTCCGCAACGACTTCTATACGCGGGATCAGGGCGCGCGAATCATTCCCTTCGCCTGGTTCAAGGCGCTGAAGCGGCCGGACGGCTCGGGCTTCCTCGACGACAGCATGGCCCGTTATGGCTATCTGCCGAATCCGGAAAGCCCCACGCCCGGCCTGCCGGTCGGCTTCCTGACCGCCTCGGAAAGCGGCGTCCGGACGCTGAGCATGACATGTTCCGGCTGCCATGTTCGTCAAATCAACGTCCAGGGCGCGTCCTGGCGCATCGACGGCGGGCCGGCGCTATCCGACTTCCAATCCTTCCTCACGGATCTCGACAAGGCGGTCGAGAAAATCCTTGCCGATCCAGCTGCCTTCGATGAATTCGCGAAAGCAGTCGGCGCTCAAAGCCCGCATGCGCACAAGCAGCTGCATGACGACGTCGAGGCCTGGTTCAAGCCCTATCACACGCTGATGACGCGCGCGCTTCCGACGCCCGGCTGGGGCGTCGGCCGCGCCGACGCGGTGTCGATGATCTTCAACCGCGTCGCGGGCCTGGATATCGGCCACCCGCCGCAGCGAATCATCGAAGAGAATATCGCGCGCGCCGATGCGCCCGTGCGCTATCCCTTCGTATGGAATGCGCCCATCCAAGACATCACCCAGTGGCCTGGCTTCGCGAAGAATGGCGATGATATTCTCGGCCTCGCGAGAAACGTCGGCGAAGTCTATGGCGTCTTCGGCGTCTACCGCCCGTCTAAGATTCTGCCGGACGTGAATATCGTCGATTATCTGAACGAGTCCTCGCTCAATTTCGCCGGCTTGCAGCAGCTCGAATTCCTGCTCAAGAAAATCGACCCCCCGAAATGGCCCTGGAAGCTCGACGAGGCCCTCGTCAAGCAAGGGAAGGCGATCTACGAAAAGGATTGCGCGAGCGGCTGTCACGCGGAAACGGCGGGAGAGCCGCGTCTCTGCAACCCCAATACCTGGGCGACGCCGCTCCAGGACGTCGAAACAGATTCGCGCGAGTATAAAATCCTCGGACGCGAGGCCGACACGGGCGTGCTGGAAGGGGCGTTCATCCCGCTGGTTCCCGGCGTCGACACCCCGCTGAAACCCAAAGACAAGATTTTCACCATTCTCGGCGTGTCCGTGATCGGCTCGATCCTGGAAGCGCCGCTGCATTTCGGCCTGGACGTCTTCAAGCCGATCGTCGACGCCTGCATCCAGCGGGATTCGAGATCGCGGGAGCAGCTGCAAGCGGCGATCAACAGCCAGATCAAATCTGCTCTGCAGAACCTTTACGCAAAGCCCGAAAAAGCGGCTCCGATCAAATATGAATCGCGGGTCATGAAGGGCATTTGGGCGGTCGCGCCCTATCTGCACAACGGCTCGGTCCCCACGCTCGCAGATCTGCTGAAACCGGCCGCTGAACGCCCCACATCCTTCAAGGTCGGCGTCTCCTACGACATCGAGAATGTGGGCCTCGCCAAGGAGCAGAACGGCCTGAGTTCCACTTATGTCGCAGATGATTGCTCGAAGCGCGACTCGGGCAACAGCCGTTGCGGCCATGAGTTCGGGACGACGCTTCCGCCCGAAGAGAAAAAGGCCCTTCTCGAATATTTGAAGAGCCTCTGACGATAACTGAACGCAGGGCGTGAGCCAGTCCCTTCTCACTTAGAGGGGCGACGAGCTCACGCCCCAGCAACCCCAGGATTGCCCCCAAGAAGCGGCGACACGATATAGCGAGCCGCTTCGCTATTCCCCGGCTTGACGCTAAACTTGGCTCGCATCAGCGCGAGTCGATCATGCCGTCAAAACCGACCTTCTATGAATTCTTTGCCGGCGGCGGCATGGCGCGCGCGGGGTTCGGCGATGGCTGGACCTGCCTCTTCGCCAATGATTTCGACGCAAAGAAAGCCGAAAGCTACCGGGCGAATTGGGGCGGCGACGAACTTTTCGTCGGCGACGTCGCCAAGGTGACGACCGCGCAGCTGCCCGGCTGCGCCGATCTCGTCTGGGCGTCCTTTCCCTGCCAGGATCTCTCGCTCGCCGGCGCCGGCGCGGGGCTGAAGGGCGCGCGCTCTGGAACCTTCTGGCCCTTCTGGTCGCTGATGAAGGAGCTGCGCGCGGAAGGTCGCGCGCCCAAGACCATCGTGCTGGAAAATGTCTGCGGCGCGCTGACCTCGCATGGGGGGAAAGATTTTACATCGATCTGCGAGGCGCTCGCGGGCGAAGGCTATCGCTTCGGCGCGCTCGTCATCGACGCCGCGTTGTTCTTGCCCCAGTCGCGGCCGCGATTATTCATCGTAGCGGTAAGGGGCGATGTGGCCGCGCCAGCCGCGCTCCGTCATTGCGAAGAGGCGAAACCGGCGAAGCAATGCAGCGGCCAGGATGCGGCCCTGGATTGCTTCGCTTCGCTCGTGGGGACGGAGCGGTCGCCATTTTTCACGCGCGCGCTGCTCTCGGCCTTCGAGCGCTTGCCAGTCTGTTTACAAGCCAACTGGCTCTGGTGGCGGCTACCCGCGCCACTCCCGCGCAATACGAACCTCTCACAACTTATCGAAGGGGCCCCACGCGACGTCGCGTGGCACAGCCCGGAACAGACGCAAAGGCTCATCGACATGATGAGCGGGGTCAATCTCGCCAAAATGGAAGAAGCGCGACGCGCCGGGCGCAGGATGGTGGGGACGCTGTACCGCCGAACGCGCTATCACAAGGGGGAGAAAATCCAGCGCGCGGAAGCGCGTTTCGACGGCGTCGCAGGGTGCCTGCGCACGCCGGCCGGCGGCTCTAGCCGGCAGTTTGTCCTTGTCGTTGAAAAGGGCAAGGTGCGCTCTCGGCTCATCTCTGCGCGCGAAACCGGGCGGCTGATGGGACTGCCGGATGATTATGTGCTGCCGTCGAAATATAACGAGGCCTACCATCTAACGGGGGACGGCGTTGTCGTGCCGGCGGTACGGCATATCGTTCAGCATCTCGTAGAGCCGTTGCTGCGCACGAATGCCATGCAGGAGGCGGCTTAACCCCCTCCCCGTCCCTCCCCCGCTTCACGGGAGAGGAGACGCTCACGGTCGGCGTTGCTGGTGCAGGCCACAATCTGCTCCCTCTCCCGCGATAGCGGGGGAGGGTTGGGGAGGGGGCTTTCGTATGAACACTAAAGAATCCCCCGCCCAACGCTCCGCCATCATGCGCGCGGTCAAATCCCGCAACACCACGCCCGAGCTGAAAGTCCGCGCCTTGCTGCGCAGCTTCGCTCCCGGCTACCGGCTGCATCGCAAGGACATCCCCGGCAACCCCGACATCGCTTACGTCGGCCGCAAGCAGGCGATCTTCGTTCACGGCTGTTTCTGGCACGGCCACGGTTGCGCGCGCGGCGCCCGCAGCCCCAAGGCCAACGCCGATTACTGGCGGGAGAAAATCGCCCGCAACGTCGCGCGTGACGCTGCCCACCGCGCCCGCCTCGCAGAGCTTGGCTGGCGGGCGCTTGTCGTCTGGGAATGCGAGATCAAGGACGCTCCCGCGATGGAGAAGAAGCTGCGCGCTTTCCTCTCCGGCGCGCGCGACCGCTAAAACGAGAGCATTTTCTTTTGTCCGCCGTTCACGAACCCTGCCCAAAGTGGGAACCACCGAAGCGGACGGCAAGTTGTTTGAAAAAATCCAGTCGCGGGGAAAGCCATGTTCATCGTATCATCAACGCGCTATGGCATCAGCCAAAGGCTCATGGCCTATCCGCAACTCGCGAACGCCCTCGCACGCGCCGCGATCACGCCGGCGACAACCACCGATACATCGCAAATATATCAGGTAGCCGAGGCCGCCGATCCCGGCGCGGCCGTTTCAGCCCTCAATTCGGGAAAGGGCGTCGTTGTCGACGCCCTCGAGCGGACATCCCCTGCCCCCATGGCCCAACAGCAGGGTGGGGATGCGGTCAAGGCGCAAATCGCCGAGGCGATGACCTCGGCGCTGCTCGCTGACAAGACCGGGGGGTCGTAAGGCCGCCGCGCGCCGTATCAGTCCTTCGCGCGCTCGACGTAACTGCCGTCTTCCGTCTGGATCACGACGCGCGTGCCAGACTGAATATGCGGCGGCACCATCACGCGCGCGCCGTTGGAAAGCTTGGCCGGCTTGTAGGACGAAGACGCCGTCTGGCCCTTCATCGCCGGCTCGGTCTCGACGATCTCCAGCGTGACGCGCTGCGGCAGCTGGATGGCAACGCATTGGCCGTTGAACATGGAGAGGATGCACTGCATGCCCTCCTGCAGCCACTGCGCCTGATCGCCGATCGTATCCGCGGGCACGGCGACCTGCTCGTAGCTCGCCTGATTCATGAAGTGATAGCCGTCGTCGTCATTGTAGAGGAAGCTGAAGTCCTGATCCTCGACAAAGGCGCGCTCGACCTGCTCAGTCGTCTTGTAGCGGTCCGAAACCTTCACGCCGTCGGAGAGGCGGCGCATGTCGATCTGCGTCGTGGGCGTGCCCTTGCCCGGGAAAAAGCTTTCGGCGGTGAGCACGACATAGAGCTGGCCGTCCTCACGCTCAATGATATTGCCCTTGCGAATCGAGCTGGCGATGACTTTCACAGGTTTGGTTCCTTCATTGCCGGCGCGCCGGCTGTCGTTCATTGCCGGCCTCGGCCAGGCTGGTCTATGAACGGGGTAAGACCATATTTCGGGCGCGTCGGCAAATCCGGCCGCCGGATAACGGAGGCCTCATGACGCGCGCTTCGCCCTGGTGGGCACGCGATGTTTACGCCGATCGCAAGCCTTTTCTCAAGGCGCGCGGCGCAATTACGGCGGCGACGCGACGTTTTTTTCAGTCCGAAGGCTTTGAAGAGATCGAAACCGCCGCTTTGCAGCTCTCGGGCGGCAATGAGACTCATCTGACGGCTTTCGCCACGGAGATGATCGGGCAGGACGGCGAGCGGAGCCGCCTCTATCTGCACACCTCACCCGAATTCGCGTGCAAGAAGCTGCTCGCCGCCGGCGAGGAGCGCATTTTCACTCTCGCGCGGGTTTTTCGCAACCGCGAGCGCTCGCCGCTGCATCACCCCGAATTCACCATGCTGGAATGGTATCGCGCCGGCGAGCCGACCTTGCGAATCTATGAGGACTGCGCGGGCCTCATGGCGGCGGCGGCGCGGGCGGCGGGCGCGAGCGATTTCTCCTGGCGCGGGCGCGCCTGCGATCCCTTCGCGGAGCCCGAGATCGTCACGGTCTGCGAGGCCTTCGCGACCCATGCGAGCATCGACCTCGAAAGCCTCCTGGGCGATCGGCAGGGACTCGCAAGAGCGGCGGCACGGGACGGGATTCGCGTGGCGGAGGACGACACATGGTCGGACCTCTTCAGCAAGATCTTAACGGAGAAGATCGAGGGGAAGCTCGGGAGCGAGCGCCCGACGATCCTCACCGACTATCCGGTCAGCGAGGCGGCGCTTGCGCAGGCGCGAGAGGATGACCCGCGCTTCGCCGATCGTTTCGAGGTTTATCTCTGCGGAGTGGAGGTTGCGAATGGCTTCGGCGAGCTGACCGATCCGGCCGAACAGCGCCGCCGCTTCGAGGCGCAAATGGCGGAGAAAGCCAGAGTCTACGGCGAGCGATATCCGATCGACGAAGACTTCCTCGCCGCTCTCGCGCAAATGCCCCCGGCCTCGGGCGTGGCGCTCGGCTTCGACCGTCTCGTCATGCTCGCGACCGGCGCCGAGCGGATCGAGCAGGTGCTGTGGACGCCCGTTGTTGAGCGGGGGACGACGGTCTGAACCAGGACCGCGCCAGTCTTACAGTATTGCGGAACCGCTCGGCGGCGCTTAATGCCGCGGGCATGGGATCAGACGATTTGCCCCGACCGGCGCGGCCTGCAAGGACATTGGCCTCCGTCGACGATCTCGCTTCGGCGGGGCTCCTTACCCAAAGGCGCGCCGAGGCGCTCGCCGAGGTCGAGGCCCGCTACAGCGTGGCCGTCACGCCGGAAATCGCAGGGCTGATCGATCCATCGGACTCCGCCGACCCGATCGCCCGTCAGTTTCTCCCCGACGCGCGCGAGCTCGTGACAGCGCCGCAAGAGCGCGCCGACCCCATTGGCGACGAGGCGCACAGCCCTGTTCCCGGGATCGTGCATCGCTATCCCGACCGCGTGCTGCTGAAGCTTCTCACTGTCTGCCCGGTCTATTGCCGCTTCTGCTTTCGTCGCGAGACAGTCGGGCGCGGCAAGGGCGATCTGCTCGGCGAGCGGCAGACCGAGGCGGCGCTCGATTACATCGCCGCCAACCCTCAGATTTTCGAGGTCATTCTAACCGGCGGCGATCCGTTGATGCTCTCCGCCCGGCGCCTTTCGGCCGTTGCGCGGCGGCTGGCGGCCATTCCGCATGTCGCCCTGCTGCGGGTTCACACGAGGGCGCCGACAGCCGCGCCCAACCTCGTGACGCCGGAGCGGCTTGCCGCGCTTCAAGAGAGCGGCAAGGCTCTTTATGCGGCGCTCCATGTCAATCATTCACGCGAGCTTTCGCAGAACGCCCGCGCGGCCATCGCGCGCCTGCGCGAGGCTGGGGCGTCGCTATTGTCGCAGACCGTGCTGCTCGCGGGGGTCAATGATGACCCGACCGTGCTGGAGCGGCTGATGCGCGATCTGCTGGCTCTGGGGGTGAAGCCCTATTACCTGCACCACCCCGACCTCGCCCCAGGCACGAGCCACTTTCGTATGAGCATCGAGGCCGGCAAGGCCATTCACGCCGAGCTTGCTCGCCGCCTCACGGGCGTCGGGCTTCCCTCCTATGTGCTCGATGTTCCCGGCGGCTTTGGAAAAATCCCCGTGTCCTCGATGGAGCCCGACGGTTCGGGCGGCTGGCGGGTCGCCGATCGCGCTGGGAATGTGCATCTCTACCTCGACCGCTCCTAGAATCGCCTCAAGATTGTCGCGATTAACCGCTTTGTCGCGGCTTCGCCCCTCTGGAGAGACGCGTTGCGCAGACTGACGATTTTCCTCGTGCTTTTCTTTGCCGCCGTGACAGCGGCCCCGCTGGCTGGGACCGTGGCCCGCGCCGACGAGGCGCCAACGTCGGTCGACCAGATCAACGCCCGGCTGGACCGCGCGCACGCGACGCTCGACGAGACGCAGAAAAGCCTGGAGGACACCCACCTCACGGATGGCGCGCTCCACCAATTGCGGGATCGTATGGATCTCTTGCGGCAGGATCTGGAAGGCGTGGTCGACTCGCTCGTCCCGCGGCTTTCCGCCCTCGAGGCGCGCTTGAAGGAGCTGGCGCCGACCGAGGCTAAGCAGCCCGAGCCTCCGGCGCAAGCACTACCCACGCCTGCCCAAACCCAGCCTTCCGCCGAGACGAAGACGGCGCCCCTGCCGCCTGCGCGACCGGCGCCGCCGAAAGCGGAGTCCAAACCCGACGCCGCCAGCGCGCAGCCCCCGCCGTCAGCAAAGCAGCCGCCGAGCGGTTCGGCCGAGGCGAGCATCGACGCCGAGATCGCCGAGCAACGCAAGGCCCATGACGCCATCGACGCGACGCTCAAGCGGGCGCGAGCCTTGTTGCTCGAAACGCGCCAGGTCGCGATTGCGATCGTGGCGCGCCAGCGGGCGCTCTTCGCAAAGACCCTATTTCTGCGCACGAGCAGCCTTTTTTCAGTCGATCTGTGGCGCGCAGCAATCGCCGACGCGCCCACGGCCTTCGGCGCGGCCAAAAGCTTCCTGGCTGATCGGGCCGCGAATTTTACCAGCCGAACGGAGGGACATCGCGCTAAACTCACCGCCGTCGTCGTCGCGATCTTGCTGGCCCTGCTGCCCGCCCTCGTCCTTTCGCGCCGGGTGATGCGGCGCAACCACGAGGGAAAGACGCCGACGCCTATGAGGCGCGCCGCCGCGGCCGGCTGGACTGCGCTGGTGGCTTCGGCTGTGCCGATCACCGCGGCGGCCACGCTCGGCGCGGCGTTTGAAGCCTTCGATCTCCTCGACGCCACGCTGGAGCCGCTCTTGCGTCGCGTGTTCGAGGCGGTTGCGCGCGTCGCCTTCGTTTATGGCGCCGCGCGCGCCGTCTTCGCGCCCTCCCACCCTGAATGGCGCGCGATCGATCTTGGCGAGCGCCGAGACCGATTGTTCGTCCGCCTATTCTCGATAGGCGCAATCGCCCTTTCGGCGACATTGCTCGTCGAGCAAATCGAGGAGACGGTGCAGGCCAGCCTGCCGCTTGTCATCGTGACGCGCGGCGTCGGCGTGATGATCCAAGCGGGCCTGCTGTTGTGGGGCCTGATGGCGATCGCGCCAGAAGGGGAGGAACAGCGAGAGATCGGAGAGGAGCGCGGGTGGCTCATAGCCGCGCGGCTGATCGGATTCCCGATGCTCGTCATCATCCTTGGCGCTTGCGTTGCAGGCTATGTGACCTTCGCCAATTTCGTCATCTTGCATGCCAGCTGGATCGCGATTGTCGCCTTTATTCTCTACGTCGTCGTGACGCTGTCCGCCGGGGGCGTCGAACACGCCTTCTCGGCCGAAAGTCTTGTGGGCCGCACGCTGATCGGCGGATTGGGCCTCAAGCCGGACCAGCTCACGCCTGTCGGCGTGCTGCTCTCCGGCATCGTGACGCTCGTTGCATGGGGCGCCGCCGCGCTGCTCGCGGCCGCGCCCTTCGGCCTTTCCTCGAACGATATTCTCGCGGATCTCTGGAGTTCTTTCTTCTCCTTCAAGATCGGCGACGTCACCATTTCACCGTCCGCCGCGCTTGCGGCGATCACTCTCTTTCTTCTGGTGCTGGCGGCGGCGCAGGGCCTGCGACGCTGGCTCGATACGCGCCTGCTGCCCCTGACCCGGCTCGATTCCGGCCTACGCAGCTCCATCAGCGCCACGCTCGGCTATGCGGGAGTCATCGCCGCGGCCATGACGGCCCTTTCCAGCCTCGGAATCGGGGTCGAGAAGCTCGCCATTGTCGCAGGCGCGCTGTCAGTCGGCATCGGCTTCGGCTTGCAATCGATCGTGAACAATTTCGTCTCTGGCCTGATCCTGCTCTGGGAGCGCGCCATCCGCGTCGGCGATTGGGTCGTGATCGGCGACGAGCAGGGCTATGTGCGCAGGATCAACGTGCGCTCGACGGAGATCGAGACGTTCGACCGCGCGACAATGGTCGTGCCGAACTCCAATCTCGTTACGGGCGTCGTCAAGAATTGGCTGCGCGGCGACAGGGTCGGACGCATCAAGGTGGCGATCTCTCCCCATCCCGGAGTCGACCCCGAACAGATTCGCGACATCATGATTGCGGTCGCGCGCGCGCAGGAGGGGGTCCTGCGCATCCCCGCGCCGCAGGTGATGTTCCTCGGCATGGAGGCGACGGCCTTCAAGTTCGAGCTGTGGTGCTATGTGGAGGATGTCGAGAAATCCGCGCGCGTGCGCAGCGATCTGCATTTCGACCTGCACCGCCGGCTCTCCGAGGCGCGCATCAAGATGGCCCCCGCCGCCGAACCGCAAAAGACGATCCTGCAGCTTCCGGAGCTCGATAAGCTCGCGGCCGCCGCCGCGGCGAGCGCGCTCGCGATCGAGAGCGGCATCGTTCGCCTTTCAGAGGACGAAACGGACCCTGAAAGACGAGTCGCGGAAGCGAGAGAAGACGCCTGATTTCAAAGGACGTGGCGAAACCCGTCCGCGGGCGAGCGATGCGCGTCGCCTAGCGCGCTTTCCGCTCGCATGGAATCATCATGCGAGCGATAAAGACATCCAACTCAAAATCTGGAGCGCTTTCCACCTACCGCAAGAGTCTTTTGCGGAATGCGCTCAGCCCGCCACCACCATCACATGCACGATGGGCTTCTTGCCCCAGACAGAATAGACGGCGCCGCGCACCGAGCGTTCGATCGCATTGGACACTGTGTCAGCGTCGCGGCGACGCGCGCGCGGCAAGCCGTCGAAAGTCGCGAAAAGCGCCTCATCGATGACCTCTCCCATCTCCTCGCCGAATTTACCCTTCTTAGGCAGGCCTGCAAAAACCACGTCGGGGTCGCCCATGAGCTCGCCCTTCTTGTCGACGGCGAGCGCAATGGAGACGACGCCCGCAAAGGCGAGCTTGGCGCGCTCGCGCACAACGCCGTCCTTTTCGCTGACAACCACGTCGCCGTCCTTCAGAAGGCGGCCGTGGGGAAGCTGGTCGAGGATTGCGGGAGGTCCAGGAAGGAGTTGCACCATATCGCCGTCGCGCGCGGAGACAACATGCCCCACGCCCCGCGATTTGGCGAAGGCCACATGTTGGGTGAGATGGTGCGCCTCGCCATGGACGGGCACAGCGCTCCTCGGCCGCAGCCAATCATACATTTGCGCGACTTCGCCGCGACGCGGATGGCCGGAGCAGTGCACGAGGTGGTCGTGATCCGTGATCACCTCGACGCCGAGATTGCAGAGATTGTTGATCACGCGGTGCACTTCGCGGGCGTTGCCGGGAATCGTGCGCGACGAGAAAATCACCCGGTCCCCTGGCCCGAGCTTGATCGAGGGATGATCGTTGAGCGAGGCGCGCATCATGGCGGCGCGCGGCTCGCCCTGGCTGCCGGTGGCGATGACGACCGTTTTTTCGCGCGGCAGGTTCGGAAGCATCTCCGGCGAGTGGAAACCCGGCAGACCTTCGAGATAGCCGCAATCCCGCGCCACCTGAACGACCCGGTCCATGGCGCGCCCGGCGACGACAACCGTGCGCCCACAGGCTAGCGCCGCTTCCGCGATGGCGCGCAGCCGAGCCACATTGGAGGCGAAGGTCGTCACCAGAACGCGGCCGGCTGCCTCGGCGATAAGCGGCTTCAGCACGCGCGCGACGTCGCTCTCGGAGAAGCTGTCGCCTTCGCGCAGGATGTTGGTCGAGTCGCAAATCAGAACATCGACCCCCTCCTCGCCGAGCGCGCGCAGCCGTGCTTCGTCTATGCGATTGCCGACGCCGGGATCTGGATCGATCTTCCAGTCGCCCGTATGCAACGCCGTGCCGAGCGGAGTCTTGATGGCCAGCGCATTGGCTTCGGGAATCGAATGCGCGACGGCGATATATTCGACCGTGAAGGGATCGAGGTCGAGGACCGCGCCGGCCTGCACGGTCGTGATGTCGATGTTGGGGGCGCCCGCCTCATTCAGCCGCCGCACTTCAAGGAGCCCGGCGGCGAAAGGCGATGCATAGACCTTGCACTTCACCTTCGGCCAAAGCGTCGGCAGCGCGCCGATATGATCTTCGTGCGCATGGGTGATGCAGATCGCCACGACATCCTTGGCGATCTTCTCGATGAATCCGATATCGGGGTAGACGACGTCGATTCCCGGAAGGTCGGAGCCGGGAAAGCCCAGGCCGCAATCGACCATGAGCCATTTTCGCGCGCGGGGCGGTCCATAGCCATAAAGCGCGAGATTCATACCGATCTCGCCGACGCCGCCGAAAGGTACGAAAACAAAATCTGCGTCGTGCTGTCTATTTGTCATATCCGCGACCCCGTGGCTGCGCGCGGACCGATTAGCACGTCCCCTGCTTCGATGACCCGCCGGCCGGCGTTGGTCTCGATGATAAGCCGGCCAAAGCCGTCGATGGTCTCCAAAAGACCTTCGATCGTTTCATTGCTCAGGACGACGCGGATCTTCTGCCCGAGTCCGGCGGCTGATGCGAGCCATTCTTCGCGAATGCGGCAAAAACCCTCGCCGCCGCGCCAGAGGTCGGCCGCCTCCTCCATGGCGTCGGAAAGAGACTGGAAGAACGCCTCCCGGGAGGGCGCGCTTGGTCCGACCGAAGAAAGGGCCCGCGCCGGATAGGGCGTGTCATTGGGGGCGTCGACGATATTGACCCCAATTCCAATGATCGCCACGGGCGCAGCGCCAGCGTTGACGCATTCGAGAAGAATGCCGCCGAGCTTCTCGCCCTGGAGAAGGAGATCGTTTGGCCATTTGAGTTGAAAAGCGTCGTCCCCCGCCGTGGCGCGCAAGGCGCGCATCGCCGCAACGCCCGCCACGAAGCCGAGTTCGGGCGCGACGCGCGCCTCGGTAAGACCGCCGAACAGGAAGCTCGCATGAAGGTTGCCCGCCGGCGACAGCCACTCCCGGCCGAGCCTCCCCCGCCCTTTTGTCTGCCGGGCGGCGACGATCCAGAGCGGACCGCGTTCGCCCGTTGCAATCAACCGCCTCGCCTCGTCATTCGTCGAGTCGACTTCATCGAGAGAGAAAAGGCGAACGCCCCGCGCGCGCGCGATAGATCCTAACCGCACGCGCGCAGCCACTCAGAAAAGCGACTTTGCCGCGGCCGTGGCGGCTTCCATGACCGGCGCGGGATAAAGCCAGAAGCCGAGCACGGAAATGGTCGACGCCGCGAGCACGGCGCGCACAGCCAACGGCGAACGATCGAAGCCCGGCGCGGGTTCGTCGAAATACATGACCTTCACCACGCGCAGATAGTAAAAAGCCGCGACCGCAGAGGCCAGCACGCCGATCACGGCGAGCGGATAGAGACCCGCGTCGACCGCCGCGAGCAGCACGTAATATTTCGCGAAGAAGCCCGCGAGAGGCGGAATGCCCGCCAGCGAGAACATGAGCATGGCGAGGAAGAACGCCATGACCCCATTGGTGCGCGACAGGCCGGCAAGGTCCGAGATGTCCTCGACGTTCTTGCCCTGGATGCGCATCGCGAGGATGGCGGCGAAGGAGCCGAGCGTCATGACGAGGTAGACGGCGAGATAGACGACAACGCCTCTCACGCCCGCCTCATTGCCCGCCGCAAGCCCGATCAGCGCGAAGCCCATATGGCCGATCGAGGAATAGGCCATCAGCCGCTTGATATTGTTCTGGCCGATCGCCGCGAAGGAGCCGAGCAGGGTTGACGCAATAGCGAGGAAGACGATGATTTGGCGCCACTGCGTCGTGATCGCCGGGAAGGCCGTGATGACGACGCGGGCAGTGATGGCTACCGCCGCCATTTTTGCGGCAGACGCGAAGAAAGTCGTGACCGGCGTCGGCGCGCCCTCATAGACGTCGGGCGTCCACATGTGGAAGGGCGCCGCCGACATTTTGAAGGCCAGACCGGCGAGCAGGAACACGAGCCCGAAGATCACGCCGACCGGCGGCTGTTCCGTAACCGCCTGCGCAATGCCCGCGAAGGACACAGTGCCGGAGAATCCGTAGAGCAGCGACGAGCCATAAAGCATCATGCCGGAGGACAACGCGCCGAGCACAAAATATTTCAGGCCCGCTTCCGAGGCCCGCCCGTCGTCGCGCGCAAAGGCGGCCATCACATAAAGCGCGAGCGACATGAGCTCGAGGCCGAGATAGAGCGCGATCAGATTATTGGCGGAGATCAGCAGCATCATGCCGAGGGTGGAGAGCATGACGAGGACGGGATATTCGAATTTCTCCAGCCCGTTGCGCTGCAGCCAATCGACCGAGAGCAGGATCGACGCCATCGCCCCGACGAGGGTCAACACCTTAAGGACACGCGAAAAGGCGTCGTCGATGAAGGCGCCGTCGAATACCGGGGCGTCAACCTGCTTGCTCGACAGCAAGATCGCAAGAATGGCGAGGCCGAAAATGCCGACCGCCATTTCGTCTACGAGGCTGAAGCCCTTTTCGCCGCGGAAGGCGCCGATCAGGATCAACAGCATCACGCCGACGGCCAGTATGACCTCGGGAAGGAAGTGATGCGTGAGTTCTGCGAGAAAGGGCATATCAGCAGTCCGTCAGTGGGCGGCGGCGGCAAGCTTCACCGCGTCGAGCAGCGCCGTGTGAGATTGGATGAGATGATCGACCGAAACTTGGGTCGACGTCAGGATCTGGCCGGGCAATACGCCGTAGTAGATCGTCAGCGCG
Organism: Methylocystis sp.; assembly: GCA_024506175.1. Taxonomy (GTDB): domain Bacteria; phylum Pseudomonadota; class Alphaproteobacteria; order Rhizobiales; family Beijerinckiaceae; genus Methylocystis. The sequence goes on from JAMBEQ010000154.1 coordinate 25,607, forward strand.
ACGAGGGGCGCGAAAATGAGCATTTCACGCGGCGTGAGATCGACGATGTCCCTCAAGCTCGCTTTCTCGAGGGCCCCGAAAATGACGCGGCGGTAGAGATAGAGCGCATAGGCCGCCGAGAAGATCACGCCGCTCGTCGCAAAGAGCGCCACCCAGCTGTTCGCCTTGAAGGCGCCCGTGAGCGTCAGAAACTCCCCGATGAAGCCCGTCGTGCCCGGCAGACCGACGTTCGCCATGGTGAAGAGCATGAAGACGAAGGCGTAGACCGGCATGCGGTTCACGAGGCCGCCGTAGGCCGCAATCTCGCGGGTGTGCATGCGATCGTAGATAACCCCGACGCAGAGGAAGAGCGCGCCCGCGACGAAGCCGTGCGAGATCATCTGGAACATCGCGCCCTGCACGCCCTGCGGGTTCATCGTGAAGAGGCCCATGGTCACGTAGCCCATATGGGCGACGGACGAATAGGCGATGAGCTTCTTGATGTCCTCCTGCACCAGCGCGACAAGCGAGGTGTAGACGATCGCGATCACCGACATCGCATAGATGAGCGGCGCGAAATACACCGATGCATCCGAGAACATCGGCAGCGAGAAGCGGATGAAGCCGTAGCCGCCCATCTTCAGCAGGATCGAAGCCAGAATGACCGAGCCCGCCGTGGGCGCCTCGACGTGCGCGTCCGGGAGCCAGGTATGAACCGGCCACATGGGCATCTTCACCGCAAAGGAGGCAAAGAAGGCCAGCCACAGCCAGGTCTGCATCTCCTTGGGGAAGTCGGTCTTCAGCAGGACAGTGATGTCGGTCGTATGGGCGTGGTTATACATCGCGAGAATCGCGATCAGCATCAGCAGCGAGCCGGCGAGCGTATAAAGGAAGAACTTGAAGCTCGCATAGACGCGGCGCTTGCCGCCCCAAATGCCGATGATCAGGAACATCGGGATGAGGCCGCCCTCGAAGAAGAGGTAGAAGAGCACGAGATCCAGCGCGCAGAAGACGCCGACCATCAGCGTCTCGAGCACGAGGAAGGCAATCATGTATTCCCGAACCCGCTTCGTGACCGAGTCGAAGGAGGCGAGGATCGAGAAGGGCATGATGAAGGTGGTGAGCAGCACGAGCGGCATGGAAATGCCGTCGACGCCCAACTTGTAGGTGAGGCCGGAGCCGAACCAGTTCCGCTCCTCGACGAACTGGAACGCCGCGCTCGACGTATCGAAGCACGCCCAGACGTAGAGAGACAACGCGAAGGTCACAAGCGTCGTGAGCAGGGTCGCCCAGCGTATGTTGCGCAGGGTCGCCTCGTCCTCGCCCTTCTGCGTCAGCAGGAAAGCGGCGCCAACAAGCGGAAGAAACGTAAGGCCGGTAAGAATGCCGAACCCGAACATCAGCGCAGCCCTCCGGCGACGAAATAGGTGACGATGGCGGCGACGCCGATCAACATGGCGAAAGCGTAGTTGTAGATGTAGCCCGTCTGCAGCCGCACGGCGATTTTCGCGCCGTCGGCGACGCGCGCGGCCACGCCGTCGGGTCCGAGCCCGTCGATGATCGCGCCGTCGCCGCCCTTCCAGAACAGACGGCCGATGACAAAGGCCGGCTTCACGAAGATGACGTCATAGAGCTCGTCGAAATACCACTTGTTCAGCAGGAACTGGTAAAGGCGCGGGAAAGCGCCCGCCAGCTGCTGCGCGGTGCCGGGCTTCAGCACATAGACATAGAGCGACACGACGAAGCCCAGAACCATCATTGCCGTGGGCGCGTAGCCGGCCCAAGCAGGGATGACGTGCATCTCGTGCAGCACTTCATTGTGCTCACCCGTGAACAGCGCGCCCTTCCAGAACTCGTCGTAGGCATGGCCGGCGAAATAGGGCTCGAAGATGAAGCCCGCGCCAATGGCCCCGACCGCGAGAACCGCAAGCGGGATCAGCATGACGATCGGCGACTCGTGCGGCGCATGATGACCATGCCCGTGACCGTCGTGACCATGCGCGTGATCGTCGTGATGATGCGCATGACCGTGGTCGTCGAGCGCGGCGGCGTGCGCCAGCTCGTCGGCGGTCGGCTCGTCGTGCGTATGATTATGCGGAACCTCATGCCCCGGGCGATGACCGAAGAAGGTCATGAACACCAGGCGCCAGGAATAGAAGGACGTCAGACCGGCGGCGATCACCGTCGAGACAAAGCCGATCAGCGCGGTCGTGCTGTGCCCGCTTGCCGCGAAGGCCGCCTCGATGATTCCGTCCTTGGAGAAGTAGCCCGCGGTCAAGGGAAAGCCCGTCAGCGCCAGCGTGCCAATCGTCATCATGGCGAAGGTGAAGGGAATGTCCTTCCGCAGGCCGCCCATGTTGCGCATATCCTGCTCGTGATGCATCGCATGGATGACAGAGCCGGCGCCGAGGAAGAGCAGCGCCTTGAAGAAGGCGTGCGTGAAGAGGTGAAAGATGCCGAGCGAATAGGCGCCGACGCCCTCCGCAACGAACATATAGCCGAGCTGCGAGCAGGTCGAATAGGCGATGACCCGCTTGATGTCGTTCTGAACGAGGCCCACCGTCGCGGCGAAAAAGGCGGTGACAGCACCAATCAGCGTCACGAACTCGAGCGCCGCAGGCGCGTGCTCGAAAACCGGCGACAGGCGCGCGACCATGAAAACGCCGGCGGTGACCATGGTGGCCGCGTGAATAAGGGCCGAGACCGGGGTCGGACCCTCCATCGCGTCGGGCAGCCAGGTATGCAGGAAAAACTGCGCGGATTTGCCCATGGCGCCGATGAACAGCAGGAAGGCCGCGATCGTCAGCGCGTCGACATCGGCGCCGAAAAGATGAATCGGCTTGCTCTCGAGGCCTGGGAGAGCGGCGAAGACCTCGTTGAAGGTCAGCGACTGCGTCAGCTGGAAGACGAGGAAGATCCCGAGCGCGAAACCGAAGTCGCCGACGCGGTTGACGACGAAGGCCTTAATGGCGGCGGCGCAGGCCGAGGGCTTCTCATACCAGAAGCCGATCAGAAGGTACGAAGCCAGACCCACGCCCTCCCAGCCGAAGAACATCTGCACCAGGTTATCGGCGGTCACCAGCATGAGCATGGCGAAGGTAAAGAGCGACAGATAGGCGAAGAAGCGCGGCCGCGATGGGTCCTCGTGCATATAGCCGATGGAGTAGAGATGCACGAGGCTCGACACGGTCGTGACGACGACCAGCATCACCGCCGTAAGCGTGTCGACCCGAAGCGCCCAGTCTACCTTTAGAGCGCCGACGGTCATCCAGTTTCCAATAACTGGCGTGAAGCCGTGATCGTGCCCCAGCGCGACGTCGACGAATATGATCCACGACATCACGGCGGAGGCGAAAAGTAGGCCCGTCGTGAGGAGCTCCGAAGGGCGCGGTCCGATCTGGCGCCCGAAGGCGCCAGCGATCAGAAAGCCGAGCAGCGGCAGGAAGACGATTGCTTGGATCATCGCTGTAGATCAGCCCTTCAAGGAATTGATGTCTTCGACCGCGATCGTTCCGCGGTTGCGATAGAAGGCGACGAGGATCGCGAGACCGATCGCGGCCTCCGCCGCCGCCACGGTGAGCACGAAGAGCGCGAACACCTGGCCGACGAGATCGCCGAGCGATTGCGAGAAGGCCACGAAATTCAGATTCACCGACAAGAGGATCAGCTCCACCGACATGAGGATGACGATGATGTTCTTGCGGTTGAGGATGATGCCAGCGATGCCGAGCGTAAACAGGATCGCGGCGACGACGAGGTAGTGGGTGAGGCCAATGGTCATGCTCTTTCCTCGTTAAACGCCGGTCCGGAACGGGACCTTTTTGAGCTCGACGACATTTTTGGCGTTGCGCGCGTTTTGCACGTCGATGCTCTGCCGCTTGACGTTCGGCTTGTGATGCAGGGTCAGCACGATCGCCCCGATCATGGCGGTCAGCAGCACCAGAGCCGACGCCTGGAAGAAGATCACGTATTTTGTATAGAGCACCTGCCCCAACGCGGCGGTGTTCGACACATTGGCGGCGATGGGCGTCTCGAGGAGGTTCCTGGAGGCGCTCGCAGGCTGCCAGCCAAGGGCGACCATCCCGAGCTCGGCGAGGACCACCGCGCCAACCGCCGCGCCGACCGGCAGATATTTCGAGATACCCTGCTTCAGCTCTGCGAAGTCGACGTCGAGCATCATGACGACGAAGAGGAAGAGCACCGCCACCGCGCCGACATAGACGACAATGAGCAGCATCGCGAGAAACTCGGCGCCCGACAGCAGGAAGAGACCCGCGCCGTTGCAGAAGGCGAGGATCAGAAACAGCACCGAATGCACCGGATTGCGCGCGAAGATCACGACGCAGGCCGACGCGATCATGATCGTCGCGAAGAGGTAGAAAAATACAGCCGCCACGGCCTCATCCTCTCATAATGAGCCGCTCCGGGCGGCTCGCACGTTCCTTACCGGTAGGGCGCGTCCAGCGCGATGTTGCGCGCAAGTTCGCGTTCCCAACGGGCGCCGTTCTCGAGCAGGCGCTCCTTGGTGTAGTAGAGTTCCTCGCGCGTCTCGGTCGCGAATTCCTGGTTGGGCCCTTCGACGATCGCGTCGACCGGGCAGGCCTCCTGGCAGAAGCCGCAATAGATGCACTTCACCATGTCGATGTCGTAGCGCGTCGTGCGGCGGGTGCCGTCGTTGCGCCGCGGGCCGGCCTCGATGGTGATCGCCTGTGCGGGGCAGATCGCCTCGCAAAGCTTGCAGGCGATGCAGCGCTCCTCGCCGTTGGGATAGCGGCGCAGCGCATGCTCGCCGCGGAAGCGCGGCGACTGCGGATTTCGTTCGTGCGGATAGTTGATCGTCGCCTTCGGCTTGAAGAAGTAGCGCATCGACAAGAGGAATGCGCCGACGAACTCGGTGAGGAAGAGCGACTTTGCGGCTGTGTCCAGTCTCATGACTTAGCTCGCGA
>JAMBEQ010000155.1 GCA_024506175.1 Methylocystis sp.
GCACGTCTTCCGGCTGGATTTCAAAAGGGCTCGAGGCGCGCGTCTCGACATTCTCGATCTCCGGCGCCTGCGCGCCCTCGATAAGCGCGTCGCGCATGCGCGCCAGATTTGACGAAGGCGCATGGGCGATGACGAGAAGCCGCTTAGACGCCATTTGATCGCGCTCCGGTTCGGGCCGCACGCTGTTGACAAGGCGTCACGCAGCCATCATCCAAGCCGCGCATATACGCGCCTCTCCCTCCAAATGGTCCAACGGATGACGACAAGAATATTCATCGACGGCGAAGCCGGCACGACGGGGCTCGAAATCCGCGAGCGGCTCGCGCGCCGCACGGACATCGAGATCGTCGCCATTCCCGCCGAGAAGCGCAAGGATATCGAAACCAAGCGCGCCATTCTCGCCGCCGTGGAAATCGCCCTACTGTGCCTGCCGGACGCCGCCGCAAAGGAAACCGTCGCGCTCTGCGACGGGCTCGGGCCCAGGGCCCCGCGCCTTCTCGACGCCTCCACCTCGCATCGGGTCGCGCCGGGCTGGGTCTATGGTTTCCCCGAGCTTTGCGCCGGGCAGCCGGCGGCCATTGCAAAGGCGGCGCGCGTCGCCAATGTCGGCTGCTACGCCACGGGCGCCATCGCATTGCTGCGGCCGCTTGTCGACGCGGGCCTCATCGCAGCGGACCAGCCGCTCACGATCAACGCGGTCTCCGGCTATTCAGGGGGCGGGCGGCAGATGATCGAGTCTTATGAGAAGGGCGAGGCGTCCGCCTTCGAGCTTTACGCGCTAACGCTCGAGCACAAGCATCTGCCGGAGATCATCGCTTATTCAAAGCTGTCCGCGCGTCCGTTGTTCGTGCCATCGGTCGGCAATTTCCGCCAAGGCATGCTGGTTTCCATCCCGCTCTCGCTCGACGCCCTGCCCGGAAAGCCGAAAGCCGCGGACTTAGAAGCCGCCTATCGGCGCCATTATGACGGCGCGCCGCATGTTCGCGTCATGCCGGCGCCGGCGAGCGGCCGTCTAGACGCCCTCGCGCTCAACGGGACGGATGACATGGAGGTCTTCGTCTTCGCCAACGAGGCGTTCCGGCACGCGCTTCTGGTCGCCCGCCTAGACAATCTCGGCAAGGGCGCATCGGGGGCTGCGGTGCAGAACCTCGATTTGATGATCAGCGGCGGTGTTTGAAGAGGTGGAAGCTAATCGCCTGACAGCCCGCCAGACTGCTAACAAAGTGGCGTGGGCGCCCCTCGTGCTTCGAGACGGTCGCTTAGCGGCCTCCCCAGCATGAGGGGCTTCTGCAACCGCCTCAAACACTTAGGCCTCATCCTGAGGAGCGAGCGAAGCTCGCGTCTCGAAGGACGAGGCCGCCTCGGAGGTTTGCAAACAATCTGGCGGGCCTGAGTGCCCGCGGCCCATGGCCGCGCCCGGGACCGCGCCCTTCAGGCGCTCAAGCTTGAAGCGCTGACGTCAATCCGTGTAGGCCGTCACCCCCGCCGGCAATTTCTGCGCGACATCCTCGTAGCGGCTGGTGCGCTTGTCCATCATGGACTCGAAGGCCTCGTGCACTTCGCTCACAGTCTTGTGCTTGAGCCTGCGTCCCTGTTGCGCGAAAAAGATCGGCTTGTTGGCGCGCGCGGGCTTGGGCAGCAGCGCGGCCGCCGACATGTTCGGCGATGCGGCCAGGGCCTTCATGAAGCGCTCAGTGTCCTCCGGCCCGAGGAAGTGAATGAGGTAGGTCTCGCCCGGGGTGAGCTGGCGGCCGATCTTTTCCGCGATTTTCGATCCGTCCTTTTTCAGCATCTCGGCGGCGAGCGCCGCAGAGAGATAAGGATCGTTGCGCAGACCCAGAATCTTCGCGCGCTGGTGCGGCGCAATGGTTGGGCGCGCGTCTTCGCCGCCGGCGATGGCCTTGGCCTCTTCCTCGCGCCCGTAGCGACGCCCGAAGTCCTTCAACGCCTTGAGCCAGGTCTTCTCGACGAATTGGAAAAGCCCGCTCGCCGAGGAGGTCCGCGCCTTGGCGGTCGTCGAGAAATTCGATTCCTTGTCCGCGATCGCCATGAGCAAGGCCGGGTCCATCTCGGTCTGGTTGGCCGCCTGCACGACGCGCTCCACGATGGATTTATGCACCTTCACAGGGCCGAAGCGCATCACGCCCGGCGCATCGGAGGCGGCGTTCTCATTGGCTCCGAGACGATGAGACCAGGTCAGCGCCGCCTGCTCGAGTGAAAAATCTGTGTCGAGGGCGACCTCGTCTTCGCCACGCGTCAGCTGCATGAAGGGCGTCGCCGGCGTACGTAGCTTGGCCGCGCGCCCGAGCCGCTCATAGCGCGGCGTCTCCACACGCTTCGCCGAAAAGCCCAGCGCCGCAAGGACCGACAGGAGCGCCCCGACCCAAAGGGTGCGAAGAAGGATATGGAAGGAGCGGTCCGCGCGAATCGCGGCCCATTTCTCGCCCAAACTCATTCCGCGCGCTGACGCAAATGTGCTCGGCGTGGCGTCCGTCATTCTTCCCGTAAACTCCCTGAGCCATGAAAGGCGGCTTCTTACAGGAAGTTACGGGGCCGGCGCGGCAAAAGAGCGACAGCAAACGTCACGCTCGCGCCACATTCCCCCATGCGCAGGGGCGCAAAAACTGTGGAAAAAACAACGGAATCATGGTTAGTGTGGCCGGAATGACGCACGCCCGGCCACATTTACGCCGCTAAACCTGAGCGCGAGTCTCGGCCTATAGAGAAACTTTGGAGAGCAGGCTCTGGATCAGGTGATAATCCGGGCCGGCGACAGGCGTGGTCCGTGACAGGAAGTCCACCGGCTTGCCGTCCTCCATCCCGTAGTCGGCGATGCGCGTCACCTTCCTCGACTTGTCGAAATAGACCGCCAGCACATGCTGGTCCGTGATATTCTGCGGCATGAAGGCCAGAGAACGCTCGAGCCGCTGGCTCACGTAATACCAGGCGTCGCCGCCGATCGTGGAGGTCGTAGAGGGCGTGCCGAGCGTCTGCATCACCTGAGGCGCCACCATGCCGGGCTTCACCTGCATCACCTTGCGCGTGTCGATCACAGCCCCACGATTGATGACGCCGTCGTAGCCCAGGCAGCCGGAAAGCGAGGCGGCGACGCCGCAGGCGGCCACGAGCCTAACGGCCGACGCACCCAACCAGCCTTTCGAAACACCGCGCAAGCCGAGCTCCGCCATATCGATCTCCAAGCTACTATCCCGCCGGCCGCCTTGGCGCGCCGATCCATCGCAACGCAATATGCATTGCGTAGCCTTCGATTGTCTCGAAAGCAAGCCGATCCCGGAGCGGTATCTCGAAGAACTGGCGCCAATGAGGCCGCCAACGTATCTAGAAGCCATTGATGCGCCCGAAGGGGAGATGAGAAGGGCAATATGATCGACGAACACAATGTGGCCCCTGGCGAGAAACCGCTGCTTTCGCGCCCCCTCTCGGTGAACGAGGTCCCGCCGGAGGGCCTCGACGTCGAGATCGTGGCCTCCGAATCCGAGCGCGCGGCGCTGGCGGAAATGAACGCCCTCCCCGCCATTCACTCGCTCGAAGCGACCCTGCGCGCGCGTCGATGGCGCGGCGACGGGTTGGAGGTGACCGGAGACCTGCGCGCCCGGGTGCGCCAGACCTGCGTGGTCACGCTCGAGGAATTCGATTCGGAAATCATGGAGCCCCTCGAGCTTCGTTTCGCGCCGCCCAAGGACGCGCCTCGCCTCCGCTCGCGCCGCCATGCGCCCGAGCCGGAGGTCGTCGAACCAAACGCGCCGGACGAGGATCCGCCCGATCCGCTGATCGGCGGCGTAGCGGATCTAGGCGCGGTCGTCTCGGAGTTCCTCACCTTGGCGCTCGACCCCTACCCCCGCAAGCCTGGCGCGGAATTCGTGGAGCCCGCGCCCGAGCCGGACGACGGCGTTGTCTCGCCTTTTTCGAAGCTCCGTCAAACAAGCGGGCCCTCCAAAGAGTAGCGGCGACCGGGCCGAGAGGCCCGCATGTGGCGTGTGGCACTTGCGCGGCGGCGCCGCAAATGGCAATCACCCGCGCGGAACGCGGGCCTTGGCGGCATCCTCGGTTCATGGCCGATAAGCGCATGCCTGCGCCAAGAGCGTCGGCGCCCAGCCGGCATTCGGGGGAACAGGGGAAGAAATGGCGGAAAAAGTTCGGATCGCGGTCGATGCGATGGGGGGCGATTTTGGCCCGTCCGTGACCATCCCCGGCTGCGCCCTCGCCCTCGAACGCATGCCTGAAAGCCAATTTTTGCTCTTTGGAGACGAAGCGGCCATCCGCGCCGAGCTTGCAAACTGCCCTCGCCTCGCCGAACGCGCCCAAGTCAGGCATTCGAGCGTCACGATCCGCATGGACGACAAGCCAAGCCAGGCGCTCCGCTACGGACGGCGCGTCTCCTCCATGTGGATGGCTGTGGAGGCCGTCAAGAAGGGCGAAGCCGACGCCGCGGTCTGCGCCGGCAATACCGGCGCGCTGATGGCCATGTCGAAGATCTGCTTGCGCACCATGGCGCGCGTCGAGCGGCCGGCGCTCGCCTGCCTGTGGCCGACTCTGCGCGGCCAGTCGATCGTTCTGGACGTCGGCGCGTCGATCGGTGCCAACGCCTCCCATCTCGTCGACCTCGCCATCATGGGCTCCGCGATGGCGCGCATTATTCTCGGGCTGGAGCGCCCGACCGTCGGCCTGCTCAATGTCGGCACCGAGGAAATCAAGGGCGTCGAGGAGGTCAAAGCCGCCGCCGCCGTCCTGCGCGAGTCGCAGCTCCCGGGATTGGAATACGCCGGCTTCGTCGAGGGTGACGGGATCGGCATGGGGGCCGTCGACGTCGTCGTGACGGAAGGCTTCACCGGCAATATCACGCTCAAGACCGCGGAAGGCACGGCGAAGCAGATCGCCGCCTATTTGAAAGCCGCTATGAGCGGCTCACTCTTGGCCAAGATCGGCTATCTCTTCGCGCGCGGCGCCTTTGATGAGCTGAAGCGCAAAATGGACACGCGCGCTGTCAACGGCGGAGTGTTCCTGGGGCTCGAGGGCATTGTCATCAAGAGCCACGGCGGGACCGACCCCGTCGGTTTCGCGCGCGCGGTCGAGATCGGCTATGAGATGGCCAAAAGCGACCTTTTGAACCGCATTCGCGACACGGTCGCGCTCGCCCACCAATTCGAAAGCGGCGCCGACACTTCGGCTGAACCGCCGCAGGAAACCGCTCAGTGACAAATCCTTCGCTCCGCTCAGTCGTCCTCGGCGTCGGCTCCTATCTCCCCGCCAGGACGCTGACCAACCACGACCTCGCGAAAATCGTCGACACCAGCGACGAGTGGATCTTCCAGCGCACGGGCATCAAAGAGCGACATATCGCCGCGGAGGGCGAAACCACGTCGATGCTGGGCGAAAAGGCGGCGCGCGCGGCGTTGGCCAATGCCGGCCTCGTCCCCGACGACATCGATCTCATTATCGTCGGCACCTCGACCCCCGACTGGACCTTCCCTTCGACGGCGACCCAGATTCAGGCGGCGCTGGGGATAACCCACGGCGCGGCCTTCGACCTTCAGGCCGTATGCTCCGGCTTCGTTTTCGCGCTTGCGACGGCCGAAAAATTCCTTCGCTCGGGTTCTCATAAGCGCGCCCTCGTCATCGGCGCCGAGACCTTCTCGCGAATCATCGACTGGGAAGACCGTACGACCTGCGTGCTTTTCGGCGACGGCGCGGGCGCCATGGTGATCGAGGCGCGGCCCTCGTCAGGCGCTGCAAGCGAGCGCGGCATTTTGACGACGCATTTGCGCTCGGACGGCCGGCACCGCGACAAGCTCCATGTCGACGGCGGTCCCTCCGCCACCCGGACGGTTGGCCATCTTCGCATGGAGGGAAAAGAAGTTTTCAAATTCGCGGTCGGCAAGGTGACGGATGTCGTCGCGGACGCTTTCGCAGCCACGGGAGTCACGCCGGACGAGCTCGACTGGTTTGTTCCGCACCAGGCCAACCGGCGCATCATCGATATGTCCGCTCAAAAGCTCGGGATCGCGCCCAAGAAAGTCATCGCGACCGTGCATCTGCACGGCAACACCTCGGCCGCGAGCATCCCCCTCGCCCTTTCGGCGGCAACAGCGGATGGCCGCATCAAGCAGGGCGACCTCGTCATGCTCGAAGCGGTCGGCGGCGGATTCACTTGGGGATCGGCGCTGATACGCTGGTAGTTTTCCAGAGAATGCCGCCCGCTTGATTTGGATCCAGCAATCCTGATAATTCCAATGGGCTGAGGCTTAGCGGCGCAGGTGGTCTCTGGCGGTGATTGCGCGTTGTCTGCAATGAAAGCAGAGCATCGGCTTTAACTGATCTCCAGCTCTACGCGTTTCAATAATGTATAAGGTTTTTTGAAATGACACAGGGGGAAATCCTCTCTCCGAAGAGCGACGGCGCTCTTCAATACGACAATGAAACCCTCAGAACGGCGACCCGCGCCGATCTTACGGAAGCGGTTCACCGGCAAACCGGCTTCTGCCGCGCCGATGCAGCGAAATATGTGGAGATGGTGCTCGAAGAGATCTTCGACGCCATAGTCGCGCGAGAGGATGTCAAATTGTCGTCCTTCGGCTCTTTTCTCGTTAGAGCCAAGAGGGAGCGGCAAGGGCGCAATCCGAAGACCGGCGAATCGGCGAAAATCGCGGCGCGGCTCGTCGTCACTTTCAAGCCGTCAAACGTGCTTCGAGCCCGAGTCAATAAGGGCTTCGTGACCTTGGTCGAACCCGATGACGGTCCTCTGAAAAGACCCAGGCCGAACGGGGAGGCCCGTCGAAACGGCCTGGCGCGCTGATCCATTTTCGGCTCCCGTGGAATCGTGGGAGCGATAACGACCGCCAAACTAAAGATCTGCTGCGCCTTGCAGCGGCGTGCCCTCGCCCAAAGGCGCGCCGCCTCTTGACAATAACTGGCGGGACGTGCGGCAAGCGCCCATGGCCAAATCCCGCTCTTTCTTCGTCTGCCAGAACTGCGGCGCCGTGGCGGCGCGCTGGCAGGGGCGCTGCGAATCCTGCGGCGATTGGAACACGATCGTCGAGGAGGGCGACAGCCCCGCTGCGGCGCGGGTAACGCGCGGACGCGCCTTCGAGCTTGAAGGTCTCACGGGCGACGAGCGGCCGGCGGCGCGCATCGTCACCGGCATCGGGGAGTTCGACCGCGTCACCGGCGGCGGCTTCGTGCCGGGCTCCGTGCTGTTGCTGGGCGGCGAGCCGGGCATCGGCAAATCGACCCTTCTCATCCAGGCCTGCGCGGCGCTGGCGCGGCGCGGGGCGCGGGTCATCTATATCTCCGGCGAAGAGGCGGTCGCGCAGGTGCGGCTCAGGGCCGCCCGTCTCAATCTGGCCGATGCGCCGGTCGAGCTGGCTTCCGCGACACAGGTCGAAGATATTCTCGCAACCTGCGCGACAGGCAAGCGCGCCGCGCTAATCGTTATCGACTCGATCCAGACCATGCACACCGAAGCCGCCCCCTCGGCGCCCGGCACGGTCACCCAGGTCCGGGCAAGCGCCCAAGCGCTGCTTCGCTATGCCAAGACCTGCGGGTCGACCATCATTCTGGTTGGACACGTCACCAAAGACGGACAGGTCGCGGGGCCGCGCGTCGTCGAGCACATGGTCGATGCGGTGCTCTCGTTCGAGGGGGACGCCGCGCATCACTTCCGCATGTTGCGCGCGTCAAAAAACCGCTTCGGCGCGACCGGCGAGATCGGCGTGTTCGAGATGACGGGCCTCGGCCTCGCCGAGGTCGCCAACCCATCCGCCATTTTTCTTGCCGGCCGCGACGCCTCGGCGCCGGGCGCGGCGGTCCTGGCCGGCTTGGAGGGGCAGCGTCCGATCCTGATAGAGATTCAGGCGCTGGTCGCGCCGACATCCCTCGGCACGCCGCGCCGCGCTGTCGTCGGCTTCGATCAGAATCGCCTGTCGATGATCCTCGCGGTGCTCGAGGCGCATGGCGGGCTGAAGCTCGGGATGCACGATGTTTATCTGAATGTCGCCGGCGGCCTGCGCGCGGATGAGCCGGCGGGCGATCTTGCGGCCGCGGCGGCGCTGGTCTCCTCGCTTACGGGGGCCGTGTTGCCCGCGGACCAGGCCTTCTTCGGCGAAATCGGCCTTTCCGGCGCCATCAGGCCGGTGATCCACGCGGGCATGCGGCTGCGTGAAGCGGCCAAGCTCGGCTTTCGCCAGGCGGTTCTCGCGCAGGCGCAGCAGATCAACGATGACGACCGCCGCGCCGGCCTCACGCTGCGGCCCTGCGCCGACGTCGCGCAGCTCGTCGCGGCGATCGCCCAGACCGCGCCGCGCGCCCGAAGGGAGTGAAATTATCGGTTTCCGCTTTTCGCCGACGGTTGAGTTGCGCTAGAAGCAAGCAGCAATACGCTCCCGCGGCATCGACCGGGCGCATTGGGATCCGCAAAGCGCTCAACGGAATGAGCGCCGCAACCGGCGCGAGACGGTTCCCGGAGTTTCCAGCGTCCGGGCGAAACGAAGAGGACTTAGATGCCGTCATACCTCGATCTGGCAGTCATAACCATCGTTTTGATCTCCGGCATGCTCGCCCTGCTGCGTGGCTTCACCCGCGAAGTTCTGGCAATTCTCTCCTGGGTTGCGGCGGCCTTCGCGGCCTATTACCTGCACCCTATGGCGCTGCCCTATGTGAAGCCCTACATCTCGAAGGACGAACTCGCCTTGGCCGCATCGGTCGCGGCGGTCTTCTTCGTTGCGTTGGTGGCGGTGTCCATCTTCACGGTGAAGCTGTCGGACATCATCCTCGACTCCAAGATCGGCGCTCTTGACCGTTCGCTCGGCTTCGTCTTCGGCGCGGTGCGCGGCGTGCTGCTGGCGGTGGTGGCCTTCGTCTTCTACGGCTGGCTGGTGCCGGACACCAATCAGCCGGAGTGGGTCCGCAACGCGCGCGCCAAGCCGCTGCTCCAGGCGGGCGGAGAGAAGCTTCGTGAATGGCTCCCGGACGACATGGATGGCAATGTGAACAGCCTATTGGCGAAGATCAAAGGCAAGAAGTCCGGCGCGCCTGTCGACGAAGCTCCGCCGGCCGAATCCGAGCTGGAAAAGACGCCGACGGCCGAGGGCAGGTAGCAAGCGCAGATGATGCGCAGATATATGAAGCTCTGGACGCGAGCTGATCCTTCCTTTTTACGGGGAGGCCCGCTCGCAAAGTTGATGATTAGGGCGCGAGGACGTGCGCTTGGCTATGGAGGCAATGGAATGACTGAGTCGAGCTCCAACGACCGATCCATTGCCGGTCCGATCGAAACAACCGACGACCTCGACGGCGATCGTCTGCGCGAATATTGCGGCGTTTTCGGCGTGTTCGATCTGCCAGACGCGGCGGCGATCACGGCGCTCGGTCTGCACGCTCTCCAGCATCGCGGCCAGGAGGCCGCCGGCATTGTTTCTTTTGACGCCGGCCGCTTTCACGGCGAACGCCGCCTCGGGCTCGTCGGCGACCATTTCTCCAAGGAAAGCACGATCAAGCGTCTCCCGGGCGCCACCGCTATCGGCCATGTCCGGTACGCCACGACGGGCGAGACGATGCTGCGCAATGTTCAGCCGCTTTTTGCGGAGCTCAACACCGGCGGATTCGCCGTCGCGCACAACGGCAATCTGACGAACGCCCAGGCGCTGCGCCGCGAACTGATCATGGAAGGCTCCATCTTCCAGTCGACCTCCGACACGGAAGTGCTGCTGCATCTCGTGGCGCGCAGCCGCCGCGCCCGCGTCATCGACCGCTTCATCGAGGCGCTGCGCCGCCTGGAGGGAGCCTATTCGCTCGTCGCCCTGTCGGATGAGCTGCTCATCGGCGCCCGCGACCCTCTTGGCATTCGGCCGCTCGTCCTCGGGGAACTCGACGGCAAATATATCATAGCCTCGGAGACCTGCGCGCTGGACATCATCGGCGCGCGCTTCATCCGCGACATCGAAAATGGCGAGGTCGTCGTTATCTCGAAGGAGGGCCTGGAGAGCATCAAGCCTTTCCCGCCGCGGGAGCCACGGCCTTGCATTTTCGAATATATCTATTTCGCTCGGCCTGACTCCATCGTGCATGGCCGCCCGGTGTACCAAGTCCGCAAAGCCATGGGGCGGGAGCTCGCGCGCGAGCAGGCCATCGCCGCCGACGTCGTCGTGCCGGTGCCCGATTCCGGCGTGCCCGCGGCGCTGGGCTACGCAACGGAATCCGGCATCCCCTTCGAGCTCGGCATCATTCGAAACCATTATGTCGGGCGCACCTTCATTCAACCGACGCAATCGGTGCGTGAGGTTGGCGTGCGCATGAAGCACAGCGCCAACCGCTGCGTGGTCGAGGGCAAGCGCGTCATTCTCATCGACGATTCGATCGTGCGCGGCACGACCTCGGTGAAGATCGTACAAATGATGCGGGACGCGGGCGCGACAGAGGTGCACTTCCTGATCTCCTCGCCGCCCATCACACATCCGGACTATTACGGCATCGACACGCCGATCAAGGAAAAGCTCCTCGCCGCGACCCATTCGATCGAGGAGATGCGCGCCTATATCGGCTGTGACTCGCTTGCCTTCCTTTCCGTCGACGGCATCTACCGCGCCATGGGATATGATGGCCGCGACAACGGCTGCCCGCAATTCACCGACCATTGCTTCACGGGCGATTATCCGACCTCGCTGACCGACCTCGTCGAGGAGAACCGCGCGCAGCTCTCGCTGCTTGCCGAGGCGAGTTGAGGCAGGAGTCGGCGAGATTTTCGACCGCTCACCGCTGCGTGGTATAAAGGCGCATGACCGAAACCGCCGCGAAGCGCATGAATGCTGCAGAGTTCCTCGACTGGGTGGAGGCCCAGCCAAAGGGACGCTACGAGCTCCTGCGGGGCGAGATTTTCGCAATGACGCCCGAACGGGCGGAACACGCGCGCACGAAATTCAACGTCGCCCGCGCTCTCGCCGACGCAATCACGCGCGCGGGGCTTCGCTGTGAGGCCTTCGTCGATAGTCTTGGCGTGATGACCGATGAGCACACGGTCTATGAGCCGGATGCATTGGTGAATTGCGATGACCCGATCGCGCCGCACGCGCTGCTCGCCCCCTCGCCCGCCATCATCGTCGAGGTCATCTCGCCGTCGTCGCGGAGCATCGACAAGAATAGTAAGCTCAGCG
>JAMBEQ010000156.1 GCA_024506175.1 Methylocystis sp.
GACGGTTCGGCGCGAATCGAGCAGACGATCTACGTCGCGCGCGAAAGCCAGAAGAAGATCGTCATCGGCGAGGGCGGCAAGACGATCAAGGCGATCGGCGCCGCGGCGCGTCGCGAGATTGCGGAAGCCGCCGAGCAGCCCGTGCATCTTTTTCTCTTCGTCAAGGTTCGGGAAAATTGGGCGGAGGATCCCGAACGCTATCGCGAGATGCGGCTCGAATTTCCGAAAGGCGAGTGATATTTCGAAAAATTCGATTTGCGAGGTCGAGATGTCGAAGAAGCCGAAAACGCTGACCGTCTACCGCTATCTGACCGGCCCCGACGATGCGTCTTTCTGCCATCGCGTGACGGAAGCGCTGAGCAAGGGCTGGACGCTTCACGGCGGGCCGACGCTGACCTTCGATCCGGCGCAGAACCGCGTCATCTGCGGGCAGGCAGTGATCAAGGAGGTCGAGGGCGTCGAATACACCCCCGAGATGAAGCTTTCCGAGCAATAGCCTGCGCGCCTTCGTCGTGATCCCATCCTTCCCCCTGCGGGGAGGGTGGCCCCGCCGTAAGGCGGGGTCGGGTGGGGATAGCTCCGACAGCGACCTAGATTGTCGACCCCCACCCCTAGCCCCTCCCCGCGAGGGGGAGGGGGATTAGAATATCGTTCTTGCGACGGCGTGGATCGGAGCAAGTCGCCATGGAATGGCAGGACGAAGGCCTTGTCATCGGCACCAGGAAGCACGGCGAAACATCCGTTATTCTGGAGCTGATGACGCGCGCCCATGGCCGCCATCTCGGCGTCGTGCGCGGCGGGCGGTCCAAGGCGATGCGGCCCGTTCTCCAACCGGGAAATCTCGTCGCCGCAACATGGCGGGCGCGGCTGGAGGAGCATCTCGGGACGTTCGTCGTCGAGCCGCTCCAGGCGCGGGCGGCGCGCTATCTCGATCGCGGCGCGGCGCTGCACGGCGTGACCACTCTCGCCGCGCTGCTACGGCTTCTCCCGGAACGCGACCCGCATGAGTCTTTGTTCAAAATGGCCGACGTCATCGCCGAGCGGCTCGACTCGCCGGACGCGGCTGCGTCGCTGATGGCGCACTTCGAACTCGCGCTTCTCGCCGCCTTGGGCTTCGGCCTCGATCTGGAGCGCTGCGCCGTGACCGGAACGCGGCATGATTTGGCCTACGTCTCTCCCAAATCCGGCCGCGCCGTGAACCGGGAGGCGGCGGCGCCATGGCGTGAGCGACTGTTGCCCTTGCCACGGTTCTTGCTCGAACTGCCGCGGCATGCATCGGTGGAAGAAGTTGCGCAGGCGTTTCGCCTGACCGGACATTTTCTGATGCGGGATATTTTTGTCCCGCGCGGCGCGGCGATGCCGGCGTCGCGGAACCTTTATATCAGTGCGCTTGGATAAAGACGTTCAGAGCGCGTTCCGCAAAAGTTGACAGACTTTTGCGATTCTTATCGCTCGCATGATTCCATGCGAGCGGAAAGCGCGCTAACGCAGCGCGTCGCAGATGACGCGCGGCTCGTGATTCGTCACGCCATATCCTTCGTCTGTGTCGATGAGTATTTCGCGGCACAATGCCTGCATGGCGCTGCCGTTGCGCGCTTCCTCTCGCGCGGGGGCCTGCTGATGCCGCTGCGCGCGGGACGACTCGTCTTTGGCGAAGACCAGGCCTTCGAGCGATTGAGCCGCGCCCGCGATAAGCGCAACGCCTAAAACCGCCGATATTTTGAGGATCCGCGTCATGGAGGTAGGCCACTGAAATTGAAGTGTAAACTAGCCCCGATAACGAACGGAGCCAAAGCGAGACGGTCACCTTTCTATGGAGAGCGGGAAGGCGCCGCAAGGGTAAATTTTGGCGTTGCACCAAAATAAAAAAAAACAAAAAAACTCTTGCGTTTCCGCTTATGCAGTCGTGAGTTTTCCGAGCTGGGTTGCGCGCCCGCGTCGCTGCGCCCTGAGCGCATTTCGCCAAAATTGACAGACATTTGCGATCAGAATGCGCTCAAATTTCGCCTTTGTGCGATTTCTCCCTCCCGGGACGTTTCCATGCGAGCGAAAAGCGCGCTAGGAGGAGCGGAACCAGGAACAAAGAGGAACGGACTGCATGGCGCAGAAAGGCGGCTCGGATGGGAAGAGCAAGGACGGCGGGGAGAGCATGGTGACGCCCGTCGATCTGCGCGAGGCGCTGGAAGAACGCTACCTCCGATACGCCCTTTCGACGATCACCGATCGCGCGTTGCCCGATGCGCGTGACGGGCTGAAGCCCGTGCATCGGCGCATTCTCTACGGCATGCATGTGCTGCGGCTCGATCCCGGCGCGCCATTCAAGAAATGCGCGAAGATCGTCGGCGATGTGATGGGCTCTTATCATCCGCACGGCGATCAGGCGATCTATGACGCGCTGGTGCGCCTCGCGCAGGATTTCTCCTCGCGCTATCCGCTCGTCGACGGGCAAGGCAATTTCGGCAATATCGACGGCGATTCGGCCGCCGCCTATCGCTACACCGAAGCGCGCATGACGGCTGTGGCGCGCGCGCTGCTCGAAGGGATCGACGAGGACGCGATCGACTTCAAGCCAAATTACTCGGGCGAAGAGAAGGAGCCGGTCGTGCTCCCTGCGGCTTTGCCCAATATGCTGGCCAATGGCGCGCAGGGCATTGCAGTCGGTATGGCGACGTCCATTCCGCCGCATAACCTCGCCGAGCTGTGCGACGCGGCGCTCTATCTCATCTCGCATCGCGCCGCGACCAGCGAGCAATTGCTCACCTTCGTGCAGGGGCCCGATTTTCCCACGGGCGGCATCATCGTCGACAAGCGCGAGGAGATTATCGAAGCCTATCGTACCGGGCGCGGCTCCTTCCGCGTGCGCTCGCGCTGGACGAAGGAAGAGCTGCCACGCGGCGGCTGGGTGACGGTCGTCACCGAGATTCCTTATGGCGTGCAGAAATCGCGGCTGATCGAAAAGCTCGCCGAGCTGATTTCCGAGAGGAAGCTGCCACTCGTTGCCGACGTGCGCGACGAATCGGCGGAGGATGTGCGCATCGTCTTCGAGCCGCGCGCGCGCAATGTCGATCCGGCGCTGATGATGGAGACGCTCTTCAAGCTCTCGGAGCTGGAGACACGCTTCAGCATGAATATGAATGTGCTGGTCGACGGGGTGACGCCGCGCGTCGTCTCGCTCGATGAAGCGCTGCGGCAATGGCTCGATCATCGCCGCACGGTGCTGCAACGCCGCTCGCGCCATCGCCTCGCGGCGATCCTGCGGCGTATCGAGCAATTGGAAGGCATGATTGTCGTCTTCCTCAATCTCGATGAAGTGATCCGCATCATTCGCGAGGAGGACGACGCCAAGGGCGAGCTGAGGAAAGCTTTCAAGCTCTCCGACCTGCAGGTGGAATATATCCTCGACACGCGGCTGCGCTCCTTGCGCAGGCTCGAGGAGATGGAGCTGCGCCGCGAGCTCGACGATCTCACCAAGGAGCGCGCCGAGATCGAGAGCTTGCTCGGAGACGAAGCCAAGCAGTGGAAGACGATCGCGGGGCAGGTGCGCGAGCTGAAAAAGCTCTATGGCCCGCAGACGGCGGTCGGCAAGCGCCGCACGACTTTCGAGGACGCGCCGGCGGCGGTCGATTTCGATCTGGCGGAGGCCATGATCGAGCGTGAGCCGATCACGGTTGTCGTCTCCAAGAAGGGCTGGATCCGCGCGTTGAAAGGCCATGTGCAGGATTTGTCGTCTCTGCAATTCAAAGGCGACGACGAGCTGGACACAAGCTTCTTCGCACAGACGACGACGAAGATTCTCGTGCTGGCGACAAATGGCAAGGCCTTCACGCTCGACGCCTCCAAATTGCCGGGCGGGCGCGGCCATGGCGAGCCGATC
>JAMBEQ010000157.1 GCA_024506175.1 Methylocystis sp.
CTCGGATCCCCATGTCGCCAGCTATGGTGCTTGAGCAGCATGGCGTTGGCGTCGATCTCGGAATAGCCGAGCTGCACCGCCCGCGCGAAGGCGATCAGCGCCGCGGTGAAAAGCGCCATGGCGATTATGAAAAGCAATCCTGCGCCGAACTCGTGGCGGAAACGGAAAAACGCGGCTGAAAAAGCGACGATGACGAGTACGCTCGTCACGACGCAGCTCGCGACGCCCCAATAGATCGAGCGGTGCACCAGTTGGGCGCGTCGGCGCAGGATTGGCAGCTCGATCTTGCGATGCGCCCGCGCGTCTTCCTCCGCGAGATCGGCCAGCTCGCGTGAGCGATCGACGATTCGGTCGAGCCGCGAGACCAGCACCGCCAAAAGCTGCGCCTCGGCTGCCAGCAGAAAGGCCGGGCCGGTGACCTGGGCAATGACGGTGGAAAGCTGTTCGATCGTCAGCGTGTCGAAGAGCATGGGTCGGAGCCGGCCGTGAGAGTTAATTTACCGTATACTATATCGCTTCCGTCCCCCGCAGGGGCCGCCCTGGTCCCGAGCGGCGAAGAAAGCGGCATTTCGCTTCCAAAGCGTTTCGCAAAGCCTTAAACAGCGCTTCCATGATGTGGCTCGTTTTCGCTCTCCTCACCGGCGTCGCGGTCATGGCCGTACTCCTGCCGCTCGCCATGCGTGGCGAAGCCAGCGACGCGGGCGCGGCCGACATTGCCTTTTTCGAGGAGCAGATCGCCGAGATCGAGCGCGAGCGCGCGGAGGGTCGCCTGGACCCAGCCGAGGCCGAAGCCGCAAAGACCGAGGCCGCTCGCCGCCTGCTGCGCGCAGAGGCAGCGCCCAAGGCGAAGGCCCGAGGCTCCCGCAGGGCGGCGCTGGCCGCCGCGCTCGCGGCAATCGTCATCGTTCCGGCCATCTCGCTGCCGCTCTATCTTCGGCTGGGCAAAGTCGACATGCCCGACATGCCGCTGACTGCGCGGCTCGAATCCCAGCCCGACAGGGGCGATCTCGCCGGCGCCGTCGCCCGCATCGAGCAGCATTTGCGCGAGCGTCCCGAAGATGGCCGCGGCTTCGAGGTGGTGGCGCCTTATTATCTTCGCACGGGCCGCGGCGAGGATGCGATCGACGCCTATTCGAAGGCGCTGAAGCTCCTCGGCGCCACAGCCGAGCGCCATGCCAATCTGGGCCAGGCGCGCATGATCGTCGCCGAGGGCAAGGTTACGCCGGAGGCGAGAAAGGATTTCGAGGCGGCTCTGGCGCTCGATCCAGCGAATGTGATGTCGGCCTATTATCTTGGCCTCGGCGCTGAGCAGGCGGGCGAAAAGGACAGGGCCGTCGAGATTTTTGCCAAACTCGAAGCCGACGCCCCGGCCGACGCCGCTTATCTTCCGGCGGTAAAGCGCCGGCTCGCCGAACTGCGTGGCGAGAATGCGCAGCGTCCGCCTTTCGCGCAAGCGCCCGACCAGCAGGAGTCTGGGCAAGGGCTCGCGCGCGGCCCGGTTGCGGAAGGTCCCGCGAGCGCGCAGGGCAAGGCGATCGCCGCCATGCCGGCCGACCAGCGCGCGGCGATGATCCGGGGAATGGTCGACAATCTTGCGGCGCGGCTGGAAAGCAGTGGCGACGACGTCGAGGGCTGGTTGAAGCTCATCCGCGCCTATAACGTGCTCGCGGAACCCGAAAAGGCGAGGAAGGCCGTCGAAGACGCCCGCAAGGCGCTCGCCGGCAGGGAGGCGGAGGCCGCTCGCATCGAGGCGCTGGCGAAGGAATTGAACATCGGGGGATGAGCAAGGCGACCGGCGACCTAACGCCGCCAGATTGTGGCAGGATGCACGGCCCCCTTCTGTCCCTCCCCCGCTGGCGCGGGAGAAGGGAGGCTCGCGAGCGGCGTGAGCAGCGATATCGGTGAAAGCCCGCGCCTATCCCCTCTCCCGCCATAGGGCGTCTACATAGACGCCCGTCTTCCGACGGGCTATGGCGGGGGAGGGTTGGGAGGCAAATGAGCGAAAAGACATGACGCGCAAAGGCAAGAGACTGACGCTGATCTTTGGGGCGCTGGCGGTATTGGGCCTCGCGGCGGGCCTGATGCTTTTCGCCCTGCGCGACAATATCGTTTTCTTTTACACCCCCTCGGAGCTCGCCCAGAAGCAGGTCGCGCCGGGCGCGCGGTTGCGTATCGGCGGGCTCGTCAAGGAAGGGAGCGTCGCCAGGAACGGCAAGGATGTCGCGTTCATCGTCACCGACAAGACGAAGGACCTCGATGTGGCCTATACGGGCCTCTTGCCCGATCTCTTCCGTGAGGGCCAAGGCGTCGTCGTCGACGGGATGTTGCAGCCGGGCGGCAAGTTCAAGGCCGACAGCGTGCTTGCCAAGCACGACGAACGCTACATGCCCCGGGACGTCGCGGATAAGCTGAAACAACAGGGCGTCTGGCAGGGAGAGAAGAAGTGACGGCGCGGCGCGCACTTGCGGCGTTGTCGACGCGGCACCGCCCCCCACCCTTTATCCCTCCCCGCGAGGGGGAGGGAGGCGGCTCACGCCCGATATTCGGTTTGATGGCGATTACCTCGAATGACGCCGCTATCTCCCTCCCCCGCGAAGCGCGGGGAGGGGTAGGGGTGGGGGCGTTCCAGCAATATCAATCTTTCCCTCGCTTCCCTGCACAGGCCGACCATGAGCAGGCGATGGAGAACGCTCGTCCATGATCGTCGAAGTCGGGCATTACGCGCTCATTCTCGCCCTCGCTCTTGCGCTGCTGCAATTCGCCATCCCCTTCGCCGGCGCGCGGCTGAACGATCCCGCGCTGATGCGCGTCGCGCGGCCCACGGCGATCTCGCAGTTCTCCTTCGTCGCCCTCGCCTATGGCGCGCTCACCTACGCGCATGTCGTCTCGGACTTCTCGTTGGTGAACGTCATCGAGAATTCCCACTCGCTGAAGCCCTTCATCTATAAGATCTCGGGGGTCTGGGGGAATCACGAAGGCTCTATGCTGCTGTGGGTGCTGGTGCTCTCGCTCTGCGGCGCGCTGATCGCGATTTTCTCTTCGGCCATGCCCGACAAGCTGCGCGCCGACGCGCTATCCGTTCAGGGCCTGCTCGGCGCGGCCTTTCTGCTCTTCATCCTGCTCACCTCCAATCCCTTCGCGCGCGTCGACCAGCCGCCGTGGGAGGGGCGGGATCTGAATCCGATCCTGCAGGACCCAGGCCTCGCGATCCACCCGCCGTTGCTTTATCTCGGCTATGTCGGATTCTCGATTGTCTTTTCCTTTGCCGCCGCCGCGCTCATTGGCGGACGCATCGACGCCGCCTGGGCGCGTTTCGCGCGGCCCTGGACGCTCTTTGCCTGGGTGGCGCTGACGCTCGGCATAGCGATGGGCTCCTATTGGGCCTACTACACCTTGGGATGGGGCGGTTTCTGGTTTTGGGACCCGGTCGAGAACGCCTCGCTCATGCCCTGGATCGCCGGCACGGCGCTCCTGCACAGCGCGGCGGTGATGGAAAAGCGCGAGGCCTTGAAGGTCTGGACGATTTTCCTTTCCATTCTGGCTTTCTCGCTGTCGCTGCTCGGCACCTTCCTCGTGCGCTCTGGGGTGCTGACGTCGGTTCACGCCTTCGCAAGCGATCCCGAACGCGGCGTCTTCATCCTCGGCATTCTTGTCTTCTTCATTGGCGGGGCTCTGGCGCTTTTCGCCTTGCGCGCGGGGTCGCTGCCCGTCGGCGGCCTCTTCGCGCCGATCTCGCGCGAGGGCGCGCTGGTCGTGAACAACCTGCTGCTTTCGGCGAGCTGCGCGACAGTCGTGATCGGCACGCTTTATCCGCTCGCGCTGGAGGCGCTCACCGGCGAGAAGATTTCCGTCGGGCCGCCCTTCTTCAATACCGTGCTCATCCCGATCGCCCTGCCGCTCGCCTTGCTGATGCCGATTGGCCAGATGCTCGCCTGGAAGCGCGGCGATCTGCCGGCGGCGCTCGCTCGTCTGCGTGCGGCCTTCGCTGTCGGCGTGCTGGCGGCGGCGGCGCTCGGCGCCAGGTATGGGACGCCTTTTCTCTCAATCGTTTCAGCCGGCGCTGCGGTCTATCTCATTGTCGGCGGCCTCAGCGACATCGCCCAGCGCGCGGCCTTCCGCGCCTCCTCCGCAGGCGCCGTCTTTACGCGCCTGCGCGGCCTTGCGCTTTCGGCCTGGGGGACGTCGGTCTCGCACGCCGGCATGGGGCTCACGCTGCTTGGCCTCGCGGCGACCGGCTGGGGCGTCGAGAACATCGTCGCCATGAAGCCCGGCGATTATTACGACGTCGGACCCTACAAGCTCGGCATAGAGGAAATCTCGCCCCGCAACGGCCCGAACTATTCCGAGATCTACGCCGTGATGGCGGTGCGCTCCGGTGGCGAGACGATAGCCAGGATCGAACCCGCCAAGCGCTTCTATCAGGCGCGAAAGATGCAGCGCTCCGAGGCGGGGGTTGTGACGCTGGGGCTGGGCCAGGTCTATGCCGCGATCGGCGAGTCGCATGAAGACGGGGCGATCGACGCCAGGCTTTATTGGAAGCCCTTTGTCACGCTGATCTGGATCGGCGCGCTGGTCATGGCCTTCGGCGGCGGGCTGTCGCTCGCCGATCGTCGGTTGAGGATCGGCGTGGCGCGGCGGGCGCAGGTGGCGGCAATGCCGGAGGCGGCGGAATGAAGTGGAAGCCCCCCTCCCTGTCCCTCTCCCGCTTCGCGGGAGAGGGGACGCTCACGATCAGCATGGTGGATGAAGGCCTCAATCTGCTTGCTCTCCCGCGAAAGCGGCGGAGGGCTGGGGTGGGGGTTGTCATGGTGACCGCCATGGCGTTGATTTCTTCCGCTCACGCCGTCACCCCCGGCGAGATGCTGCCCGACCCCGCCATGGAGGCCCGCGCGCGCGCGATCACCAGCGAGCTGCGCTGCCTCGTCTGCCAG
The DNA here is from genome assembly GCA_024506175.1 of Methylocystis sp. Taxonomy (GTDB): domain Bacteria; phylum Pseudomonadota; class Alphaproteobacteria; order Rhizobiales; family Beijerinckiaceae; genus Methylocystis. The sequence goes on from JAMBEQ010000157.1 coordinate 4,932, forward strand.
AATCAGTCGGTCGACGATTCGGACGCGGCCCTCGCCAAAGATCTGCGCGTGCTCGTGCGCGAGAAGCTCAAAGACGGCATGAGCGACGCCGAGGTGAAGGACTATGTCCACTCTCGCTACGGCGATTTCGTCCTGCTGCGGCCGCCGCTGAAGCTGGACACGATCCTCCTCTGGACCGCGCCGTTCCTCGCACTGCTCGCAGGCGCGTCGGCCGTCTGGAGCGCCTCGCGCCGGCGCCGGGCGGCGCCCGTAGAATCCACCGAATTGACGGCGCAGGAGCGCGCACGGCTCGCGGCCTTGGGCCTTCCCGAACGGCAACCGCGCGATTCTGCTGAATAGTTAATGTCACGCTAAAGTTGCGGCGGCGCGCTTGAATAAGGCTCCTTTTTAGCGGGCTGATCGGTTCATCAGCGGGGTTGCGCCGCCTGGAGCAATCTGCAGCGGCTCAGCTTGCCTCATCGAGCCTGCAAAGACATAGATCATAAGTCGGCAGAAACGTCGGCGCTTTCAGTATCTTTCTTATTTGTTCGGAGAAATGCTTATGTCCGCACAATTGAAACAAGCAATGCTGCAACCCCCGGGAGCCGCTGACTTTTTTGGCGTAGCCTATCTCCAGCTTTGCCAGATCTCCTACGCGCTCCCGTCGTCCATTCCCTACCTCGTCAACAACAAGATGCCGCCTCTGAGCGCCGGAGGCCGCTGGGAATGCGTCTGGGGGCCGGCGGAAAGCGACGATCTGGCGAATCTCGTGTTCGTCGCGGCCTATTATGATGGACCCAATCTTCCGCCGACTTTCGCCGCCGTCGTCACCCGCGGCACGGATGTCGACGTCGACGATTTCTGGGGCGTGCTGCAGCAGGCCTTCGAGGATTTTTACGTCATCTTCCAGAGCGCGCCGCCGTGGTTGCCCGCCGATAGCCCGGCGCTCGTGGCCGATGGAACGCTTTACGCGCTGGAAACGATCCAGGGCTTCACCTCCAATGGGGTTTCGCTTTCCGCGTTCCTGGCCGATTTCCTCCAGTCGCCGAAGAATGAAAACCCGGTGCTGGTGTGCACGGGCCATAGTCTCGGCGGATGCGTCACCACCGTGCTGGCGCCTTGGCTGCAAGCCTCGCTCGCCGCCGTCGGCGTCACGAACCCGATCGTTCCGGCGACCTTCGCGGCCCTTACGGCGGGCAATGGCGCTTTTGCCGATTATTACACGTCGACCTTCAGCTATTGCCCGCGCTACTACAACACGCTGGACGTCGCGCCGCTCGCCTGGGGCAATTTGGACGCCGTCCCGACCATCTACGATCCGTGCAGCATCCCGATCCCCGACGCCGCGTATATCGCCCTCGTCCTGTGGCAGGACTCGCTCCTGCTCGAAGGCGCGAGCTATTTGCAGCAGCAATCCAATAACGCCCCGCTGCCGGGAACATGCTTCGAGCTCTATCCGGCGGACTGGTACACTCAGGCCTTCATGCAGCACCATACCGGGACCTATATGCGCCTGCTCGGCGGGGTCTCGATCGATATCGGTCCCAGTTTTGCGGCGCGAAGCCGCCCGAGACGGCGCGTGTCGCGCTACCGCCTGCTGGCGCAGGTCAGGAGCCGCGAGAGCTTGCTGCTGAAGCATAAAAAGAGCTGAATCCGCTCAGGCGCGGGGGACGCCCCCGCGCCGCTCCGCGGCCCCCCTATCCAATTCCGCTGGGCTGCAATATAGGGGGCGGCAGCGTTGTTGAGCCGCCGGCGCGGCGTCACCTGAAAGAGCGGAACATGGCCGAACATTCCACGCCCCACTTCCACAACACGCCCGGCGTCGCCCAGATTCGCGTGGGGGCGAAGGAATTCATGTGCATCGGCGCACTGCCCCCGTTCGATCATCCGCATGTTTTTATCGACATGGGTTCGGACACGCAGGCTGTTTGCCCCTATTGCTCCACGCTCTATGTCTACGACGCCTCGCTTCACGGCGGCGCCGAGCCGGCGGAGTGCGTTTATCACGATCAAGCCGCTGATGCGGCCTGACGGTTCGCGGTGATCGCCCTGGGCGCGCCTTCCGCCATGGCGAACCACGCCGACAGGAAACGTGCGCTTAGTGGGGGAGGACGCGCATGAGCGCCCCCATCGTCATCGCCGGCGCTGGCGTCGGCGGCCTTACGGCGGCGCTGTCCCTGGCCCGCGCGGGAAAGCGCGCCCTCGTGTTGGAGCGCGCGCCCAAGATCGAGGAGGTCGGGGCCGGGTTTCAGATCGCGCCGAACGCGGGACGGATTTTGGCGGGCCTGGGCCTCGAAGAGGCGCTGGCCCCCGTCGCTCTCGAGCCGCAAGCCATCAATATTCGCAGGGGACGCGACGGCGCCATTCTCGCCAGGCTCGGTCTCTCCGATTCGCGCGCCCGCTGGGGCGCGCCGTTCAGGGTCTATCACCGCGCCGACCTCCAGCAGGCTTTGCTGCAAGCAGCTCTCGCCCATGACGCGATCGAGGTTCGCGTCAATTCGCGGGTCGGAGATTTCGATGACGGCGCGGGGGTTGTCCGCTTGCGCGTCCACACGCCCGAGGGCGTCGAGGAGGCGGAGGCCATTGGCCTCGTCGGGGCCGATGGCCTGCGCTCTGCGGTGCGTGGGCATCTGCTGCCGACAGAAAGAGATGCGCCCATTTACGCCGGCCTCACGGCCTGGCGCGCGCTCGTTCCGGCGGAGCTAGCGCCCGCGCCTTTGCGCGCTCGCGAAAGCAACCTTTGGATGCTCCCCGGTGCGCATGTGGTGCATTATCCGCTACGCGACGGCGGCGTCATAAACGTCGTCGTGATCGTCTCGGAGCCGCCGCGCCAGAGCGAAGGCTCAGCGATCCTTTCGCTCGACGGTCCAGAGCTTGCCCGCTCCCTTGATCGGCTTCGTCCCGCCGATGAGCTGCGCGCGCTGATCGAGGCCGGGGCCGCCTGGCGACATTGGCCGCTTTTCGCCCGGCCGTCGCTCCAGCGCTGGAGCCGGGGCGCCGTCACCCTGCTCGGCGACGCGGCTCATCCCATGGTCCCTTTTCTCGCGCAGGGAGCGGCGCAGGCGATCGAAGACGCCGAGGCCTTGGGTCGCGCCTTTCTGCAGCTCGGCGCGAGCGTCGAGACGGCTTTCGCGAGTTACGAAAAAAGGCGGATCGTGCGCGCCGCCAAGGTCGTGCACGCCTCGCGACGGCAGGGCGCGTATTTCCATCTGGGCGGCGCGTCGGCGCTGGCGCGGGATCTCGCCATCCGGGCGCTCGGCGGGCGCGGCATGCTCGCCCGCAATGCCTGGCTCTATCGCAAGTAGCCGTCTGTTATCCAAGATGACGCTTGGGCGCTACCATGCCGCCGGCCGTGGGTATTGTGGCCGAGGCGCAACAATGGCCAAGATGCTGACGCTTTGCCCGGGCAAAGAGTGGCGCGACCGAAGGCGGATTGTTAAAGAACTGTCAAGATATGCGGCGCGAGGGGCGGTTTTTGTTCGGGATTGGGGCTAAGAGCATTTGGCTGGCGCTCGCCGCTCTCGCCCTCGCAAGCAGGGCGGGCGCGACCGAATTGACTCCCCCGCCAAAGACCGACGCCAACGGCTGGATCGTAACGGTCAGCGCCATAGGCGCGGTCGTTCCGAGCTTCCCCGGCTCCGGCAAGATGCGCCCCTATCCTTTCCCGGGGGTCGCAGTGCGCGGCGTGGGCGAACCCGAGGCTTTTTCTACTCCGGACGAGGGCTTTGGCTTTGCGGTCGTCGATCTCGGTTATGTCCGCGCCGGGCCCGTCGCCAACTTCGTCTTCCAGCGCGGCCATCGCGACGGGCTTTTCGGCTTGCATCGCGTCGGCTTGACCCATGAGGTCGGCGGCTTTGTCGAAATTTATCCGATCGATCATTTTCGCGCGCGCGCCGAGATGCGGCAGGGAATCGACGGCCATAAGGGCTTTGTCGCCGCTTTTTACGCCGACGCCTATGAGACCCTCGGACCCTTGCGCCTCTCCGTCGGTCCGCGGCTAAGCTTTGGCGACAACACCTATGCGAACGCCTATTTTTCGGTGACGCCCTTCGAGGCGCTGCTGAATCGACGGCTTGTTCCGTATACTGCGACCGGCGGTTTCACGGCGGCCGGCGGCATGGCGACAATTCGCTATGAATTCAACCCGAAGGTGAGCGTCTCGGTTTATGGCGGCGGGCAGAGGTTGCTCGGCAGCGTCGGATCGAGCCCAATTCCCACCATGATCGGCTCGCGGAACCAATTCAACGCAGGCCTCGCCGTGAATTATTCTTTCATCGTGCAGAACCCGTTTTAGTGAGGGCGTTGGCGCCTCCTGCCGGGCCGAGCTCGCCAAGAACCTTTAAAGCCACACTCGGGCTGCGTTAACCTCGCTACGGCGCCTCTGTTTACTTTTTTGGAAAGACGGGCCTGAGGAAGTTGCCGCGGGGGCGGGGGCGCAAGGGGCTCAAGCCGCAAAACTCTCTCAAAAATCAATGGCGTACTGAAAAGAGTCGCATTTTAGGCGTTTTCGGTTTCGAAAAATTATACTTAAATTTTGCGCGGATAATTCTGACCGTTATTGCGTAAAATGCTCCTGGATTACTTTCGTGTACGGCAAAACAAGAAACCTATTCTCGTCTCATGAAAAGGAGACGGGAAATGTTCGGCGTTATCGGCAAATCCGTTGTGGCTCTCGGACTCGGCGCGGCGGCGCTCGTCTCGGTCGCGGCGACGAGCTTGGCCGGCCCGGATATATCGAGCTTCGCCAGCCTCGGGCCTGAAACGAGCATCCCTTACGGCTGGATCGACTTCTGTCAGCGCTATCGTCACGAGTGCGAGGCCGCCTACCGCACCCCGCGCGAGATCGACCTCACCGCCGCCGCCCTCCAGAAGATCGCCCGCATCAATCTCTGGGTAAACAAGAACATCGACCCGATAGCGGACATGGAGCATTGGGGAGTGGTGGACGCCTGGGACTATCCGACCGACGGCAAGGGCGACTGCGAGGATTATGCGCTCCTGAAGCGCCGCATGCTGATCGAGGAGGGTTTCCCTCAAGAAGCGCTGCTGATCACCGTGGTCAAGGAGAAGAATGGCGATGGCCACTCGGTCCTGACGATCGCGACGAATCGAGGCGAGTTCATCCTCGATAACCTCTCCGACGAGGTGAAGCCCTGGGCCAAGGCTCCCTATCGCTTTGTGAAGCGACAGTCACAGATGGCCCCGAACATCTGGGTCGCGATTGGGGAGCCTACGGCCGCGCCGGCCTACGTATCCAATAGGCCTTGAGGCGCTATTCGCCGCAGAAGGGCGTGTAACTTTGCGGTTTGCCCTGCCGAGCGGTCGCGCGGCCGTGATCCGGCCGGGCGGGCTCTCGAGCTGCCGAAGCCTTAGCAGTCAGGCGGGGATCGGATTTGTCCAAGGGCGTAAACCATAAGTTAATGTCGTCTTGACGCCGATCTTGGCCAAAGCCGCCACAATGGTTAAAGTTTTCTTAAATCTCTGGTTGGCGGTAAAGGCAGCGTTCAGATGTGTGTCAGGCGTCGCATCCTGCAGGGAGTGGTTCTCGCCGTCTCGGCGCTCGGTCTCTTTGTCTCCTCTGCGTATGC
>JAMBEQ010000158.1 GCA_024506175.1 Methylocystis sp.
ATTACCGCTTTATCGACGAGCGCCGCTTCATCGCCATGCGCGACGCGGGCGAGCTGCTCGAATGGGCGGAAGTGCACGGCAATTTCTACGGCACGCCGCGCGGTCCGGTGGAGGCGACCCTCGCGCAGGGCCGCGACTGTCTCTTCGACATCGACTATCAGGGCACGCAACAGGTGCGCGAGAAGATGGGCGCCGACACGGTGACCGTCTTCATCCTGCCGCCCTCTATGAAGGAGCTGCGCGCGCGCCTCGAGCGCCGCGCCGAGGATCCGCGCGAGGCGATCGAGCGGCGTTTGGAAAACGCCCGCAAGGAGATCGCGCGCTGGAAGGATTACGACTACGTCATCGTCAATGACGATTTGCAGACCTCCTTCGACGATCTCATCGCCATATTGCGGGCGGAACGTCAGCGCCGACCCAGGCGCGAGCGGGAGATCGAGAACTTCGTCGCCAACCTTCTGAACGAATAGCCGTTCGGGCGAAGCGCGCTATGTCGGCCTCATGCCCGCCTTCGCCCTCAAGCGCGTCTACGATCCCGCAGAACCGGAAGACGGGGCGCGCGTCCTCGTCGATCGGCTCTGGCCGCGCGGCCTGACGAAGGAGAAGGCCGAGATCGACCTTTGGGCGAAAGAAGCGGCCCCGAGCCACGAGCTGCGGCGCTGGTTTGCGCACAAGCCCGAGCGCTGGGAGGAATTTCAGGCGCGTTACCGCGAGGAATTGAAAAGCCCCGAAGCGCAAGAGCGAATCGCGGAGCTGCGCGCAATGGCGCGCAAGGGGCGGGTGACGCTGCTCTACGCGGCGCACGATGAGGCGATGAACAATGCCGTGGTATTGCTGCATCTTCTTCGTCACAAAGGGGCAACGCGATCTTAATGGGCACGCGCGAGACTCCTCCTGTCGGAGGCTCCGGTGCCGGAAAAATCAATTCGCATAGATGCGTTGCGCGGCGCGGCGATTCTTGCCATCATCCAGTTTCACTATGCTTCTGACTTCGGCCTTTACGCGTGGGTCGGCGCGCCGGGATCAGTCCAAGCCATCCTTTCCTATGGCTGGGCGGGGGTCGACCTGTTTTTTGTTCTGTCGGCCTTCCTGCTGACCCGCAATCTCCTTTCGCATCGGGGTGAAGCGGGCGTTATCGGGGTGTTCTACCGGCGCCGCATTCTTCGCATCCTGCCCCTCTATGTCCTGTTGGCGGCAATGGCTGCGGCCCTGATCCCGATTCTCGGAACCGAAAAGGGCCAAGCGGGCGAATGGCTGTTGGGCGGCCTCGCGCCTTTTTGGAGCTATGGCCTTTTCCTCCAGAATTTCTGGTCGGGATTGCAGCCCGTCTGGAGCGGCCATTTTCTCGCGCCGACGTGGTCCCTTGCTGTCGAAGAGCATTTCTACCTCGTCTTGCCGTTTCTGATCCTGCGCCAAAACGACCGACGCATCGCCTTGCTCTCGCTCGCTTTCCTTGTTGCCGGTCCGCTTGTGAGGTTTGCGCTCGTCGCCGGCGTCGGGAGCATCGCGGCCCAGTCGTGGAGCATTGCGCGTGCCGACAGTTTCGGATGGGGGATATTGCTGGCGCTGGCGTTCAGTCATGGCCCAACGGGCCGCGAGAGCATCCGGAAATTTTGGGTGGGCGCCGCCAGCGTGGTGACGATGACGCTCTGCGTCTACAGCGCCATCGGTGGGCTAGAAATCACGAACAGAAATCCACTGATCTTTTCCGCGGCGGCCGTTCTCGCCGCGCGGCTCGCGCTCTCTGCAGCTTCGCCGAGTGATTCCCAGCCGGCCCGCGACGGCGTTCTTCTCCGGGCGCTCGCCTGGATGGGTGAGCGCTGCTACTCTCTCTATCTGCTGCACATGCCCATCGTCGGCTCCATATTCATGGCGATCGGCCAGACCGCTCCCCAAGTCATCGACACAACTTCGTTTATCGCCGTCGTAGCCGCCGCCGCCATCCTGGGGGTGCTAGCCGACCTGAGCTATCGCTTCGTCGAGCGACCTTTCATCGACTACGGTCGACGAAACGCCCGTTATCCCGAGGGTGCGCCGATCGTGGCGAGCGCATGAAGGGCGGACCGTCATCTGCCTTCAAAGCTGCGGCGGTTGTCATCCTCGGCCTGCTCGGCGCCTATGCTTTGGAAGCGGATAGCGGCCTCGATCGTTATGGGCGGCTGGCCTCTTTCCCCCGAAAGAAGGAGGTCCGCTGCCCGGCGCAGGACGCCCGAACCGCCGTCATTCTCGCAATGGGCCAGTCCAACATCGCCAATAAAACCGAAGCCGCATCGCGCTCAGCTTTTCCGGACCGCGTTCTCGGCTTCTACCGGGGCGCCTGCATGGAGGCGGCTTCGCCGCTGCTCGGCGCTTCGGGACGCGGCGGCGAATGGCTCACTTTGCTGGGCGACGCGCTGATCCGATCAGGACGCTACGACCGGGTCGTGATCATCCCTGCTGCGGTCGGGGGCCAACGGATCGGCCGATTTGCCGACGGAAATCTTGGCGGGATGCTCGACGAGACCGTCGAATTCGCCTCCATGACCTATCGTGTGACGCATGCGATCTGGCGCCAGGGAGAATCGGATTTCTCAACGAACACGCACCCCAACGATTATCGCCGCGCTTTTCTGAAAATGCTGGCCAGGTTACGGCGCAAGGGGATCGAGGCGCCTGTCTTCGTCTCGGTGGCCACTTATTGCGCGCCCATGGCGGCGTGGCGCGCAGACAACCCGATAGAAAAGGCCCAGAAGGCGCTGCCCGACGAAAAGCTGGGCGTCTGGCCAGGGGTCGATACGGACGCCTTCGATCAGAACGTGGCGCGTTTCGACCGCTGTCACCTGTCCCGCCGCGGTCAGGAGCTGGCGGCGGCGGGAACCGCCAAGGCGCTCGAAGCCTATGACCTGCGTGCGAAGTAAGCCGCCTCGGACTATCAGCCGCCGAGCTTTTCGAGTCTCCGCGCCAGCGCCACGAAACCCGCCACATCCACCTCCTCGGCGCGCTTTGTTTCCTCGATGGCGGCCCCTGACAACAAAGCGCTGACATCGACGCCAAGGCTCTTCAGGCTCTGCCGCAGCATCTTGCGCCGTTGGCCGAACGCGGCCTGCGTCACGCGGGAAAGGGCTTGCGGATTGCAGGCGAGTGGCGCGGAGTTCGGAACCAGCTCCACGACCGAGGACGTCACCTTCGGCGGCGGCGTGAAGGCCGCGGGAGAGACGTCGAAGAGGATGCGGGCGCGCGTGCGCCAGCCGCAGAGCACGGCAAGGCGGCCGTAATCAGCGCGGTTGGCCGGCGTCGCGACGATCCGCAGCGCCACTTCCTTCTGGAACATCAAAACATAGCGGTCGAAGATGGAGGGCCATGGCTCAGCCTCGATCCAGCGCGTGAGCAGCGCTGTGGCGACATTGTAGGGGAGATTGGCGCAGATGCGCGCGCGGGCTGGCTCGCTGGCGCCTGAAGCGCAATGCTGGCGGGCAAGCGCCGCCGCGTCGATCTCCAGCGCATCGCCTTCGATGATCGTTAGCCGGCCGGGATAATGCGCGGCGATTTCGGCGAGAGCTGGCAAGCAGCGCTGGTCCCGTTCGATTGCGACCACATGCGCCCCCTGCGCCAGAAGCGCGCGCGTCAGGCCGCCGGGGCCGGGGCCGATCTCGATCACAACCGTATCAGCGAATGGCCCGGCTGCGCGCGCGATACGACTCGTCAGATTAAGATCGAAAAGAAAATTCTGGCCGAGCGTCTTTTTGGCGTCGAGGCCATGACGGGCAACAACCTCACGCAATGGAGGCAGATCGTCGATCACGCCGTCATCCGTCCTGCAAGCTTGATCGCCTCGATGAGGCTCGTGGGGTTGGCGACGCCCTTGCCGGCGATGTCGAAGGCCGTGCCATGATCGGGCGAGGTGCGCACGAAAGGTAGACCGAGCGTGACGTTGACCCCGCGATCGAAAGCGATCGTCTTGATCGGGATCAGCGCCTGGTCGTGGGTCGGGCAGAGCGCGACATCATATTTCGCGCGCGCGGCGGCATGGAACATGGTGTCGGCGGGGAGGGGGCCGCTGACGTCGATCCCTCTTGCGCGCAACGCTTCCAGCGCAGGTTTGATCGTCTCGATTTCCTCGCGCCCGAGCGCGCCGTCTTCTCCGGCGTGCGGGTTCAATCCGGCGAAGGCGAGCTTTGGGCTATGCACGCCGAAGCGCGTTTCCAGGTCGCGCGCGACAATATCGCCCGTCTCTATGATGAGTTCCTTCGTCAAACGCTTCGGCGCTTCGGCGAGCGGAATGTGGATCGTGATCGGGACGACCGCCAGCTCTTCCGCCCAAAGCATCATCACGGGCCGGTAAGCGCCCCCAAAGTGACGCGTCGCAAGCTCGCCGAGAAACTCGGTATGTCCAGGATGTCGGAAACCGGCGGCGTAAAGCACCGATTTTGCGATTGGGTTTGTCACGACGCCACGCGCGGCGCCCGTAACGACACATTCGACTGCGCGTTCGATCGAGAGAATCGTTGCAGCGGCGTCGTGCGGGTCCGGCCGACCGAATGCGCCCTCGACGGCGCGCCCCAGCGGAACAACCGGCAGCGCGCGCGGGAAAACCTCGGCGGCGCCGGCGGGCGTCGTTTCTTCGATGGCCACGTCGATCGACAGTGCTTGCGCGACACGCGCGAGCTGCATCGGATCGGCGAGGACAAAAAACGGCGGCAGCCCAGCATCGCGCCGCGCGGCGTAGGCTTTGAGCGTAAGTTCGGGGCCGATGCCGGAGGGATCGCCCTGTGTGAGGGCCAAAGGAAGGGTCATAGCCGCGCGCCTGCCGAGAAGCGCGCTTGCCGCGTCGAATTCACAATCATGTGGAGAGACTGGCGTAGGTCGGCAGGGAAATCAAACGGCCCTTAAAAAAACGCGCCGCCAAAAGGCAGCGCGCATTGTCGAGCGGCGGATGAGGCGCTTACGCCTTGCCCGCCTGGGCGTGGGGCACGCCTTCCTTGTCGAAGAGCGCGGTCAGTTCGCCCGACTGGAACATTTCGCGCGTGATGTCGCAGCCCCCGATGAATTCGTTCTTCACATAGAGCTGCGGGATTGTCGGCCAGTTCGAATAGGCCTTGATGCCCTCGCGGATTTCGCCATCGGCAAGCACATTGATCGCCTTGTAGGGCACGCCGAGATGGTTGAGGATCTGCACCACCTGCATGGAGAACCCACACTGCGGCGCCTGCGGCGTGCCCTTCATGAAGAGGACCACGTCGGAGGATTCGATCTCGCTCTTGATGCGGCTGTTGACGTCGGACATTTGATTTTCCTTTCACGCGGCGTTCAAGGCGCCGCCTTGGCCTCGTCTTCTTACGGCGCGCGGGTCGTCAGCGCCAGCGCATGGAGTTCGCCGCCGAGGCGCGAGCCGAAGGCCGCATTCACCAGCTGATGCTGTTTCACTCGCGATAGCCCCCGAAACTGCTCGGAGACGACCGTCGCAGCCCAGTGGTCGTTATCGTCGGCGAGAGCGGTCAGCTCCACGGTCGCGTCGGGAAGGGCGGCCTTGATGATGCGCTCGATCTCGGCGGCGGGCATGGGCATTGGTTTCGTCCTCTTTGCGTCATGAATTGTCGGGAAAGACGCTGTCGTCCCCGGCCATGAAGGCCGGAAGCGGCGTTTCATGCGCTTTGCGCAGTTCGGTGAGCAATATCGGCGCCTCGCCGGGAAGGTTCAAGGAATCGCGGCCCGTAACGCCGAGCGTGACGACGCAAACGCCACGCGCTTCGGCTTCATCCAGAATTCCCTTGGCGTCCGCCGCCGTGACGAGATAACGCGCCTGATCCTCGCCGAAGAGCACAGCATGCGCCGGGCCCTCCGGCAGCGCGTCGATCGTCGCCCCGACGCCGCCCGCGAGCGCCATTTCGGCGAGCGCAATGGCGAGGCCGCCGTCGGAGAGGTCATGCGCGGCGGTAGCTCTGCCGGATAGGACAAGCTCGCGAACAAAGTCGCCGTTCCTGCGCTCGGCCGCCAGATCGACCGGCGGCGGCGCCCCATCCTTGCGGCCGCAAAGTTCGGCGAGATAGGCGGACTGGCCGAGCGCGCCCTTGGTTTCACCGATGAGGAGAATGGCCTCTCCCTCACGCGCAAAGCCGGTCGGCGCAGATTTGGCGACGTCCGCGATCACCCCCACGCCGCCGATCGCCGGGGTGGGCAAAATGCCCGCGCCTTGCGTCTCGTTATAGAGCGACACATTGCCCGAGACGATCGGGAAGTCGAGCGCCGCCGCGGCCTCGCCGATGCCCTGCAGGCAGCCAACAAACTGGCCCATGTATTCCGGCCGCTTGGGGTTGCCGAAATTAAGATTGTCGGTGAGCGCCAAAGGCGTCGCGCCGCGAACCGTGATGTTGCGCCAGGCTTCCGCCACAGCCTGCTTGCCGCCCTCCACCGGGTCGGCTACGCAATAGCGCGCTGTCACGTCCGTCGTGAGGGCCAAGCCCTTCGGCCCGTCCTTTACCCGAATCACGGCCGCATCGCCGCCCGGCTGGCGCACGCTGTTGCCCAGAATCAGGTGGTCATACTGCTCCCAGACCCAGCGCTTGGAGCAGAGGTTCGGCGTCGAAAGAAGCTTGAGCAGCGCGTCGCGGTTCGGCATTGGCGCCGTCACGGACGCCGGGTCGATCGCAGGCTGTTTCGACGTCGCGACCCAGGGTCTGTCATA
>JAMBEQ010000159.1 GCA_024506175.1 Methylocystis sp.
CAACAGCCCCCGTTTAGCGTGGCCCAACCATTCCCTCTCACCAACATAATGACAATATCCCTTGGGATAGCCAAAAGCTGTCTATCGAATAGTCGCTGCAACCCCAGTGGATGGGATTTAACCTACCTGATTAGGTAGTCACTTAGCTTTATCTCAGCCGCATGGCTATTCATAACCATCTGATTTAACATATATAATCTCGCCGCTCTGGTGAAATGGCCTGACAAGCGGCGAAAAAGTGGCGCGGCGCATATCCGCCCCGCCAACAGGATTGTGGCATTCCCCCCGAGCTTTCTGCGTCGAGTTCACTGGGCGGTGCCCCTGTCATCCGCGATCTATCGTTATGCAGTCGGTCTCAACGCCGGCGTCGGCGCCTCTCTCGGGAGCCGAGAGTCTCGGCATGTCCGAATCGGGCGCGAGAGTCGCGAGCGCGCCGATTGACGTCAAATAATTAGCTCGCAAACTGCGGAAACTTACTGCCGAAACAACGAGAAAAATACGCCCGCCGGGAAAAGCCCGGCGCGCCAAGCGGCGCGCCGGGGCGGGAGCGTTATTGCGGGCGCGGCGTATCTTTCGTGCGCGCCGGCAGGACAGGATAGGCGACCTTGGGCTGGTCGCCGGTCAGCGCACCCAGGAAAGCGACGATAGCGGCGTTCTCATCGGGCGAGAGGCTAGAGCCGAGTTGGCTCTTCGCCATCACGTCGACCGCTTCTTCCAGCGTCCAGACGGCGCCGCTATGGAAGTAAGGCGCGCGGAGCGCGACGTTGCGCAGGGGGGCCGAACGGAAAGCGAAGGCGTCCGTGTCGCTGTTCGTGACCTTGGCGCGGCCGCGGTCGGCGGCGGGAAGAATCGCCGCGTCGGGCTTCTGCGCGACGCCGAAGGGGAAGTAGCCGTTGCCGCCGACGTTCACGCCGCTGTGGCAGCCGCTGCAGCCTTTCTCCATGAACAGGCGCAGGCCCTTCTTCTCCGTGTCGTTGAGCGCATTGGCGTCCCCGGCCAGGAATTTATCGAATTTCGAGTTGGGGGTCGTCAGCGTGGCCTCGAAAGCCTCGATGGCGTTGGCCATATTGTCGAAGCTCACCGGATTGGCGTCGTTGGGGAAGGCAGCCTTGAACTCGGCGACATAGGCCGGCATGCTCTTGAGCGTCGCCTCGACGGCGGCCGGCGTGTTGTTCATCTCGACGTCGGCCTGCACCGGGCCCTTGGCCTGCGCCTTGAGGTCGACCGCGCGGCCGTCCCAGAACTGCGCGACGTTGAAGACGGCGTTGAGGACGCTCGGGGCGCGGCGCGGGCCCTTGGCCCAGCCGTGGCCGATCGAGGTCGGGCCGGTGTCTACGCCGCCCGTGCCGAGATTATGACAGCTGTTGCAGCTGATGATCTGGCTCTTCGACAGGCGGGGATCGAAGAAGAGCTTGTGCCCGAGCTCGATCTTGGCGGGCGTGATGGCGTTGTTCTTTACGACCGAATTCACGCTGGCGGCGTCGATCGGCTTGAAAACCGCATTGGCGTCGGCGCGCAGGTCGCCGGCATGAGCCAATACGGGAACGAGCAGCATCGCGCCGGTCGCGACGATACGAAGTGCGGACATTTGGTTCCCTCCCCTTTCAGCTTTGTCGTTGAAAGCTGACCCGCCTCGCTGCGCAAGGGCGCGCGAAGCTCGCGCCCTCGGCTATCACAACGCATCAGGCGGCGAAAGCCCTGGTGGGCTGTCGAGCAGACCTACGCCCCTACCTCGCAATCCGAGAGAACTTTTTATGACAGGGCTTATCGAGAAGGCGGAACGACTAGGCGGCTATTCGACGGCGCTGGCGCAGCCGAGGATGGCTGCGTCAGCGGAATCGCCCCTGGGGGATGAAGCGCTAGCCGGCTTGGCTGGCCCGCGTCTTACTCGTCCGTGTGCTCCAGCCTCGTATTGCCTCATTTTCTTCAGGCGAAAAGCTTATTTAACCTCGATTATCCTTTCGAGCCAAACCCGATGCGCACGTTAAACGGAACGGCTTTTCGGGTAGACAATACGGCTGCACGGCGCTTCGCGCCGCACTGGGCTGCAAGAAACGAACCAAGGCCGCATGAAG
>JAMBEQ010000160.1 GCA_024506175.1 Methylocystis sp.
CGCGGCGGCGCATTTCCTCGATTAGAGTCGAACGACGCGCGTGCCAGATACGACCAAGCTTGAACACGCCCGGCAGCTGACGGGTCGCGCACAGGTGAAAGCCCTGCCGCTCCGACACCCCCAGAAATTCTGCGATTTGCGCGGCCCCTCGGAGGAGGTCATCCTTCAGGGTGGCCGGCTGGGGTAATTCCGACGGTAGCTTGGACATGCCTGTTGCTCGCAAATCGTACGCTTACGATTTCAACTAATGCCAACCAATACGAATACAATCGTACACTTGCGATTTTTTGCCACCAACTATATTTTGAAGGAGGAAGCCGAGGAGGCGAGCCGTTGTTCACATACGGTCAAGTCGAAACAGCCTTGGCTAAGTTGCACGGGGTGGATAGTCGTGCGCTCGGCGCTTTCCGTGGACGGATCAAGCACTTCCAAATGTTTGGGTAAAATGCAAAATACTTATCGCGCTCGTAATGCGCTGACTCCTTAAAGTCAGCAATAATGGCAGACCAAATTACCCTGATAAATTTCTTAATGATAGTCGGGTCAATGCCAAATTGAGACAACTCCAGGCAAAAAGCCCAGATAAAAACATGGTCCATATTATAGGAAATCTTCTTCCCCCGCCCCGGGGATGACGGAACAATGCCACATGTCTAACTGGTTTTATAGCGGCGATGAGCTCTTCGGAACTATAAAAACGGACTGCTTTTTTGCTACTGATCTATCCGCCACAAAAATAGAAGCCGAATTTGGGCGCAGGGTTTCGCTGATAAATCTAACAAAGCTCAAAAAAGAACTCAACGCCGCCTTGGAAGAGCCTCAAATATGACAAAACCCTCACCTGAGGGGAAGTTACTGTGGCTAGCCGTCGATTAATGGTGGAAAGTGGTGTCGTTTCGCAAGCGTAGGTGGAAAACAGCCCAGGACGCAAAAGGAGGCTTGGATCGTTGATTACGTCGATCAAGGTGGAAAGCGCCGTATCAAGACATTCGAGCGGCGAGAAAGAGGCGTGCTCCCCCCTCAGCGCGTAAGGTGATACACAAAGTGACACATTTCGCCAGATGGACGCTTTTGGCTTCTTGAGACACAGGGCCAAGTCTCGTAAACATCGAAGGTCTTGAGCGACCAAGCCGAATAACTAGCTCACTGAAAAGTCAACGCTTCTGAGACACGACGTTCCCCGATAGCTCAGCTGGTAGAGCACGCGACTGTTAATCGCTAGGTCGTAGGTTCGAGTCCCGTCGGAGCCATCCACATCCTGAAATTCTTCGATAGAGCAGTTATCAAGGACGATGGGCCAGGTATGTCCGCTGAGATATAGTCTTGGACTAAGCAGTTAACCCAACGTGACCTCACGCAACCACTCGGCCAACACCTCCAAGGGATAACTCCCGTAGCCCCTGCTCACCGTCTCCCCATCGGTCCAACCGCCGATTCTGTTACGGATGTCCTCAGGAACACCGGCAATCACGAGTCTGGTCTTCATCGAATGACGGAGGCCGTGGATGGTCTTTTGAATGCCCGCTGTCTTCTTGATCCACTTGTTGAGAGCCGCACTGGCACTGTTGGCCTTAGCTGGGCCGTAGTCGGGGAACAGTAGCCCATCTTTGTCCTTGCCCACCATAGCCTTCTTAGCGGCCCACAGAGCCTCGCCCATTAGAGGAACTTTGCGCGTGCTGCTGGCGGTCTTGAGCGTGCGGCCGTCGAAGGGGCGAATGTGAATGTGAGGAAGTGGCTGTCCTAGGTCCACGTCAGACACCCTCAGCCCCACAATCTCCCCAAGCCTCGCTCCTGTGTCCATCAGCATCAGGATAATGAGCCTTCGATCATCTCCGACCTGCTGGCAGGCATTAGCGAGCTTCTTAAGCTCCTCGATGGTGAACTCCTCGCGCTTCTCCGAGTCGCCCCCAAGATTGACAATCCGAATACCTGAAAACGGATTGCTGAGCTTAAGTCCGCCTTCTTGAATGGCAGCATTGAAGATGGCGTTGATGGTGTTGAAGCGCCGCTTAACAGAGGCCGTCTTGTTCTTGGCGAGAATGGCGTTGCGGACTGCCAAGGCGTTCTGTCTGGTGAAGCTATCCAAGGGAAGGTCCCCTACAGCCTCGATTAGGTAGCCAATGGCGATCTGGGCGTTCTGTCTAAACCGCTTGTTCCTGCCGTTCGGGTGCTGAGACAGGTAGAGGTCCAGAGCCTCACCAATGGTGGGGCAGGCTTCGCCTTCGGGGCGGGAAGGGCCAGCCGTCTGGCTGCAGGGGGCTTGGTTGAGGACGGCCTTGCTCCAGAGGCTGTGTGTGCCCTCAGCGTTACCGGGGCTGCCATCCAACCACCGCGTCTCAAACTGAGCGTTGACCTCAATGAGCCGCCGTATCGCCTCGGTCCTATCCCTTGTGCTCAAGCTTACCCGGACGAAATGGCTGCTTATGCCGAGCTTTGCCTTAGCGGCTAGTGGGACGCGCCGGTAGTACCAAAAGACGCCATCGCGGTTTGTGGTGAGGTATCGAATGCTGACTGAAAAGCAGCCATCGGAGAGCACGTAGCGGGCCATTTGTATCGCCTTTCGTATCACCGAAAGAGCGACCAAAGCTCACGTAAGTCATTGCTTTTATTGGCAAAACGCCTGATGTACATGGCTCCCCGAGTAGGACTCGAACCTACGACCTAGCGATTAACAGTCGCGTGCTCTACCAGCTGAGCTATCGGGGAACGTCGTGGTGGAGGGCGTATACAAGGCCCCGGCGGTTTTGCCAAGCCCCCTTTGCGGCGCCTGTTGAAAACTTCGCTATAGCGCCGCCCCGGCATGGGCGCTCTCGCCGAATTGGTTGATTGCCTTCGCAATGTCGTCGCGGCTCGGCAGGCCGGCTTCGTTGCCGAGATGCTGCACCTTGTGCGCCGAGGCGGCGCGCGCGAATTCGAAATGCTCGCGCCAGGGGGCGTCCGGCCGCTCCAAATAGGAGGCGCAATAGGCGCCATGGAAGACGTCGCCGGCGCCGGAGGTGTCGATGACCTTTTCCGAGGGCACATGCAGCGAGGGCAAATGCTGCGGCGCGCCGTCCTCGCCGCACCAGAAGGTTCCTTTCTCGCCGACCGTGACGGCGGCGACCTTGCAGCCCTTCGACTTCAGCCAGGCGAGCATTTCCGTCTCGGAGAAGGACATTTGCTTGCAAAGCTGCTTCGAGACCACGGCGACGTCGACGAAATCGATGAGCTCGTCCAAGCGCGGGCGCAGCGCGCCGCCGTCCAGGGAGACCAGCAACCCGTGCTCGCGCGCCGCCTTGGCGTAATGAATCGCCGCGTCGGCCATATGACCGTCGAGATGTAGGAGCCGCGCGCTCGAAATGTCCAGGCGCACGAAGGGCTGCAAATAATGATCGTCGCGCGCGCGCAGGATCGCTCGCTGGCCGTCGTTCGGCAGCACGAAGGAAAGCGAGGAGCGCGCCACTTTGCGCGGGTGCAGGCGAATGCCATAGGCGTCGGTCATTTCCGCGAACATGTGGCCGAGCCAGTCGCGCGCCTGCGTGGTCAGGATGTGCACGTCATGGCCCAGCTTGGCGCAGGCGAAGCCGGCAGTGACCGCGTTGCCCCCGAAGCTCACCGCATAGTCGCGGGCGACCATTTTCTCGTCGCCCGCCGGCATTTCGTCGGTGAGCATCGTGACGTCGATATAGGCGTGGCCCAGGAAAAGCGCGTCCAAGAATCATGCTCCACAAGAGCGTGGCGATTCGCGCATGATCGCCGATTTCGATGGCGTCGGCGTGTCACAGGGCGGCAAGCCTGCAGGCTCGCGGTCCTAGTCGATCAGAGCGAGAAGCTCGTGCCGCAGCCGCAGGAGGACACGGCGTTTGGGTTCTCGACGCGGAAGGACCGGCCCATCAGATCGTCGACGAAGTCGATTTTCGCGCCGGCGAGGAAATCCAGAGAGGCGGGGTCGATCGCGACGCGCGCGCCGTCGCGCTCGAGAAGCGCGTCGTCGGCCGCGGGGGCGGGGTCGACGGCGAACTTGTATTGAAAGCCGGAGCAGCCGCCGCCCTCGACCGAGACCCGGAAAATGGCGCCAGGGGCCTCGTTGGCGAGGATCGCGACGATCCGCTTTGCCGCCAATTCAGTGAGCGCCACGTCGCTCGACGGGGTCGCAGTCATGCCTGTCCTCGTTGAATTCTTGCTTCCGCCCGGCACGGCGGGCTATGGCGGCAACATAGGTCCGATCCTTGGGCCTTTCAATGACTGGAGCCCGACCGTGGCGCTGCGCCAGCCCCTTGCGCCTTACGCATGCGACGCGGCCAGTTCGCGCGGGCGCCTTTACGACGTCGCGCCGTCTCCAACCCGCAGCGCGTTCCAGCGCGACCGGGACCGAATCATCCATTCGACCGCCTTCCGGCGCCTGGCGCATAAGACGCAGGTCTTCGTGCCGCTCGATGGCGATCATTTCCGCACGCGGCTGACCCATTCCATCGAGGTCGGGCAGATCGCCCGCGCCATCGCACGCGCAGTCACGGTCGACGAGGATCTCGCCGAGGCCGTGGCGCTGGCGCATGATCTCGGCCACACGCCTTTCGGTCACGCCGGGGAGGAGGCGCTGGAAGCCTGTATGAGGCCCTTCGGCGGCTTCGACCACAATGCGCAGGCGCTTCGCGTCGTGACGCTGCTGGAGCGCCGCTACGCCGATTATGACGGGCTCGACCTCTGCTGGGAGACGCTCGAAGGCATTGTGAAGCACAACGGGCCGCTGCTGGGACGGTCAGAATCCCTCCCTCACCCTGAGGAGCGAGCGAAGCTCGCATCTCGAAGGGCGAGGGAGAGGAGCGGCTCCTCGTCCTTCGAGACGCCGCCTTCGGGGGCTCCTCAGGATGAGGAGCCTTCGGCGTCTTCCGCGCGCATCATCCGTCCGCTCTCCCGCTATATCCGCGAGTTCGACGTCCTGTATCCGTTGGAGCTTACGACCTTCGCCGGCGTCGAGGCTCAGGCGGCGGCGCTCGCCGACGACATCGCCTATATCGGCCACGATATCGATGATGGCCTGCGCGCCGGTCTCTTCACGCTCGACGACATTGGCGGCGGGGCGCCTTTCGTCGTCGGATTGCTCGGCGAGATCGCGACGAAGCATCCCGGGCTCGAGCGCGGGCGGGTCATCCACGAGCTGGTGCGCCGCGTGATCACGCGCTTCGTGGAGGATGCGATCAGGACGTCGCAGGCGCGCCTGGCGCGCCATGCGCCGCAATCGGCAGAGGCGGCGCGCGGGGCAGGGGAGGCGATGGTCGCGCTTTCTGCGGAAATGAGCGAGGCCGAGCGCGACATCAAGCGCTTCCTTTTCACGAATATGTATCGCCACGACCGCATCATGGGGGTCTGGGCGCGGGCCGAGGACGCCATCTCGCGCCTTTTTCCGGCCTTCCTGGAAACGCCGTCGCTTATGCCCGACGAATGGGCGAGCCAAGCCGCCGCGCGCGAAGGAGCGGCGAGAGCGATTGTCGTCGCGGACTACATTGCCGGCATGACCGACAGATACGCGCTCCAAGAGGTGAAGCGGCTTTTTGGCCGGTAGGACAATTGATCGCAGGGCGAATGTTTGCTGGGCGGATAGTGCGGGCGCTACGCTCGGTTGGGCGCTCGAAGGCGATTGGCCAGACAGGGCGTGCGTCGCCGCACATTTTCCTGCCCCGACGTTGTCGATGCTTTTCGAGGCCTGTTTTTAAGGAGAATCACGTATGTCTTTAAGCTTCGAGAACGAACTGCCGATTGGCGCGCTGGATATTGTCACGACTGGTCAGACGAGCGCATGGGGCCGCATCACTTTTACGGTCGAAGCGCGCAGCGTGAAATTCCTGGACAGCCAGACGTCGCCCGATCCCAAGAATCTGAATGCCTGGTGCTATATTCGCAGCGGCTCGCCGCAGGAGCGCTCGGCGACGTCGGAAAATTATCTCGGGCCAGTCATCAACGTCCAACGCGGGCGGCCGCTGACAACGACCTGGATCAACAAGCTTCCCTCCATGGGGGCGCCCCACGCTGGCGAAGCGCGCCCGCTCGCCATGCCGCCAATTCATCCTGCGGACATGGAGACCGGTGAAAAGATCCCACAGTTCCAATCGATGAATTACGCGCTCGGCGTGGTCACCCATCTGCACGGCGGCAAGGTATTGCCGACGTCGGACGGCTGGCCGCTCCATCCGGCGAGCTACGAAGGCAATCCCTTCCACATGCCCTCGCATCGGAACTATGTCTATCCCAATGAGCAGCGGGCGGCGATGCTGTGGTTCCACGATCACTCGATGGACAACACGGCGCAGCAGGTTCACGCGGGCCTGGCCGGCCTCTATTTCATTCGCGACCAGTCCGACGCGGAGATTTTCCATCTCATTGGCGGCGAAACGCTGGAAATCCCTCTCGTCATCCAGGACCGCTGCTTTGCGTCCAACGGCAAGGAAGCGGATCATACGCGCATCGACTATCAGAAGGGCGTGCCGCTCCTGAGAACCAAGACGCTCGGGGACAGGCCGGAGTTTCTCGGCGACACGATTTTCGTCAATGGGCGGCCG
This sequence comes from Methylocystis sp., assembly GCA_024506175.1. Lineage (GTDB taxonomy): Bacteria > Pseudomonadota > Alphaproteobacteria > Rhizobiales > Beijerinckiaceae > Methylocystis. The sequence goes on from JAMBEQ010000160.1 coordinate 6,537, forward strand.
TGGCCGCACTTTCACGCCGATCGGAAGATTTTTCGGCTGCGCGTGCTCAACGGCTCGAACGCCCGCACTTATGCGCTCGCCTTGGCCGATCCTGCGGGAATCGACAATGGCAAGATTTGGTACGGGGGCCTGCTGACGGCGATCGGGAACGATGGGGGCTTGCTTGGCAAGAGCCTCACGCTGCAGGACAAGCAGTATTTGCTGCTCGCTCCGGGGGAACGCCTCGACCTTTTGGTCGATTTCACGAGTCTGAAGCCCGAGGTCAAGTCACTCAACCTGGTCAACTTGGCACTCGCGGGGTACGACCCCGGCGCCCCGGACGCAGAGCCGATTTTCCAGTTCGATGGAAACTCCGTGATGCTGCCGGACAGCGACAAGGCGTTCGCCGCCATTGGCGCCGCCGGTCAGGCTAATCCAGCCCCCTATCTCCCGCTCGCCAATTTGCTTCAGTTCAGGATCGCTGCGGCTGGGCCGATCCACGGCGGCGGGGGCTCTGGAATGAACGACAGTGCAGCCTCGCCGCTCGACGTCTACACGCTGGACAAAATCCTCTGCCGCCACGCCGACGACGAGAGCTTCCATTGGGTCCCGGGCCCAGCGCCCGAGCTTGTCCCGAACCCGGCGAATGCGCGGATCGCCCACAATCGTTTTATCCTTTTGATGAATGATACGCGGCAGCTAGCTAAGACGCACGAAAAATCACCTTTTACGGGCGATCGGCCGTGGCGCGACACACAAATCTGGGAACTACGCCCGGCGACCACGCCGGCAGGAGACTTACCCGCGTTCGCGGTTCCGTTCGACGCGAAGCTCGACGATCCGACGCAGAAAGGGGAGGCGGCGCCGGGCGTGCCCTATCAGGTGGCGCGGGCCTTTTTCTTCCAGCCCGAGGAGGCGACGCCGCCTCATAAGCCCACAGATGACGATCCGCTCTGGGGGCTCGCGACCCAGAACAGCAATCCCGCGGGATTCCCGCCGATCTACCGCTACCCCCATCTCTACCGGGTCAATCCGGCGCACGGCCAACAGGTGATCCAGCCGGTGGAAGGGACCTATGAGCGTTGGTACGTAGCGAATATTGGAAATGACCCGACAAACCTCGCCGGCGGCACGCCGGATATGCATCCCTTCCATATGCATCTGGTGAATTTTGTGGTCACCCGGCGGTGGGCGCTGAACGACGCAAATCAATTCGTGGAGACCACGGGAAAGCGCCCGCTGGATTTTGACAAGATGGCGCGCCACGACACGGTGCGCATCCAGTCGAACGAGCTCGTGGAGCTGCTGGTGCATTTCCCGAAGGGATACGCCGGCCACTACCCCTACCACTGTCACCTCGTCGAGCACGAGGACATGGGCATGATGCTGCATTTCGAGGTCCAGCCCTGACTGAGGGGCTGGCCGCCGGAGATGCATTCGCGCGCGGGGTCTGCTAGACCCGCGCGCGAAACCCCTGATCTGGACCCCCATGAACCTTTTCGACATCTTCCACGCCCGCATCGCTTCCATCCTCGACCGGCTCCAGGCCGACGGGCGCCTGCCGGCGCTCGATCACGCCCGCTTCGTGGTCGAGCCGCCGAAGGATGCGGCGCTGGGCGATCTCGCCTGCAACGCCGCCATGGTCTTCGCCAAGGAGGCCAAGCCGCATTTCGCCAATCCGCGCGAGCTGGCCGTGGCGATCTGCTACGCCCTGGCGGAATCCGAGGGGGTGGCGACGGCGGAGGTCGCAGGGCCGGGCTTCATCAACATCCGGCTGAAGCCAGAGATCTTTGCCCAGGTCCTGCGCGCCGCGCTGAATAGCCCTGAGAAATTTGGTCGGGTCGAGAAGGGCCGGGCAGGGGCGCTGCAGGGCAGAGTGAATGTCGAGTATGTCTCGGCCAATCCGACCGGGCCGATGCATGTCGGGCATGGCCGCGGCGCGGTCTTCGGCGACGCGCTTGCGAATCTCCTGGCCTTTTCCGGCTGCGAGGTGACGCGCGAATATTACATCAACGATGCGGGCGCGCAGGTCGATGTGCTCGCCCGCTCCGCCTTCATGCGTTACCGGGAGGCGCTTGGCGAGACGATCACGATCCCGGAGGGTCTGTATCCTGGCGATTATCTAGTCCCCGTGGGCCAGGCGCTGGCCAAGGCGCATGGCCAGGCGCTTCTGGAGAAGGCCGAGAGCGAGTGGCTCCCGATCGTTAAAAACGCCGCCATCGACGCCATGATGGACATGATCCGCGACGATCTCGCCGCCCTCAACATCCGCCATGAGGTCTTCTTCTCAGAGCGCACGCTGCACGACCGTTCGAATGGCCCTTCCAAGATCGACGCCTCGATCGAATGGCTGCGCGAGAAGGGGCTCGTCTTCGAGGGCCGCCTGCCGCCGCCCAAAGGCCAGCTCCCGGACGATTGGGAGGACCGCGAGCAGACGCTCTTCCGTTCGACCGACTTCGGCGACGACGTCGACCGCGCCTTGAAGAAGTCCGATGGCTCGCCGACCTACTTCGCCGCGGACATCGCCTATCACAAGGACAAGATCGACCGCGGCTTCGACACGCTCGTCGACGTCTGGGGCGCAGATCATGGCGGCTATGTGAAGCGCATGGGCGCCGCCGTCGCCGCGCTCTCCGACAGGAAGGTCTCGCTCGACGTGAAGCTCTGCCAGCTCGTCAAGCTGATGCGGGGCGGCGAGCCGGTGAAAATGTCCAAGCGCGCCGGGGATTTCGTGACCCTGCGCGAGGTGGTCGACGAAGTGGGCGTCGACGCCGTGCGCTTCATGATGCTCTATCGCAAGAACGACGCGCCGCTGGATTTCGACCTCGCCAAGGTCATCGAGCAGTCGAAGGACAACGCCGTCTTCTATGTGCAAT
>JAMBEQ010000161.1 GCA_024506175.1 Methylocystis sp.
GCTGAGATCGGCGGCCCGGTGATTCCGAAGTTCGTCGCCGGCGACATGCCCTGATCGAACGAAAGATCGCCTGAAATAAACGCCGGCCGGACGAAAGTCCGGCCGGTTGTTTTTTGCGGATGTGCGAAATCCGAAATCCCACGCTTGTTTGGCCAGGTCGCCGTCTTTAGATAAGCAAAGCCGGCGCTATCCTTGCCGCCGGGCCGTCGGCGGACGCGTTCTCCTCATGGATCGGCGTCTCTCCGCGAGGAGCCGTTAACCGCATATGCTCACCTCCCCGATTTTTGACGCCGCGGCCGGCGACGCCTGGGTCTACATACCGACGGCCATTCTCCTCGGCGCCTTGCACGGCCTCGAGCCCGGGCATTCAAAAACGATGATGGCCGCCTTCATCATTGCTGTGCGAGGAACCGCGCCCCAGGCGATGTTGCTGGGCCTCGCGGCTACCTTGTCGCATACGGCGATCGTCTGGCTGGTCGCTTTGAGCGGAATGTTTTTCGGCGCCCAACTGAACCTCGACGCCAATGAGCCCTATCTACAGCTTGCCTCCGGCGTGCTGATCCTTACCGTCGCCGCCTGGATGACAGGGCGTATGTGGCGGGACCGGTCTCGATCCGGCGGTGCGCCTCAGCCACATTCATGCGCTCACGCGGATGAGGCCGATCCGCACCGTCACGATCACGCTTCGCACGACCATCACCATTACCACCATCATCATACGCGCCACCCACAAGGGCTCGGGGAGGCGCTCGCGCAAAACGCGGAAGAACGAGCTTTCGAAAATGAATTGCTCGATCTTGATCCGGCGCTTTGCGCCGACGCGCATGAGCGGGAGCATGCTTTGGAGATCGAGCGTCGCTTCGCCAACCGCCAAGCGACGACCGGCCAGATCGTTCTTTTCGGACTCACCGGCGGGCTCGTCCCATGCCCTGCCTCGATCACAGTCTTGCTGCTTTGCCTCCAGGCCGGGCGCATCGCGCTCGGTGCAGCGGTGGTGCTCGCATTCAGCGTTGGGCTTGCTCTGACGCTCGTATTCGTCGGCGTCGCAGCGGCGCTCGGCATGCGGCGCGCTGTCTCGCGCTGGCCACGCCTCGAAGCCCTAGCGTCGCGCGCTCCCTATCTGTCGAGTATCCTCGTGGCGCTCGTTGGCGTTTACACGGTCGGACTCGGCGTGGCGGGGCTCGTCTAGCGCGCTTTCCGCCCTTAATAATGCGCGTGCAAAAGCAGCGCCTTCTCTTTGCAAAAATCTGCAACCTTGCGGAATGCGCCCAAGCTAATCCCTCCCATGGAAAGCCGATTTGCCCACATTGGCGCTGATCGGCTCGTCGAGGAAAAAATCCAGGACGGCCTCAGAGGCGGGGTCTACCGCGTAAGGGGTAAAATCAGTAATTCCCGCCTCGGCAAGAACCCGCACGTCGATCAGGAAATTCCCCGTGCAGGAGCGGGACGGCCGGGACAGAACTGCATGGGCTGCGTCTGCAACAATCTCGGGCTTTCTTGACCGCTTGACGATCTCCTTTCCGCCCAGGAGGTTGCTCACCGCGGCCGTGGCGATCGCGGTTTCCGGCCATAGTGAATTTACCGCGACGCCGTCCCGCCCGAGCTCCCGTGCAAGGCCGAGCGTTACGAGGCTCATTCCATATTTCGCCATCGTATAGGCGAGGTTGGGCGCGAACCACTTCGGATTGAGGTCGAGGGGTGGGGAAAGCGTCAGAATATGCGGGTTTTCGGCCTTCCCGAGATGTGGCAGCGCGATCTTGCAGCAGAGATAGGTCCCCCTTGCATTGATCTGATGCATGAGGTCGAAGCGCTTCATGTCGAGCAGGTCGATGCCGCGTAGGTCTATGGCGCTGGCGTTGTTGACCAATATGTCCAGGCGGCCGAATGTCTCGACCGTCTTCTCGACCGCGGCCGTTACCTGGTCATCGAAGCGAATATCGCAAGGCAAGGGAAGCGCCTTGCCCCCTTCAGCCTCGATCTCGGCCGCCGCCGTATAGACCGTGCCGGGGATTTTGGGGTTCTCGACGGTGCTTTTCGCGGCGATGGCCACATTGGCTCCGTCACGGGCGGCGCGTTTCGCGATCGCCAGACCGATGCCGCGGCTTGCGCCGGTGATGAAGAGCGTTTTGCCTCGAAGCGTCGCCGTCATATGGATCGTTCCACGAAAATGCAGAGTTTTCCAGATAGCTGGAAAAAAGAAGCCGACAAGCGCTTCGTTGCGAGCAGCTGGCGCAGAGCGCCCGAAACGCCCGGCCGTAAGGCCGGGCTCATCTATCAAGCACGTTCTTCTGGACCCGCGTCCATCAGCGCCGGCTTCGGCATATGATGGCGCCAAAACCAATGCCTGGCTATGCCGCTCTCACAGCCGGTGGACGCGGCCGGGCGTCTGCTTTAGCTTTGGCGCCGCAGCAACGACCCGTTTTTTCCTTTTTCGAGACCCGACATGGAGCTGATGCGCCAACGCGCTTATCGCCGCCTCGCATGGTTGCCGGTGGGCTTGCTCGCCATCAGCGCCGCAGTGGCCCTGAGGCCCGGCGCAGGCGCGCAGGACCAAGCGGCAGCCCCGCCGCCGGCCCCTGCCGTGACCGTCGCGCATCCGCTCGCGGAGATTGTGCCTCGTTTCGACGAATATACCGGCCGATTCGCCCCGGTTCAGCGCGTCGAAGTGCGGCCGCGCGTCTCCGGGGCGGTCGAAAAAATACACTTTACCGACGGGCAGATCGTGAAGGCGGGCGACCTTCTCTTCACCATCGATCAACGCCCCTACCAGATCGAGGTCGACAGCGCCCGCGCCGAAGTCGCGCGCATGCAGGCGCAGACAGCCATGCTCTCGAAAGACGCCGCGCGCGGCGAGACGCTTGTCGGCGGCGGGACGATCACCAGACGCGATATGGACCAGCGGCGCGGCGGCTCGGATTCGGCGCGCGCCCAGCTCATGGGCGCGGAGGCGGCGCTGCGCAACGCCGAGCTCAATCTCGAGTGGACGCAGGTGCGGGCCCCCATATCGGGCCGCGTCTCCGACCGCCGCATCGACGTCGGCAATCTCGTGCAGGCGGGATCGACTTTGCTCACGACGATCGTGACGCTCGATCCGATCCATTTCGAGTTCGACGTGTCCGAATCTGATTATCTGCATTACGCGCGCACAGGAACGGGTCGGCAGAAGTCGGGCAAAACGCCCACTTCCGTGCGTCTGGCCGATGAAACCGATTGGAAGCGCGCCGGCGCGATCGACTTCCTGGACAATCAGCTCAACGCCCATTCGGGCACGATACGCGCGCGCGCCGTGCTGGAAAACAAGGACTTGTTCCTGACCCCCGGCGCTTTCGGCCGCGTGCGCGTCAATGGCGGCGAGTTCCCCGGGCTCCTGGCGCCGGACGCTTCCATCGCTTCCGACCAGACGAACAAGATCGTTCTTGTCGTCACGCCGGACCACAAGGTCGCCGCCAAGCCCGTCACGCTGGGGCCGCTCTACAAGGGGCTGCGCGTCGTGCTCTCCGGCCTCGATGCGAATGATCTCGTCATTATCGCCGGTCTCGCCAATCCAATGGTGCGGCCCGGCGTCACCGTTTCGCCGACCGAAGGCGTGATTGCTCCTCTGGCGCATTAGACGAAGGGCGCATGCGTTTTCCGCATTTCTTCATCGAACGGCCAATTTTCGCTGCGGTCCTTTCCGTTCTGCTCACCATCGCGGGGCTCATCGCCCAGCGCGCCCTGCCGGTGTCGGAATATCCGGACATCGCGCCGCCAACGGTGATGATCACCGCGACCTATCCCGGCGCTTCGGCCGACGTCATCGCCCAGACTGTCGCCTCGCCGATCGAGCAGGAGGTCAATGGCGTCGACGACATGCTTCATATCGTGTCGCAATCGACCGGCGATGGCCTCCTGACGATCAACGTGGTCTTCAAGACGGGCGTGAATATCGATCTCGCGCAGGTCCTGGTGCAGAACCGCGTCGCCATCGCGACGCCGCGTCTGCCGGAGGAGGTGCAGCGCTTCGGCGTGGTGGTGAAAAAGGCTTCGCCGGACCTGATGATGGTCGTGCACTTGCGCTCGCCGGACGGTTCGCGCAGCCAGCAATATATTTCCAATTACGCCACGCTTTATGTGCGAGACGAATTGGCGCGTCTCGAGGGCGTCGGCGATGTTCGCGTTTTCGGCGCGCGCGATTATTCGATGCGGGTGTGGCTCGATCCGGACAAGGTCGCCGCACGTGGCATGACTGCCGGCGAAGTGGTCGGCGCCTTGCGCGCCGCCAATCTCCAGGTCGCCGCCGGCGCGATCAACCAGCCGCCGGCCGCGTCGCCCGGCGCCTTCCAGCTCTCGGTGCGCACGCTCGGCCGTCTGTCCGATCCCCAGCAATTCGCCGATGTGGTGTTGCGCGCGGACGCGGACGGCCAGGTCCGGTTGCGCGACGTCGCAAGGGTCGAGATCGGCGCGCAGGACTATACGGTCAACGCCTATCTCAATCGCGATCCCGCGACAGCCATCGCTATCTTCCAGAAGCCGGGCTCGAACGCGCTCGCCACCTCCGCCGCGGTTGAAGAGGCCATGGCGGAGGCGAAGAAGCTGTTCCCCGCCGGCCTCGACTATTCCATCGTCTACAACCCGACGGAATTCATCCAGCAGTCTGTCGACGAGGTGGTCCGCACGCTCGGCGAGGCGGTCGTTCTCGTTGTGCTGGTCGTCATCCTGTTTCTGCAGACATGGCGCGCGGCAATTATTCCGGTTGTGGCCATTC
>JAMBEQ010000162.1 GCA_024506175.1 Methylocystis sp.
CGCATTGATATTGGCGCGGTCTTCGAAAGCGGCGGTGATGAGGGTCTCTAATCCCGTGTGCGGCATGAATGTCCCATGGGTGGAGAAAGCTGCGCCGGTTTGTAGGCCCATGGCCGGGGGAGTCAACTCTCACGCCAGCCGCCAAGCGTCGCCCTTGCTCTTGACCCGTGGCGCCGGCCGACCTTGGAAGGGGGAGGCAGCGAAGAGGCGATTTGAATCACGAGAAAGGCCAGCCGATGATCGACCCATCCTTTGCGCGAACGATGGCGCGCTACAATCAATGGCAGAACCAAAACCTCTATTCCGCGGCGGACGCCTTATCCGAGGAAGAGCGGCGCAAGGACCGGGGCGCTTTCTTCAAATCGATCCACGCGACGCTCAATCATTTGCTTTGGGCGGACCATATGTGGCTCAGCCGCATCGCCGGCGGCCAGCAGCCGGATTGCAGCCTCGATGATTCAAGCGCGTTCCGCGCAGAATGGCCGGCGTTGAAGGTCGACCGCGAGCAATGCGACAAGCGGCTGATCGACTGGGCGGATCATCTCGACTCGGCAGCGCTCGAAGGAGAGTTCACCTGGTATTCGGCCCTGCTCCAAGGCATGGTCACGAAGCCCAAGCATCTCGTCGTGACCCATGTCTTCAATCACCAGACCCACCATCGCGGGCAGGTTCACGCCATGCTCACCGCCGCGGGCGCGCGACCGCACGGCACGGATCTGGTGATGATGAAGCTTGTCTAATGGCGGTGTCAGCCGAACTGATGTGTTTCATCGAATCATGCAAGCGATAAGAAATCGCGTAAAATGGCGAGATGCATTGTTGGAGGTCATCCACACGTGGAGCTCGCCAATCCCTCCAGAAACCCCACCAGATCGTCCGTCACAAAATCGATGTGAGGCTCGTCGCCGCGCGCGATCTCCCACGCCTCGCGCTCAATGGGCTCTCCAGCGCCCGGCAGAACAAGCACTGTCGTCATGCCCCGCCGGTGCGGAACGAGGAGGTTGCGCGGGATGTCCTCGAAAAGCGCCGCGCGCGCGGGATCGACCTTCAACCGTTCGAAGAAGCGCTCATAGGCGGCTTCCTCCGGCTTGGCGATGAAATCGGCGGCGATGATGTCGAAGACGTCTTCGAAGAGATGATCAATGCCCAGCTGTTTCGCCGTGGCGACCGCGTGATTGCGAGACCCATTTGTGAGGATGAGCTTGCGGCCCGACAAAGCGGCGATGGCCTCGGCGAGCGAATGATTATGTTCGAGCGACGAACGGTCGATGTCGTGGACGAATTCGAGGTAGGTCTCGGCTTCTACCTCGTGCTCGATCATCAATCCGCGCAGCGTCGTGCCATAACGCAAATAATAATGTTTCTGCAGCGCGCGCAGCGAGATCGCATCGAGGCCGAAGAGGCGCATCATGAACAGCGTGATGCGCGCATCGATCTTTGGCCAAAGGTCGGCCGTTTGCGGATAGAGGGTGTTGTCGAGATCGAACACCCATGTGTCGATATGGGAGAAGCGTTCGTTCAGGCGAGGGCCTAAAAGGTTGCTCATCGTCTGTCAGCCGCCACAACCGTCATGGCCGGGCTTGTCCCGGCCATCCACGCAGAAAAGGCATCGGCCTTCGCTCATCGCCGTTCGACGGCGTGGATGCCCGGCACGAGGCCGGGCATGACGGGAAGCTGCCAGCAAAGCGTTATATGCCCCGCGTTTCGTCACCGCGTGATCAGCGTGCCAGCGCCGTGGTCGGTCAAGAGCTCGATCAGCACTGCATGCGGCAGCTGGCCATCGAGAATAACAACGCCCTCGACGCCGCGCTCGATCGCATACATGCAGGTCTCGACCTTGGGGATCATGCCGCCCGTGATCGTGCCATCCGCGATGAGGCCGGGAATATCCGCCACCTTCAGCTCGCGGATGAGCTCCTTGTTCTTGTCGAGCACGCCGGGTACGTCGGTCAGGAACAACAGCCGCTTGGCGCCGAGCGCGCCCGCGATGGCGCCGGCGAAAGTATCGGCGTTGATGTTGAAGCTCGCGCCCCCAGGCCCTTGCGCAACAGGCGCGAGGACGGGGATGAGTTCTCGGCCGAGCACCTGAACCAACACCGTGGTGTCGACCTTGTCCGGCTCGCCGACATAGCCGAGATCGACGCCATCGGATCGCTCCAGCTTCTTAGCCGTCAACAGGCGGCCGTCCTTGCCGGTCAAGCCGATCGCGCGGCCGCCTTCGGAATTGATATGGCCGACAATCTGCTTGTTGATGGACCCGGCAAGCACCATTTCGACGATGCCCATCGTCTCGCCGTCGGTGATGCGCAAGCCGTCGGCGAACCTCGACTCGACGCCGAGCCGCTTGAGCATGGCGCCGATCTGCGGCCCGCCGCCATGCACGACGACCGGATTCACGCCCGACTGCTCGAGCAGCACCATGTCCCGCGAGAAGTTGCGCGCGACCTCGTCGTCGCCCATGGCGTGGCCGCCGTATTTCACCACGACGATGGCTTCGTCATAGCGCAGCATATGCGGCAGCGCCTGCATCAGGATGCGGGCCTGTTCGAGCGCGCTGTCGGCGGTTGTGACGGTCATGGGGATTTCCCTGGTCGTTGCGCTGGTCCCGTCCCTCCCTGTCCCTCCCCGTTTTCGGAGAGGGGACGCTCACGGCGGCGAGTGAACGCCGGCGAAGCCCCGAATCTGCTCCCTCTCCCGCAACGGGGGAGAGGGCTGGGGAGGGGCGCTGCGAACTAGCCCTTTCAATCCTTCATATTCAAGCCCCCCGCTCAGCCAGAAGCTTCGCTACGGCGCCGCGCAGCGCGGGAATGCCCTCCCCGGTGTGCGAGGAGGTGAAGATAATCTCGGGATAGGCCGCCGGGCGCTTGGAGATCGCCTGCGCCGTCGCGTCGAGCACCGACCCCCGCTCTGAGGCTTTCAGCTCGTCGTGCTTTGTGAGGACGAGCTGATAGGAGACCGCCGACTGGTCGAGAAGATCGAACATCTCCTCATCGACGGGCTTCAGGCCGCGCCGCCCGTCGATCAGCACGAAGACGCGGGCGAGGGAGGCGCGACCTCGAAGATAGTCGCGCATCAGCACGCCCCAGCTCGCGACCTTCTCCTTGCCCACGGCCGCATAGCCATAGCCGGGCATATCGACGAGACGCACCCGTTCGGCGCCGGGCGGGCCGCCGAGCGCGAAGAAATTGAGCTGCTGCGTGCGGCCAGGCGTATGCGAGACGCGGGCGAGCGTCTTGCGATTGGTCAGCGCGTTGAGGAGCGACGATTTGCCGACATTGGAGCGCCCGGCGAAGGCGAATTCGGGGGGCCCCAGCGGCGGGAGATCGCTCGCCTTGACGCTCGCGAAGATGAATTCGCACGGGCCGGCGAAAAGAAGGCGGCCGTCTTCGAGGAAGTCAATCATGGCTGCCGACTGCCCCTTAGGCGAAGGATTGCGGAGGGAAGAAACTAACCCGTCGCAGTTGGCTCCCATACCTCCCCTTTACGGGGAGGTCGGCGGTCGCAGACCGCCGGGTGGGGTCCGCGCAGCAACGGCGTGGCTCGGTGCTTTACCCCACCCGCCCCCCTTGCGCGGGGCCACCCTCCCCGTAAAGGGGAGGGATAAGCTCACGCCCAGCCTTCACGCGGGCCCGCTTACGCGAGCCCGAAGGTCTTGCGCAAATTGTCCCACAATTCGAACTTCACGCCGGCGCGCTTCATGATGACGCCCTGCTGAGTGATCGAGAGCAGGTTATTCCACGACCAATAGATGACCAGGCCCGACGCAAAGCCGCCCATGGTGAAGGTGAACATCACCGGCATCCAGGCGAACATGGTCTTCTGGATTTCGTCGGCCGGCTCTGGGTTCATCTTCATCTGCAACCACATGGTCACGCCCATGACCAGCGGCCAGACGCCGAGCGCCAGATAGGGCCCGAAGAAGGCGACATGAGTCGGATCGAACGGCAGCAGGCCGAAGAGATTAAAGATGTTGGTCGGGTCCGGCGCCGAGAGGTCCCTGATCCAGCCGAAGAAGGGCGCGTGACGCATCTCGATCGTCACCACCAGCACCTTGTAGAGTGAGAAGAAGACGGGAATTTGCAGCAGCACAGGCACACAGCCGCTCGCGGGGTTGACCTTCTCCCGCTTGTAAAGCTCCATCTGCGCCATGTTGAAAGCGTGCTTGTCGTCGCCGTATTTCTCTTTCAGCTCTTTGATCTTGGGCTGAATTTCCTTCATCTTGGCGATCGACTGGTAGCTCTTGTTGGCGAGCGGCAGGAAGGCGAGCTTCACGATGACCGTGACCGCCAAAATCGCGACGCCGAAATTGCCGAAGAGCTTGTAGAGGAAGTCGATCAGGCGGAACATCGGCCGCGTGATGAAGTAGAACCAGCCCCAGTCGATCAGAAGGTCGAAGCGCTTCAGGCCCGGATTGGCCTTATAGGCGTCGAGCGTGTCGATTTCCTTCGCGCCGGCGAAGACATAGGTCGTCGTCTCGGCGCTGGCGCCGGGCTCGATCGTCCTGGGCTCGCTGACGGCGTCGGCCTGATAGGTCTTGGTCGTCCCGCCCATGGCGATGTAGCGGGCCTCAATAGCGGCGTTCTGATCGGGCGCGACAACCGCGCCCCAATATTTGTCGGTAAAGCCGACCCAGCCGCCGACGCCCTTGAACGTCTTGGTGAAATTGGGCTCTTTCTCGATCTTGTCGTAGTTGAGCTCCTGCGCCTGGTCGCCGATCACGCCGACATAGCCTTCATGCAGGGCGGCGTAGCCGGCGGACGGCGGACGGCCGACGCGGGTCACGCGCGAGAAAGAGTAGAGCGGCGCCGGCTTGCCGGACTTGTTCTCGACGCTGTCCTTGACCGTGAACAAATACTCGTCGTCGACCGAAATGACGCGCTTGAAGATGAGGCCTTGGCCATTGTCCCAGGACAGCGTCACGGGCTTGCCGGACGTCAGCTTGTCCGAGTCAGCCTTCCAGATCGTCTCGGTCGTGGGCAGCGCGGGCGCGTTCTCGGTCTCGCCCGTCAGATAGCCGAGCTCGGCGTAGTAGGCGCCCGGCGCATCCTCCGGCGTCAGCAGCGTGATGATCGGGCTCGTGGGGTCGACGGTCTCGCGGTAGTTCTTCAAAGACACGTCGTCGATACGGCCGCCCTTGAGCGCGATCGAGCCCGAGATCGTGCGCGTGTCGACAGCGACGCGCGGGCTCAGCGCGAGCGCCTCGGCGCGGCTCAGGGCGACCTTGACGGGGGCTGCCCCGCTCGCCGCCTTGTCGGGCGCGCCGAGCTTGGGGATCTTGGCCATACGCTGCTCTTGGAGCTGCGCCTGACGCTGCCGCTCCATCTCCGGGAAAGCGTAGAAATAATCCCACAGACCGATGAAGATCAGCGAGAGCGCCGCGGCCATGAGCATGTTTTTGGTGTTTTCCGTCATGACGCGGCAGGCCTGTCTTTCTTGTTACGCCGGGCCTTCCCCGCGGAGCGCTCGTCGATCCGCGCGAAACCTTCGGCCATTTGAGTGACGATGTCGGCGAAGGGCGCGTCAAGCGCCGCCCGCCGGGCGACAAAAACGTAGTCGCGGCCGGGTCGCGCGCCAAGGTCTCCGCTTACCCGGAGCGCTTCCTTGAGGCGGCGGCGAATCCGGTTGCGCCCCACGGCGCCCGCGACCTTCTTGGTCACGGTTAAACCGAAACGGGCCTCGCCCGCCGGGGCTGCTTCCCCCGGCCCGCCCTGCCCCGCCATCTGGAGCGTGAACAGGCGCGCCGAAAGGCGCGCGCCGATTTCCGACGCACGCACAAAATCTTTGCGCCGACGCAGGCGCGTCGGTTTCTTTCTCTGCGGCTCGGCGGGGGCGTCCGTCGTCATGTCAGCCGTCCGCCTGTTCGTCGTTTCGCGAGAAGCCGTCTCAGGCCGAAAGGCGCTTGCGGCCGCGGGCGCGACGAGCCGCGATGACGGCGCGGCCGCCGACGGTGGCCATGCGCGCACGGAAGCCATGACGGCGCTTGCGCACGATTTTGCTGGGTTGATAGGTTCTTTTCACCGAACTTCTCCGCTCGCGACCCTTGGGCCTTTCGGCCCGGCTCGTCCTTCCGATACGCCCTGCCCGCTTTTTCCTCCCGCCGCGCTCGAGATTCGAGCTGCGGGACCGTCGACCGCGGGGACGGCAAAACAGATTTGACGCCGTCCCTCTCGGAGCGGCGCCGCGGGTGGCATATAGGAGAAAGGCTCAGCGCAAGTCAATGACGCGGCCGTCCCTTTTGCGCCAAATTGCCGCGCAGGCGGCAGGCGCCGAGAGGCGCAAGCCTGGCTGTCTACTTTTTACCTTTGCGCCCTGGACTCGCCACGGCGTATAGATTGCGAGGGGTGAGTGATTCGCTCCCAGTCTAGAACGCCTTCTCTCGAGTTGCGTCGCGCGTTCCCCGCATGGCGCCAAGATTAAGACTTCGGGCCGCGTCGCGGGCGCAAGTGAAGGTTTATTAACCAATAACGCTTACCGTCGACAAAGACGGGAAGAGTCGCGGAGCCAGGGGGCTGGTTCGCGGCCGGCGCGTGCTTGCGGGCGCGTGTCGCTTCAGGATTCGATGGAGCTCGGTGGGGAACCAACATGCGCGTTTTATTGATCGAAGACGACAGCGCGACGGCTCAAAGCATCGAGCTCATGCTGAAATCCGAAAATTTCAATGTTTATACCACGGATCTTGGCGAGGAGGGCATCGACCTCGGCAAGCTCTATGACTACGACATCATCCTACTCGATCTGAACTTGCCCGACATGTCGGGCTACGAGGTGCTGCGCCACCTGCGCGTCGCGAAGGTCAAAACGCCCATCCTCATTCTCTCGGGCCTCGCCGGCATCGAAGACAAGGTAAAGGGTCTCGGCTTCGGCGCGGACGACTATCTGACCAAGCCTTTCCACAAGGACGAGCTCGTCGCCCGCATCCACGCCATCGTCCGTCGCTCCAAAGGCCATGCGCAGTCGGTGATCACGACGGGCGACCTCATCGTCAATCTCGACCAGAAGACGGTCGAAGTCGGCGGCGTGCGCGTGCATCTGACCGGCAAGGAATATCAGATGCTCGAGCTTCTCTCGCTGCGCAAGGGCACGACGCTCACCAAAGAGATGTTCCTCAACCATCTCTATGGCGGCATGGACGAGCCGGAACTCAAGATCATCGACGTGTTCATCTGCAAGCTGCGCAAGAAGCTCGCCAACGCCAGCGACGGCCGCAACTATATCGAGACGGTCTGGGGCCGAGGCTATGTGCTGCGCGAACCCAATGAGGCGGACGAGCGCATCACCGCCTGATAGGCCTAGGACGCGGCAAAAGAAAAGGCCATGTCATCGGACGTGGCCTTTTCTTTTTTGTTTTTGGTTCCCTGTAGTTGCGCGCGAATCAAAGCGAGCCGGACAAGCGGCTACGCCAGCCGCAATTGCAGCGGCGCATGGCGGCCGCCGCGCCAGACGCCATCGGGCGTCGTCTGGGAAAAGTACGCGCAAGCCTCGCTCGCCGACTCGGTGGCGCCAAGGAAGAGATAGCCGCCCTCGTTCAGCGCGCCCGCAAGGCGCGCAAGCACGGAGCGCTTCGTTTCCGGCTCGAAATACATCAGAACATTGCGGCAGAAGATGACGTCGAAAACGCCGAGCTCCGTATAGTCGGAGAGGAGGTTGAAGGTCCGGAAGCCGACACGCGCGCGCATATGTTCGTTGATGCGCCAGCTATCATCTTTGCGGTGGAAGTAACGAAGCAACATGTTTGTCGAAAGGCCGCGCTGCACCTCGAACTGGCTGTAGGCGCCGCTGCGCGCCGTCTCCAGCGCCGCGGTCGACAAATCGGTCGCGAGGATTTCGAGGCTCCATCCGCGCAGCGTCGTCGCTTCCTGGTCGAGCGTCATCGCGAGCGAATAGGCTTCCTGGCCTGTCGAGCAGGCGGCGCACCAGAAACGCAAGCGGCGTTCCTTCGCCCGCGATAGGATCAGGCTCGGCAGCACCTGCGTCCTGAAATTCTCGAAAGGCGTTCTGTCTCGAAAGAACATGGTTTCATTCGTCGTCACGGCGTCGGTCGCCTCGCGGATCAACGCTGGATTGTCGCCGCGTTCGAACGCGTCCGCGAGTTCGGCGAGGCCCGACAAGCCATGCGCGCGCATGATGGGAGCGAGGCGGCTCTCGACGAGATATCGCTTGTCCGCCCCGAAGGCGATTCCTGTCGAGGCCGCGATCTGGCGACGAAATCGCGCAAAAGCCAGACTCATGCCTGCGCTCTCCTGCCGGAAATCGCAGCGCATGATTTGGCGGCTAGCCTACTCAACGCGAATAACTGACACATACACAAACGCCTTTTAACTTCGGATCCTCGCGGCCTCACACGAGGCCAATTTCCTCGAGCTTGGAGCGCACGATATTCTGGTCGAAGGGCTTCATGATATATTCGTCGGCCCCGGCGTGCATGGCGCGCGCAATGTGGCCGGCTTCATTTTCCGTCGTGCAGAAAACGACCTTTGGCGCGGCGCCGCCGGGCATTCTGCGCAGCGCGCACAAGAATTCGAAGCCGTCCATCTCCGGCATATTCCAGTCGAGCAAAATGGCGTCGGGCATGCCCTTCTCGCATTCGGCGAGCGCAGACTTGCCGTCCGGCGCTTCACTGGTGCGAAAATGCAGGTTCTCGAGAATGCGGCGCGCAACCTTGCGGATCACCGCCGAATCGTCCACGACGAGAATCTGCTTCATAGTCTTGCTCCTCTATTATTTGAATTGCTTGTGGTTTTTCTTTTGTCGCGAGTGGGCGCCTCGTTGAGCGCCAAGACGCGACGCAACAAAGCCTCGATGTCGAGAACAGATAGAAAGCCCTCGTCGAGCCGGTAACAGCCGGCCAGAATCTCCGTCAGCCGCGGATCGATATAGGCCGGACAGGCGATGAGGTCTGACCCGTTCATCACGACGACGTCTTCTGTATCGTCGACAAGCAGCGCGTATTCCTCGCCGTCACGCTCGATGCCGACCGCGAGTCTGTTCGAGTTGACGGAGACTTCATCGCGCCACAGACAGCGGTCGAGATGAAGGACTGTGACGATACGGCCGCGCAAATTGGTTAGGCCGGCGACCTCGCGAGGCGCAAGCGGCATGGGCGTGAGATTATCGACGTAAAAGACTGTCTTCACGCATTCGACCGGCAGGCCGATTGTCTCGCCTCTCACCCTGATGATGAAATGGCGGCCCGGCGCGACGACGGCTGCCGGCTGCGGGCCGCTACGCCTGAAATCCGCGACGTGGAAGGTCATGCTGCGGCCTCCGCCATATGCCGGCGCTCGATTTGGTCGCCGGCTGCGGCGACGCCTTCGAGAAGCGCGTCGAGCGCTTGGACCAGTGCCCGCCTGTCGAATTTGCCCACAAGGGCGCTTATGCCGCACATCGTCGCAACTTCGAGGGCGCTCGCCATCTTCTGAGGGGTGAGCGCAATGATGGGCAAATTGCCGCGGCCGGGCGTTTGCAGCAGCGCGCGGGCGAGCGCATATCCGTCCATCTCGGGCATGTCGATGTCGGTGACGGCGGCGTCTATCCGCAATCCGCGTTCGACGAGCGCAAGCGCCTCGCGCCCAGAAGCGGCGGTGGTCACTTCATAACCGGCGGCGAGCAAAACCGGAGCCAGCATGTCCCGGAAAAACTGCTTGTCATCAACGAGGAGAACGCGCGGACGGCGATCGGTTCCGCGCATCACGACCGTGGGATCCGCGCTTTCGATGAAATGCGCCACGTCGAGGACGTCTACGATGCGGCCATCGATGCTGATGCTGCCGATCGTAGCAGGATCCTCGCTCTTCCTCTGGAAGACAAGCGCCTCTTCGACGACGTCTATTATCTCCTCGGCGACGAGCGCGACCACTTGTCCGGCGCCGGCGAGGATGAGGATGGGATATTCGCGTGAACTCTCGAGCCGCATATCCGGCGCCGCTGGAATGAGTGGCAGCAACCGGCCCTCATGCAGCATGACATAGCCTTCGCCAGAAGCGACAAAACGATCGGCCGTCGCCTCCTCTATTCGCATCACGAGGGACAGCGGCAAGGCCTTCAACGGTCCCCCGCCCGCGCGCAGCAAAACGATCCGCGTCTTTTCGCGCTCGGGCTCGGCCATCTCGACCGCTTTGGAGGAAGAAGGCTCGGCGAGGGTTTCGAGGCCCTCATTTTCGACGATCGCGGCCGGATCGAGGATCAGAACAACGCCTCCGTCGCCCAGCACCGTCTGGCCGGAAAAGACGCCGATAGCCGCAAGAAGGCTGGCGAGCGGCTCGATGACGATTTCCTGAACGTCGGCGATCGTCTCCACGAGGAGACCGAAACGCACGCCGCCAACGCGCAGGACGACAGCGAAGCCGTCGCGTCGTGGCTCCTCGCGCGACTGATCGAGATCGAGTGTTTCCGAAAGATCGACCAGAGGCAGAGCCTCGCCGCGCAAGCTCAAGATCGGGGCGCCGTGAAAGTGCTGGATTTGATGGTCAAATCCTTCGCCGACTCCCAACACCTCGACCACCGCCATCTGCAGGACCGCGAAGCGCGCGCCCGCGCAGGAAAGGATCAGCGCGGGCGCGATGGCGAGCGTCAAAGGAATGCGTAGCGTGACGGTCGTGCCCTTCCCCGGCGCAGAGTTGAGGAAGACCGCGCCGCCGATCGACTGGATATTGGCGAGCACCACATCCATGCCCACGCCCCGACCCGAGATCTTCGTTATATTCGCCGCCGTCGAGAAGCCGGGGAGCATTACGAACTGGAAGATTTCGGAGTCGCTCATCCGGGAGAGCGCCTCTTCCGTCGCAAGCCCGAGCGCAATTGCCTTCGCCTTGATGCCGGCAAGATCGAGGCCGCGTCCGTCGTCCTTCACCTCGATGATCACCTGTCCGGCGTCATATGTGGCGCTCACGCGGATCCGTCCGACTTCTGGCTTGCCGAGCCGCAGCCGCTCCGCGACGGTCTCCAATCCGTGATCCGCCGCGTTGCGGATGATGTGCGTCAGCGGGGCGCGGATCAACTCGATGATTTGCCGGTCGAGTTCCGTTTCCGCGCCAGAGGTCAGAAGTTCGATCTTCTTGCCAAGATGCGTCGCGAGATCGCGCGTGAGACGGGGCAGGGTCGAAAAGAGCCGCTCGATCGGCTGCATGCGCGCGCGCATCACAGCGTCCTGAAGGTCGCCCGTAACGTTCGACAGGCGCTGGACAGCGGTCGTGATCGTCTCGTTGCCCGCCGCGCTGGAGAGTTCCAATAAACTGTTCCGCGCCAGGACAAGCTCGGAGACGATTCCCATCAGCCTATCGAGAACGCCGACAGAAACGCGCACCGTCTCGCCGAGCCGGGCGCCGCGCGCGGGAGGCTGCTCCGGCGGAAGCCTTAGATCCGAGGGGTTGTTGATCGCGGTCGCAGGGATGTCGCGCATCGCCGCCGAAAGGGCGCCGGCGCCGACCCGCTCCGGCTTCAAGCTCACGGCGCTCTCTTCCAATTGGCGCAGCAGCTCCGAGTCGTCGCCCTCGGGCTCGGCCTCGTTCTTGGCGATTTCCAAGAGCAGCGAAGACAGCCGGTCGATCGCGGCGAGAATCAAAGACACATGCGTGGGCGTCGCCATCGCGCCGTCTCGAAGCCGGCCGATGAGGGCTTCCGTGGCGTGTGTGAGGCGGCCGACGCGCGGCAGGCTGAGAAAGCCGCTCGATCCCTTGATGGTGTGAATATGCCGGAAAAGGCTGGCGATCAGGGCAGGATCCGACTGGTTCTTCTCGAAGCGCAGAAGCTCGACCGACGTCGCGTCGATGTGCTCCGCCGCCTCCTGAAGAAAATCCCTGAGCAAATCGTCCATGCCGCGCCCCTCGCCGGCTGTGCGGCGAACCGGGCGGAGTATGGGCGGGATCGGTTAAAAGAAGCGAAATCCCGCTCGGGGCGGACGGTTTGGGGCGAAAAACCGGCGGGCTCGCAACGCTCGCCCCGCCGCCAAATCAAAAAGCGCGTCTATTGTGCTCGGCTCTCGGCAAAAAACGGCGCCCCTCGGGCGCATGCTTGTCCCAAAGGCGCGCCGTCTTTTTTGGACGATTTTATGCCAAGGCGCTCTGCGGTTCCGGCGTCGAGCCATCGGCGACAGCGCCAGCCGCCGGCTTGGCTTCAAAGGTCACAAGCTCGGGCTCCGCGCTCACGGAGACCTCAAGGCCGCAGGCTCTGGCGACAAGGCCGGCGTAATAGGGCTGGACGGCGCGCGCGTCGATCACGCCGTCTTCCGCCTCGCCCGCCAGCAGGCCTGCAATATTTGCAGCGAGGCGGGCGTTGGTTCCCTTGGCCTCGATCTTGAACGAAACGCCCTCGTCGTCCCCCGAAGACGACACCGAAATCACGCCGCCGCGCGGGATCGTCGTATCCGCCATCAGACAAAGATTGAGCAGCAGCTTGACCTTGTTCTTGGACATGAGCGCGCGCGGGACGCTCCAGTTGAGCTGGGTGCGCTCATCGGCGAGAAACTGGCGCGTGACGAGCTCCGCGTCGCCCGTGTCGATCGACGCGCCCTTGGAGCCGGCCGCGCCAAAGGCGAGGCGACAGAACTGCAGGCGCGCCGAGGCCTCGCCGGCGCTGGACTTGATCAGCGCGAGCGCGTGGCTGCGCATCTCGGCGTCCATATCCTTGTCCTCGAGCACCTCGAGGCCATTGACGATCGCGCCGACGGGCGAGATGACGTCATGGCAGACCCGGGAGGAGAGCAGGGCCGCGAGATCGAGGGCGTCGAGCGAAAACTGGGTCATGGAGCTATCCCCGTGGCGCGCGGCTGCGCTTGTGGTTGTGATTCGCGCCAAAATCTCCGCCGAAACGCGGCGCAAAGCGGTGCAAGCGAATCACTGCAATTATCTCACGCAAAAACTAACCGCCGCGCAATGGATTGCAAACTGGCAGCCTTTTGGTCGTAAATAAAACTCTAAAGGATAAGCCCATGTTTGATTGCCTGAATTCTCCCAGCCCCGATGACCGCCAACGCTTCGCGCGGCTCTTTGGCGACCTCGTGGTCGGCGCCGGCGCACTGGCGATGGAGGTGCTGGCTCGACCGCAGATCAAATCGCAGCTCAAGACCGACAAATCGCCCGTGACCGAGGCCGACGAGCGCGTCGAGGAGTATCTTTTTGCCGCGCTCGCGCGCGATCTTCCCGGCGCGCCGATCATTGCTGAGGAAATGGCGGCGCGCGGCGGCGCCATGAACCATGCCGACGCTTTCCTGCTCATCGACCCGATCGACGGGACGCGCGAGTTTCTGGCGCGTAGCCCCGAGTTCACCGTCAATCTCGCGCTTATTGTCGGCGGCGTCCCCGTGGCAGGCGCCATATCCGCCCCTGCGGCATCGAAGGTCTGGTTCGGCGGCGTCGAAAGCTTCATGGCGGACGCCGCGCCGGGGAGCCGCCTTCCCGCCGCGCAGGATTGGCAGCTTCTGCGCACGCGCAAGGTTCCGGCCCAGGGGATGACTGCGCTCGTCTCGAAATCGCACCTCGACGCGCAGACCGAGGCGTTTGTCGCGCGCCTCGGGGTCGCCGAGCGCCTGTCCGTCGGTTCTTCGTTGAAGTTCTGCGCCCTGGCCGAGGGAAGAGCGGACGTCTATCCGCGCTTCGGGCCGACGATGGAATGGGACACGGCGGCCGGAGACGCCATTTTACGCGCCGCCGGCGGGATCGTGCTGGATCCCTCGGGCGCCCCATTCCTCTACAACAAGGTTGCGAAGAAATATCTCAATGGCCCCTTCGTCGCCTGGGGCGATCCCGCATCCGCAACGCTTTCTTAACGACGTCGCGCGACTTTTACGCAAGCTGACGGCGCCGCCGCAACCTTGACGCATCCGCGCCGCGCGACGGCCGCACTCGTCGCCGAGCCGTCGAGCATCGGTTATTCGCGCTTCGGAGCCTGTGTGATCATGAGCGTTTCGCATTCCTCGTCCCGCCGGCATCTTCTTCGTCTCGCCGCCGCCGCGGCGGCCGGCGCCTCCCTGCCCTCCTTCGCGCGCGCGGCGCAGCGGCCGGAAACCTATTCCAGCGGCGAGATCGTGGAGAACGGACATCACTTCTTCGGCTCGATCTCGCGCGGGCTCGCCGAGGGGCTGGAGAAGGCCAACAAGCAATGGGGTCGGCCGAACGCCTATATTCTCGGACAGGAAGCCGGCGGCGCCTTCGTCGGCGGCCTGCGCTATGGCGAAGGCACGATGTTCACGCGCAATGCGGGCCAGAAGCGCGTGTTTTGGCAAGGGCCGTCGATCGGCTTCGACGCCGGCGCCGACGGCGACCGCACCATGATGCTCGTTTATAATCTGCCCGAGATGGACGCGATCTACCGCCGCTTTGCCGGCGTCAATGGCTCGGCCTATCTCGTAGGCGGGTTGGGCTTCACCGCGCTCAATAACGAGGACGTCGTGGTCATGCCGGTGCGCTCGGGCGTCGGCGCGCGTCTCGGCGTCGCGCTGACCTATTTGAAATTCACGCCGGATTCGACCTGGAATCCGTTCTGAGGCTTGTTCGCCTTTTGACCAGACATAAGCCCGCCCGACCACGTCGCTTCAATCACAGCGAGCTTGACGTTGTCGCGCTTGGTCTGAAGCGGAGCTTCTGGGTCGATCTGCACCACCACGCTATAACCGCGCGCTGGTCGAGCTTCTTTGGCGCGGCTGCGGCAGTCTTCGTCCTTTTCAACCTCGCCTTCGCCGCACTCTACACGCTGGGCGACGATCCAATCGCCAACGCGCGCCCCGGCAGCTACCTCGACTATTTCTTCTTCAGCGTCGAAACCTTCGCTACGGTCGGCTACGGCGACATGCATCCCCGCACGACCTACGGGCACGCCGTCGCCGCCGCCGGCGCCTTCATCGGCGTCTGCGCGCTGGCTGTGACCACGGGCCTCATCTTTTCGCGCTTCTCGCAACCGCGGGCGCGCATCCTCTTCGCGCGTGCGCCGGTGCTCGCTCGCTTCGATAACGCCCCGACGCTGATGATCCGCTTCGCCAATCAGCGCCACAATATGGTCGTCGACGCGCGCGCCAAGCTCTGGCTCGCCAAATCGGAGCGCTCGCCCGAGGGCGGGGTCTATCGCCGATTCCATCGCCTTGCGCTCACCCGCGACGAAAGCCCCTTGTTCGCGTTGAGCTGGACGATCATGCATGTGGTCGAGCAGACAAGCCCGCTTCATGGTCTGACGCCAGAGGATTTCTCCGAAAGCCAGGACAGCCTCATCCTCATCTTCGAGGGACAGGATGAAACCTCCAGCCAGACCCTGCGGGCGCGCATGACCTATCCCCTCTCGAAGACCGAGCTGGGCAGGGAATATGTCGACATCCTGACATTCGAATCATCTGGTCCAACGACGATCGACTACGCTCGATTCCACGAGACGCGCGCCAGCCGGGCTGGCTAGAGCGAAACAGCCGCTTTGATTTCGCAACCCGGACGTGGCACTCTTCGGCCCTGCCCGATTGATCCTGCGGCCGCGCGAGGTTTTGCGAGTTGATCGAACAAGCGATGTATTTTGCGCTCGGCTTTTTCGTCGCCGGGCTGATCACGCTGCTCTTTGTGCCCGCGTTTTGGCGGCGCGCGATGCGCCTGTCCATGCGACGATTGCAAATGCTCGCGCCCATGTCCATGGAGCAGGTGATCGCGGAACGGGACCTGTTGCGCGCCGAATTCGCCTTGCGCGAGCGCCGCCTTGAAAAGGACGTGGAGTCACTCAAGGCCTCGAAGACGGCCGACCTCGCCACGATCGGGCGCCAGGCTGCGCGCATCCTGGATGCGGAAGCGCAGCGCAAGAAGGCGGAGGCCGAGACGCGCGATATGGAGCTGCAGGTGCGCGAGACCAAAAAGATTCTTGCCGAACGCACGGATCTATTGCGCTCGACGGAGCTTGCCCTGCACGAAATGACAGAGCGCGCCGACCGCTGGGTCGAACGCCTGCGACTCCTCGAATTGGACAAGGAGGAACTCGGCCGCGAGAAGGAAGCACATTTTAGCCGCGTCGTCGCGCATGAAGCCAAGATCGGCGCGCTACACGAACACAGCGGGCTGCTTCAGCGCGAGCTCGACGCTTTGAAGGAAAAATTCGCCCGCGTCTCCCCCGAAGCCGATCGCGTGCCGGGCCTTTCCCAGGAGCTGGCCAAGACTGGCGCCGAACTCCAGGCGGCTTGCGCGACGAGAGACCTCGTTACCGAAGAACGCGACAAAGTGCGCGCGGAGCTCGCCAAGGAGCGGGAGCGCTGGCGCCAGGAGTTCGAACAGCTAGAGAACGCCCTCCGCATCGCCCGCGTAGAAGCCAGCGACAGCGCAGACAAGCTGGAGATCGCGCGCGCCGACAACGCCATGCTCCAGGGCGCCAACGAGGCGCTCCGCGCCGAACACGCCAAACAGCGCCTCGCCGGAGCGTCTTGCTCGCAAGCCGACGCCGCCGCCCTTCGGGACGCGCTGGTCTCCTTCGGCAATCGCGTCGCCGAGCTGGTCGAGCCCGCCCATGAGCGGGTGGGCTGATTCGACGGGCGCTTCTCCGTCCTCAAGGAAAGCAGCGACGCCGTAAGCGGCGGCGGCTGTCCCTTGCGCGCTGCGCTTTTGCCGCGATGCTTGACCGCCCTCGCGCCCTTTGCTTGAAGGGCGCAACGCTCTTTTACCCTGAGGCCCGCCTTGCTCTTCCTCGCCCTCTGCTACGACAAGCCCGATCATGTCGATCTACGCCTTTCGACTCGCCCCGCTCATCTCGCCTTCCTCGACAAGCATGCCGCGCAAGTGAAGCTCGGGGGCCCTTTTATCGTGGCCGACAAGCCCGTTGGCTCCATGCTGATCCTCGACTGCGCTGATGAAAGCGCGGCGCGCGCCTTGCTTGCCGAAGATCCTTACGCGCAGGCTGAGCTTTTCGAGCAAGTCGAACTCAGGGTCTGGAAACGCGTCGTGGGCGCGGAGCTATAGATGGCGCACTGGCTATTGAAGAGCGAACCTTCGAGTTGGTCCTGGGACCAGCAGGCAGCGGCGGGCGCGAAAGGCACTTTTTGGAACGGCGTTCGCAACCATCTCGCGAAAAAGCATCTGATGGCGATGAGGAAAGGCGAGCGCGCCTTTTTCTATCACTCGAACGAAGAGCGGGCCATCGTCGGCATCGTCGAGATCACCAAGGAATACTACCCCGACCATACGGACGAGACCGCCAAATTCGGCATGGTCGACGTGAAAGCCGTCAAGGCCCTGAAAAAACCGGTCACGCTTGCGCAGATCAAGGGTGAGCCGAGGTTGGCCGACATGGTGCTCGTGAATAATTCGCGGCTGTCTGTACAACCGGTGACTGACGTAGAATGGGAGATCGTCTTGGAGATGGCGGGAGAGGCGTAAGCCCATTCCTTCCTGAGGAAGGACGAGCTACCGGGCTGCTCCACCCCGCGGCAAAGCGGAAGCGCCGCTTTGGGGGCGGCGCGTTGTTTTATCTGGGATCGTGAGGAGGGGTTGATGTGTTTGGCAGGCCTGGCGACGACCTACTCTC
>JAMBEQ010000163.1 GCA_024506175.1 Methylocystis sp.
CCCGACCGTATCGACCCCTCGATCGTCGCCGGCAGGCCCGTCGCGGTCCAGTCGCCCGCTAGAAACAGATTGCGCCATTGCGTCTGCGCCCCTGGGCGGCGCGCCTCCTGCGTGGGGGTTGCGGCAAAGGTTGCGCGTTTTTCCTTCACGATCTGCCAGGGAGGCAACTCGCGCGGCAGGCCTGTCGCCGTCGCGACCTCGGCCCAAATCTTCTCGGCCAAAGCCTCGCGCGGCGCGTCCATCAACCGGTCGGCGCCGCTGATCGTGACCGAAAGCCGGTCATCGAAGGCAAATAGCCATTCCGATAGCGAGCCCACAATGCCGAGCAAGAGCGGCTGGCCCGGCGGCGGCGTGATCTTGAAGTGGAGGTTGAGGATCGCGCGGTGGTCGTCCGGCGCGACGAGGCCCGGGATCAGCTCTTGCGCGATCCAGGCCGGGACGGCGAGCACGACGCGATCGCTCTCGAAGAGCGCGATCTCCTCGTCCCCGAAGCGGAGGGCGCTGACGCGAGAGTCATCGAACACGATCTCCTTCAGCCGCGCGCCGAAGCGCGGCTCGACGCCCTGCGATTTGAGCTTGCGCAGGGCCGGCTCGATGAAGGCGTGACCCAGCCCCCCCTTGGCGACGAGCGGCCGGCAGGCGGCGCCGCCCGCCGCGAGCGTCTCACGTAGCACGGCGCCGGCAAGCGTAGCCGAGGCGACGCTCGGCTCGATGTTCAGCGCCGAGAGCATCACCGGGCGCCAGAGCTTCTCCCAAAGCAGGCCCTCGCAGCGCATGGTCTCGCCGATGGTCGCGCCCTGTTTGGCGAAGAGCAGCCTGCCGGCGTCGAGATAGTCGAGCGGCCCGGTGCCCGGCACGCGGCGGTCTGCGAAGAAGACCCACCAGGGGAGCTTGGAATCATTTGGCCGCAGCTTCCAGCGCCGGCCAGTCGAAAAATCCAGAAAGTCGAAAACGCATTTCTCGGGCCCGACCAGCGCGTCGGCTGCGCCGATCCGCGCGCCGTAATCGCGCGCGGCCATATTGCCCGAGAGCAGCAGATGATTGCCATTGTCGATCGTCAGGCCGAGCGTCGCGTCGAAATAGGACCGGCAACGTCCGCCCGCCATACGGGCGGCTTCGTAAAGCACGACGCGCTTGCCTTCGTCCGCGAGGCGCACGGCGCAGGAGAGGCCGGCGAGCCCCGCCCCGATGATGTGGATCGTTCCGCTCAAAGGAAGGCGTGCCGCACCAAAGCGCCGACAAGCTTCAACTTCGACACGCGCACCGGCGCGCGCGGCGGCGCGAAGCCGCGCGTGGTGAGGCCGTCGAGGATGGAGCGATAGCCGGCCGCCATGAGGTAGGGCGCCTTAACCGCCGATTTCGGGAGGCCGGCCATGACGAGGTCCGCCTGCTCGAAATGCTCGCGCGCGCGCTGCATCACTGGCGCGCAGACAAGATCGAGCGCGGGGCTGGTGAGCGCGGCGTGTGGAGCGTGGTTGACGACGCCCGCCTCCTCCAGCGCCTCGCGCGGCAGATAGAGTCGCCCGCGTGCAGCGTCCTCGTCGAGGTCGCGCAGAATATTGGTGAGCTGCAGGGCGCGGCCGAGATGATAGGCGAGGAGCTTCGGTCCCGTCGGCAATTGCAGCTCGTCTTCATCGGCGAGGCCGAAAGCGCGGACGGAGAGCCGCCCGACCGCGCTCGCGACGCGATCGCAATAGAGGTCGAGCTTCTCCCAATCCGGCGCGCAAATATCCTCCTCGACGTCCATCTCCATGCCATCGATGATCGATTCGAAATCGGCGCGGTCCAGCCTGTAGCGACGGACGGGCTCGGCGAGGAATGCGCTTTTGGGCCGGATGCGGCCGGCGTAAAGCTCATCGAGATCAAACCGCCATTGATCCAACGCCTCGCGGCGGGCGGCGCGGTCGCCTTCGTCGTCGGCGATGTCGTCGACCGCGCGGCAGAAGGCGTAGATCGCGAACATGGCGTCGCGACGCGCTGGCTCCAGCACGCGCATGGCGAGATAAAAGGAACTCTTCACCGCGATGGGCTGAGTCATCAAGGGCGCGATCTCGTTGAGGCTTTCCATGGTCATCGGGTTGCGTCCGCCATTTTGCGGCGCGGGCGCGAGATGCGCCGCATCAAGGCACCGATCGCGCCCATTCCACTCACGAGCGCAAAGCCGAGCTTGCCTTCGTGGACGTAATCGCAGAGCGGGTCCGCGATGCGCAGCCTCTCGACGAGTCGCTCGGCGAGCGCCTGAATTGCGCCGACTTCCATCGCGAGCCGCGCATCGTCGAGGAGATCGGCAAAGACGCGCGACTGGTCGAGCAGCGAGGCAGTCCTTTCGTTGAGATCGCGAATGGCGGCGAGAAGCGGGGCCGGCGCGCGCGTTTCGCCGAGCATCTCCACGGCGGCGCCATGGGCGGCCAGCGATTCGGCTGTAACGTAGACGCGGTTTAGATTGCGATAGTCTTTCGCGCAGTCCTGCAGATGGTTGATTACCTGCAGAGCGGCGCAGAGCGCGTCATTGGCGTTCCAGACGCGGGCAGGGTCCTCTCCGTGGACGTCGCAGACGAAGCGGCCGACAGGCATCGCCGAATAGCGGCAGTAGAAGACGAGATCATCCCAATCGCGATAGCGCAGATAGGTCACGTCGCGCTTGAAGGCTGTGATGAGGTCGCGCGCATGCTGCGGATCGAGGCGCCGTTCGCGGCATCGCTCGCGAAGCCTCGCGGCGACGGGTTCGTCAGGGCCTTTCCCGATCAGCGCGGCGTCGAGTCGGTCGAGCAGCTCTAGCTTTTGCTCGGGCGTGAGGGTCGAATGGTCCGAGATGTCGTCCGCCGCACGGACGAAATCATAGAAGGCCATGATCGGCGCGCGGTGGCGCGGCGCGATAAGGACCGAGGCGACGGGAAAATTCTCGTCGCGATGCGTCTTGCCGGAGCTCGTGTCGGCAACGTCGATCATCATGCCTCTCGCTCAGGCGGGCGCCTGGAAACGACCCTTCCATTCGCCGCCGCGGCCGCGCATGTGACGCCAGGCCGAAACGGCGGTGAACCACGTATAGCACGCCGCGATTAACGGCAAAGCGAAGGCCCTTGCCCTGGAGAGCCCGTAAAAGCGCAGGCTCGGCATATAGGCTTGGGCCATGATCAGCCAGGCCACGAGCCCGATTTCGCGGGCCGGCGACTCGCCAAAAATGGCAAGCAAAGGCGGCGCAAGATAGACGATAATCATGCCGAGCAGCGCGCCCGCGAGCTTTAGGGGCGAATAATCCAGCTGGGCGTAGGCCGAGCGCGTCACCATCCGCTCGATGTCGGCGAGATGCGGATAGGGGCGCAGGCTATGGACGTCGTCTGTGAGGCCGAGCCAGATGGGCCCTTGCGTTTTCATGAGCGCGCCGAGCGCACAATCGTCGATGAGCGCGTCTCGAATTGCCGGCAGGCCACCCGCCTTGGCCAGCGCCTCGGGGCGCGCCAGCATCACGCCGCCGGCCGCCCCCGCGACCTTGCTTTTAGCGTCGTTCACGGCGCGGAAGGGGTAGAGCATCTGGAAGAAGAAGACGAAGGCCGGGACGAACCATTTTTCGGCCGCGCTCTCGCAGCGCAGCTTCACCATGAGTGACGACAGCACGGTCCCCCGCACCGTTGCGCCCGCGACGAGGCGGGCGAGCACAGGCGGCTCGAAGGCGATGTCGGCGTCACAGAAGAGGATGAAGTCTGGTTGCCTTTCGAGGCCGCGAACATGCGTGAAGCCGCGGTGCATGGCGGCGATCTTGCCTGTCCAGCCGTCCGAGGGGCCGCCGGATTGGAGAACGCTCAGACGCTCGGCGGCGCCAAGTTCCGCGGCTTTGGCGCGGGCGATTTCCGCCGTGCCGTCCGTGCACTCGTCATCGACCAGGACGACCTCGAAACGGCCCGGGAAGTTCTGCCCTAGCAGAGAGCCGACGCTCGTCGCGATCACCTCCGCCTCGTCTCTCGCCGGAACGATGGCGACCACATGCGTTGCCGCGGGAACCGTGGCGCCTTCGGGCGCGAACTTGCGGTCGTGCTCGGTGAGCCGCCAGAATCCCGAATTGAAAATCAGGAGATAGAGCCAGGCGGCGAGCCCGGCTATGGCGATGAGGGTGAAGACCATGGCCGGCGGCTTGTACCATCCCGCGCCGGGGCTGGCCAGAGCGGGGCTTCAATCCTCTCGCCTGCGCCACCCTTCTTCCGTCTTCACATAGCTGCGTTTCACGGCCGCCCAGGCGATCCGGTGCGCGGCTTCCTCCTGCCGGGGGTCGCCTTCATGATGGGCGAAGGCGTGGTTGAAGGCCTCCCGATAAATATCCTGGGCATGCGGCGGCAGGAGCCGTTGAAGATTGTCCGGCAGACCGGCGTTGCTGACGTAGGGCAAGGGCTCGGCTCCGATCTGGCCGCAAGGCCTTAAGGCGTGGCGCTATCCTTCGCCTTTTGCGACGAGTTCGCCATAGGCCTCCATGTCGATGGCGCCGCCGGCGTCGCCGACGCGGGCGCGATCCGCCGGCGTGATCGCCTCCTGGGCGAGATCGAGCCTCTTCCATCCCGGCAGCGGCGCTTCGCCATTCGCATCGGGAACATACTTGGAGTCGGCGGTTTTCTCGTAGCCATGGATATAGCGCGGGCAATTGACCCAGATGCTTTCCACCTCGACCCCTACGACGAATTGCGCGCCGGGATAGGAGGTCACGAACGCCGGATCGCGCAGGATTTTTGCGTCGCCCTCCGCCCTCAGCCGATTAGGCGTCAGGAAATCCATGAACAGCAGGCCGACCTTCGTAGTCTCCGCTATTGCCTGCGGAATAGAACATGCCGTTGCCGTCATACCAAGGGAAGATCAGGCTGCTCGGACCCGTGACGCGAACGAAACCCGCTGCGCCTCCTTTGTAGGAAACCGTGGGGCGTCCAAATGGATCGACTGTCGCGAGGAAAAACATGTCGCGCGCGTTGATGAAATTCACTTCGTGCGGCGCGAATTCCCCATGCATGACGCCGCCTTCCATCAGATCGGACAGGCGGCGCGCGTCGAATTCATCCTGAAGCGCGCGATGGGCGTCGCCGTAATATTGGGACATGGGCTTCTCCTTATCGAGCGACAATACTGCTGGCCGATTGTCTCAGGACAAGGGAGAAACGCCTTAGCCGTTTTGGGCAAATTGCCCGCGCGCGGCGCCGCGCGCTTTTCTTCAGCGACCCAACGCTAGCGCGCTCTCGATCTCCCCCACGATCGCCTGCGCCGCCGCGCGGGGATCGGCGGCGCGGGTGATGGGGCGGCCGACGACGATGTGGTCGGCGCTGGCGGCGATCGCCTGGGCCGGGGTCATGATGCGCTTCTGATCGCCCGCGTCGGCGCCGGCAGGGCGCACGCCCGGGGTGACGAGCAGCATATCGGGGCCGATAACCGGACGAATTGTCACGAGCTCCAGCGGCGAGAGGATCAGCCCATCTATGCCGGCCGCCTTCGCTTGCGCGGCGCGACGCGCGACAAGGTCCGCAACGCCATAGGCGTAGCCCGCCTCTTTCAAATCGGCGTCGTCATAGGAGGTCATCACCGTCACGGCGAGAAGCTTTAAATCGCCTGCTCCGGCGCGCGCCGCCGCCATGGTCTGCGGGTAGGCGTGGATGGTGAGGAAATCCACCCCCATCCGCGCGATCTGGCGCGTCGCGCGCTCGACGGTGGCGCCGATGTCATGGAGCTTGAGGTCCATGAAGACGCGCTTGCCCGCGTCCTTGAGTTCTTGCGCCAGCGTCAGCCCGCCGCCATAGGCGAGCTCCATGCCGATCTTGTAGAAGGAGACCGCATCGCCCAGCGTCGCCGCCAAGGCGCGCGCCGCTTCGACGGTTTCGACGTCGAGGGCGACGATCAGGCGGTCTGTGGCAGCTGCTTTCGACACTCGAGCTCCTCTGGCGGCCGCCCGACCCCTTTTGGAGGACGATTACGGCTTCCCGCCGTGGCCCGCCTTGCGGTAGCGCCAAACGCGCGCCGGGGGGATGTTCAAGATGATCGGCGCGGAGCCCTTGCCGACATAGGCGCCCTTCAGCCCGTGAGCGTGGATGGGCATGGGCGAGACGGCGAGGCCGTAGGTGAATTGGATGAACAGCCCGTCCTCGCCCATCAGCTCGAAGGCCTGATGCAGCAGCTCCACGCGGTCGCGCTCGGGGCGGTTGAGGAGTGGGAGGCTGGAGACGACAGTCGCCACCTGCCCGTCGATCTTGCCCGTAAGCGTCTTCTTCAGCCCATAGGCGTCGCCCTGCACGACCCTTACGCCGGGATAGCGCTCGTGAAGCATATGGCAGAAGCGCGCCTCATATTCGACGAGCACCAGACGGTTCGCCGGAATGCCGCGCGCGAGCAGCGCATGGGTGACGGGGCCGGTGCCGGGCCCGAGCTCCACGATCGGCCCCTCGCGGGAAAGATCCACGAAACCCGCCATCGCCTTGGCAAGCGCAGGGCCCGACGGCTGCACGGCGCCGATCAGCCGCGGGTTCTCGAGCCACTGCTTTATGAAGCGGGCGCTGTCGGCGAGCGAACTTTTGGCGGTGTGCAAAGGCGGTTCCCTGAGTGCGGCTTATTCTTGTTTGCGATGTGCGGAGGGCCCCGCTACCAGGGCCGTGGGCGTGAGAATAAGCGAGGGTCGCGCCAAAGACAACGCGGGGGCGCCGCATTGCGACAGGCTTTGCGTTCTCGCCGGTGATGGCCATAATCGCCTTTGGATGGAGGCGGGTAGAAATGACAGAAGCCGGAAAGGGTGAAGCGCCCGCGACGGCGGCGGTTCTCGTCATCGGAGATGAGATTTTGTCCGGCCGCACGCAGGACGCCAACACGCGCTACATCGCCAAATATCTGGCCGAGATCGGCGTCGATCTGCGCGAGGCGCGCGTCGTGCCGGACGACGAGAACGAGATCGTTGCGGCGCTCGACGCCCTGAGGGCTCGCTATACTTACGTTTTCACGACCGGCGGCATCGGCCCCACCCACGACGACATCACCGCCGATGCAGTGGGCAGGGCCTTTGGCGCCGAGGTCGCCGAGCACCCGGAAGCCATGGCCCTGCTGCGCCAGCGATTTACCGAAGAAGAACTCAATCCCGCCCGCCGCCGCATGGCGCGGGTTCCCAAAGGGGCGAAGCTCGTGCGCAATGTCGCTTCCTGGGCGCCGGGCTTTTGGATCGAGAACGTCATCGTCATGGCGGGCGTTCCTGTCATCATGCAATCGATGATGGACACGGTCGGACCGCAGCTGAGATCGGGCCCGCCAATTCTGGCCGAATCCATAGAGGCTGGCGCGATCCCGGAGGGGAACTATGCGATGAAGCTCGAAGAGATCGCGCGCAGGCACGAGCGGGTCAGCATCGGCTCCTATCCGCAATTTTCCAAAGCCGGCATATGCAACCAGATTGTGCTGCGCAGCCGCGACGGGACGAGCCTCGCCCTGGCGGCGCAGGCTGTTCGCGATATGCTGGCGGACCTTTCGCGATGAGTCCCGTTATGACGCAGATTCAGACTTATCCGGATAAAGTTTTCCCTGTCTCCTGGGACATGTTCCACAGGGACGTGCGCGCGCTCGCCTGGCGCCTCGCCTCGATCGGCGGCTTCTCGGCGATCGTCGCGGTGACCAGGGGCGGGCTGGTGCCGGCGGGCATTGTCGCGCGCGAGCTGGGCATCCGCGTCATCGAGACGGTCTGCGTCGCGAGCTATCACGAAGAGACCGAGCGGGACAATCTCGAGGTCTTGAAGCCCTTGACCGAGACGATCCTGTCGCGGCCGAGCGAGGAAGTGCTGATCATCGACGATCTGGTGGACACCGGCGCGACCGCCAGGGTGGTGCGCGAAATGCTGCCCAACGCGCATTTCGCCACCGTCTACGCCAAGCCGCAGGGTCTGCCGATGGTGGATACTTTCGTCACCGAAGTCTCTCAGGACACATGGATCTATTTCCCCTGGGACACGGGACTCTCCTTCCAGGCGCCCATCCACAAGCCGGCTCGGGGACGAAAATGAGGCTTGTCGGGGTCGCGACGCGCGCCCTATAACGCGCCTTGTCGCGCAGGCTCGCGGGCGTGGCGAAACTGGTAGACGCAACGGACTTGAAGAAATTTGAGTGCTCCAGCCGGGAAACCGAAGGAGTAGAACCGCTCAAAGTCGGGGAAACCTCGAAAGTGGCGATCCCGAGCCAAGCCCGCCATTCGGCGGGAAGGTGTAGAGACTAGACGGGCGGCGCCTAAGGCGGTTTCACGCTATGGCGAAGGGATAGTCCAGACCCCAAACCCGTTTTCGCGGGGCGGCGAAAGCCGTAGCGGGTAAGAAAATCCGTAGGGCCGCAAGGCCTGTGCCGGTTCGATTCCGGCCGCCCGCACCAATCTATGCTTTGTATATCGCTGAAAAGAGCTCCATAGCTCCTCCCCCAGGTCACGCGTCGCTCAAGAAAACCAGGCCGGTCGAGGGGCGCATTCCGCCGGATCGATAGGATTCGGATAGACTCGATCCAAGGCGAGTTGAAAGTGGCACCGCAACGCCGTGTTGCAACCACATGCCACGCGTTCGAGCCGCGATCGATCTGGAACCCGAATGGTTCCCCGTCCCGTTTCGATCAGGCCCTTCGCCCTTAGCAACTTGAGCAGGCGTGTAAAATAGCTTCTGCTGACCCCAAGCATTCCGGCCAATTGGTCTTGTGTCAGAGAGAACGTCTCTTCGCCCGTGCGATCCATGGCCGCAAGCAGCCATCTTGCCGCGCGTTGCTCGATCGTATGCACGGCGTTGCAGGCCACAGACTGAAAGACCTGGGCAAGCAGGCAGTCCGCGTAGCGCACGAAAAGCGTCCGGATGAATGGCGAAACGCCCTTCGCCGCCTCTAGCTCCTTGATTGGCAATCGGAGAAAAAGTCCCGACGCTTGCACCTGGGCATGGGCGTAAGCGGGAAGGGCGCCTCCGCTGACGACGCCGCCGATGGCGCCCTCGCGACCAATCAAGGCGATTTCCACGGCCCGACCTTCTTCGAGCATGACCAAAAAGCAAGCGACGCTGCGTTCACAGGGGAAGTACACATGCGTGACCTGGTCGCCGGCGTTGTAGATTGCTTGGCCGCTGACCGCTTGCCATTCCTCCAGGTAAGGCCATAACAAAGCCAAGTCGTCGTCCTGTAGAGCAGAGAGAAGATTATTGCCCGTAACACACGTATGGCTAATCATTTGCGTGCTCAGCTAGCAGCCCCCCAAGGCAGGAAATTAATTAGCGCGGCGGACCTTATGTGCACTTGTTGGCAGACAAAATTTCAGACTTTGCGTACGTTATGAACGGTGTTTTGGAAATTTTGAGGAAGCGGTATGACATCGGATAAGCACAGCTTAGGGAAAGCCGCGGTCGGCTATGCGTGAGGGTTCTCCGCGGGCGCTTATAATAGATAACGATCATGACGTCGCAGACAGCTTTGTACTTTTGTTGGAGACCCTCGGGGCGGTTGCCCGAGCTGCCTACGACGGCCCCTCCGGCATCGCAGTCATGGATGAGTTCAAGCCAGACGTCGTCTTTGTCGACATCAGCATGCCGGGCGTCGATGGCTATGAGACGGCCCGCCGCATCGTCCATAAAGGCCGCGATGCCCATCGGTTCATCCTCGTTGCGCTGACCGGGTGGAGCCGGGACGAGGATCGCCGCCGCGCAGGCCAAGCGGGTTTTGACCTGCATCTAACGAAACCAGCCTCTATAGAGGAGATCGAGGCGATGCTGCGGCTCGTAACTTCCCGTAGCCGTGGCGCCTAAGGCGCGAGCAAGCGGCTGTGCAGCCTTAATGCGACAGGGTTAACGAACGACCTATTCCCCCCGATCTCCTTAATCTTTATTAACCGTTAACCGCCAAGATTGTGGCCGCGTGGTTATCGAGCGGCCTGATTCGACGAGCGGTGATGACTGAGGCAGCGAAACGGATTTCGGCGGGCTCCGGTTTCACCCGCGCTTTGGGCGCTGGCAGAAACGCGGGCGCCGAGGGGCAGTCGCAGCTCGACATGATGCTTGTCTCCGGCGGCGACGAACGCATATGGCCGGACCCGGTCACGCGCCGCAATCGCTACGACACCCCGACGGCCCCTGCGCCGGACGAGCTGTGGTTTTCTTCCTCCACCGCGAGCGCCGTCACGAAACGCGGCTATTACGCCGCCCGCGCCGCCTTCGACGCGATCTCCCAGCCTGGAGCCGATCTCGCTGGCTGGTTCGACAAGATCCGAGCTCGGATCGCCTCCCTATTCGGCGAGCCTGGCGTCGCGGTCGTCCTCACGGCGTCCGGCACGGAAGCCGAGCTTGCCGCGCTTGCAGTCGCCAAGGCGCTGCTGCGGCGCCCGCTCGCCAATATCGTCGTGGCGCCGGAAGAGACAGGCAGTGGCGTCGCTCTGGCGTCGATAGGCGCGCATTTCGCCGCGACGGCCGCTTTCGAGCCGAACGTCGATAAAGGCGCTCGGCTCACGGGTTGGGAAAAAGACGACGTTGTCATGCGCCGCCTCGACATCCGCGAAATCTCCGGTCGACCGCGCGCGGCGGCCGAGATCGACCGCGCCGCCGGACTGGCCGTCGCCGACGCCTTGCGCACCGGCCGCGCTGCGCTCTTACATCTTCTCGATTGTTCCAAGACCGGCCGTGGCGGGCCGAGCCGCGCCGCCGCGCGCGAAATACTCGCGAGCGGGGGCGAGCGCGCGCTCGTCGTCGTCGACGCCTGCCAACTTCGCTGCTCCTTCGAACAGATCAAGGCCGACCTCGCCTCGGGTTTCCTCGTGATGATCACGGGATCGAAGTTCGCTGGCGGCCCGCCGTTTTGCGGCGCGCTGCTGATTCCCGCCGAAAGGGCTCGCCGCCTTCGGGATCTGAGATTGACGCCGGGCCTCGCCGCCTATGCAGCGCGCTTAGACTGGCCGCAGTTTTTCTGCCGCGCTTTCGAGGAGGCCGATTTCGCGCCCGCTAATCTCGGCCTGGGGCTGCGCTGGGAGGCGGCGCTTGCGGAGATCGAGGCCTTTGCCGCTATTCCGGCCCGCCTCCGCGATGAGATGGCTGCGATGTTTTCCGAATGCGCGCGCCGCGGCGTCGCCGGAAACCCGGAACTCGATTTCCTCGACGCCGAGAACTGGCGGCTTGGCGGGAAGCCCGCGACCATCTTTCCGATTCTTACAAATCAGGGCGATCCGGCGCAGGCGCGGCTGATCTACGAGGCCTTGCGCGCGCCGGACGCTGTCTCAACGGACGCCGAATTGGCCCGAGTCTGTCATGTGGGGCAGCCTGTCCTGATCGGCGGCCGCGCCGCGCTGCGCCTTTGCTTCGGAATGCCTCAGGCGAACGCCATGGCGGCGCGCGTCGCGCAAGGCGCCGATTTGGACGCCGCCTTCCGGCCGTTGCGCAGGGACATGGAACTCTTGTTGCGAAAATGGGGCGTGCTCGCCCGGCGGGTCGGCGGCTTGGGCGGGCCGTCGCTCGCGGCATCGAATTGAACACCGCGCGCGTCGCCGCGCAAATGGAGGACCGGTCGTGGCCTTTTCCTTTCTGTCTCGTAAACCGAAGAACGAGCCGGACGCGGCCGCGAGTTTCGACACCGCGCATGCCGGCTCGCAGCTCTCGATCGCCGAGGGCATGCAGCGCGCGGCCGCCTCGAGCGGCGCGCAGCCCATGCAGTTGATGCGCGAGTATTCGCGGCTCGCTTTCGGTCCGGGCAAGGTTTCCTTCGAGGACTACGTCAAATACCGGCTCTTCGACGATGCCTGGCTCGCCGGCGCGGACAAGGCCGACTTCGTCGGCTCACGCCGCAATCGCGATCTCATGGTCGAGATCAACTATCGCCATGACTGGCATGGCCTGCTCAAGAATAAGGTCGCCTCGCAGAGTTATTTGGCGGCCTATGGATTGCCGACCATCCCCCCGCTTGCGATCTATGCGCCCGGCATGGCGGCGCCCGACGAAAAGCTCCTGTGCTCGCGCGACGCGTTGCGGGCCTTCCTGCTCGACGAACGCCATTATCCGATCTTCGGCAAGCCGGTCGAAAGCTGTCAAAGCCTCGGCGCTCTGGCGCTCCTTCGCTGCGACGCTGCGAACGGCGAGCTGATCGCCGTCGGCGACAAGCGCCTGAAGATCGACGAGACTCTCGACGACATCGAAAAGCACTACGCGGCCGCCGGATATCTCTTTCAGAAA
The DNA here is from genome assembly GCA_024506175.1 of Methylocystis sp. Lineage (GTDB taxonomy): Bacteria > Pseudomonadota > Alphaproteobacteria > Rhizobiales > Beijerinckiaceae > Methylocystis. The sequence continues at coordinate 12,168 of JAMBEQ010000163.1, forward strand.
ATGGTGAAGCCGCATCGCGATCTCATGCCCGCGATCGGCGAGCGGTTGGCCACCGTGCGGCTGCTGACCATCGCCACGCCCGAGGGCCCCAAGGCGTTCCGGGCCGGTTGGAAGCTCCCGGCCGCCGGCAATGTGGCGGACAATTTCTGGCGCCCCGGCAATATGCTCGCAGGCCTGGACTTCGAGACGGGCCGCGTTCGGCAGGTGACGAGCGGCCTGGGCTTCGACACGAGGGACGTGACCCGCCATCCCGATACGGGGGCGGAGCTGATCGGTCTGCAGGTTCCCGACTGGGAGAAGCTGAAGGCGGTCGCGGTGGAGGGGGCGAAGGCGCTGCGGCACTTCGGCATGATCGGCTGGGACATGGCGGCGACCGATGATGGCCCGGTGATCGTGGAGGCCAATGAAACGCCCGATTTCACGCTCGTCCAGATCGCTGACCGGCGCGGCATATTGTGCAAGGCGTTTAACGATCTGTTGTCGCGACAGCAGGAGGCGGCCGCCGCCTATGTGAAACGGGTCAAAGAGGACGTGGCGCGGATCTGACGCTCGCTTCCGGGCCGAGTCGCGCCGCCCCGTGGTGGGCGGCGTTTCCACTTCATCTTGCTTTGCGCGCTCAAATCACTACCTTGTCGATAACCCTCCAATCCGACACCGAACCGAGCGCGTATGACCTTCATCGAGTCCCATCTCGCCCCCTCCGGCCGCAAGGCCGGACAGATCAAGCTTCA
>JAMBEQ010000164.1 GCA_024506175.1 Methylocystis sp.
GAATATTGAACATGCGGTCGGGCGTCATCGCGCAAAAGGTCGGAATGACCCGCGTCTTCACAGAGGCGGGCGAGCATGTGCCGGTCACGGTGCTGAAGCTGGACGGCTGCCAAGTCGTCGCTCAGCGGACCAAGGAGAAGAACGGCTATACCGCCGTTCAGCTCGGCATTGGCCACGCCAAGGTGAAGAACGTGTCGAAGGCCGAGCGTGCGCGCTTCGCGGCGGCGCGGGTCGAGCCGAAGCTCAAGCTGGCCGAATTTCGCGTCAATGAGGAAGCGCTGCTTCCTGTCGGCGCCGAGATCACGGCGGACCACTTCGTTGTCGGTCAATTCGTCGATGTGACGGGCACGACGACGGGCAAAGGCTTTGCCGGTCCGATGAAGCGTTGGGGCTTCGGCGGCTTGCGCGCCTCGCACGGCGTGTCGGTCTCGCACCGTTCCCATGGTTCGACCGGCGGCCGTCAGGACCCGGGCAAGACCTTCAAGAACAAGAAAATGGCTGGCCATATGGGCGTCGACCGCGTGACCACGCAGAATCTGCGCGTTGTGCGGACCGACGTCGAGCGCGGGCTGCTGCTCGTCGAAGGCGCCGTTCCCGGCGTCGCCGGCGGCTGGATTTACGTGCGCGACGCCGTCAAGCGCGCGCTCCCGAAGGACGCGCCGCAGCCGGGCAAGTTCCGTCTAGCGACGAACGGCGGCGCCGAGCCGGCCACCACTCAAGAAGAAAACAAGGAGGACTGAGCCGTGAAGATCGACGTCACGTCGTTCGACGGCCAGGCGGCCGGTTCGATCGAGCTTTCTGATGAAATCTTCGGCCTCGAGCCGCGGGTGGACCTCATCCACCGGATGATCCGCTGGCAGCTCGCCAAGCGCCGGGCCGGCACCCATGCGGTGAAGAACCGCGCGGAGATCGCCCGCACCGGCAAGAAGATGTACAAGCAGAAGGGCACCGGCGGCGCCCGCCACGGCTCCGCGCGCGTCCCGCAGTTCCGCGGCGGCGGCCGCGCCTTCGGTCCGCAGGTCCGCAGCCATGCGCACGACCTGCCGAAGAAGGTCCGCGCCCTGGCGCTGAAGCACGCCCTCTCGGCGAAGGCCAAGGACGGCGGCATCATCGTCTGGGAGAAGGCCGAGCTCGAGGCCCCGAAGACGAAGGTGCTGACGACCGGCTTCGCCAAGACCGGCCTGCAGAACGCCATCATCATCGTCGGCGGCGCGCCGCAGGAAAACTTCGCGCTCGCCGCCCGCAACATCCCGCAGATCGACGTGCTGGCGGTCGAGGGCGTCAATGTTTACGACATTATCCGTCGCGAGAAGCTGGTCCTGACCCGCGAAGCGGTGGACGCGCTGGAGGCGCGCCTGAAATGAGCAAGGACGTGCGCCATTACGACGTGATCGTCGCCCCGGTCATCACCGAAAAGGCGACCATCGCCTCGGAGAACAACAAGGTGGTCTTCAAGGTCGCCAAGACCGCGACGAAGCCGCAGATCAAGGCGGCGGTCGAGGGTCTTTTCGACGTGAAGGTCGAATCCATCAACACGCTGGTCCGCAAGGGCAAGGTGAAGGCGTTCCGCGGCGTCCGCGGCAAGCAAAGCGACGTCAAGAAGGCCGTCGTGACGCTCGCCGAAGGGCACAAGATCGACGTGACGACGGGACTGTAAGGAAGGCTTAGAGAACCATGGCGCTGAAGACATTCAAGCCGGTCACGCCGGGCCTTCGCCAGCTCGTCATCGTCGACCGCAGCGATCTCTACAAGGGCAAGCCGGTCAAGGCCCTCACCGAGGGCAAGACGTCCAAGGGCGGCCGCAACAATAACGGTCGAGTCACGGTTCGCTTCCGTGGCGGCGGCCACAAGCAGGCTTATCGCCTCGTCGACTTCAAGCGCCGCAAGCTCGACGTCGCCGGCAAGGTCGAGCGTCTGGAATATGATCCCAACCGCACGGCCTTCATCGCGTTGGTCCGTTACGCCGACGATACGCTTGCCTATATCCTCGCGCCGCAGCGCCTGTCTGTCGGCGACGAGGTGATCTCGGGCAACCAGGTCGACGTCAAGCCGGGTAACGCCATGCCGATCGCCAATATCCCGGTCGGCACCATCGTGCACAACGTCGAGATGAAGATCGGCAAGGGCGGCGCGATTGCGCGATCCGCGGGCACCTATGCCCAGATCGTCGGGCGCGACCAGGGCTACGTCATCATCCGCCTGAACTCGGGCGAACAGCGCTTGGTTCATGGCCAGTGCTTCGCCACCATCGGCGCTGTGTCGAACCCGGACCACATGAACACCTCGATCGGCAAGGCCGGTCGTTCACGCTGGCTCGGGCGCCGTCCGCACAACCGCGGCGTCACCATGAACCCGATCGACCACCCGCACGGCGGCGGTGAAGGCCGCACCTCGGGCGGCCGTCATCCGGTGACGCCCTGGGGCAAGCCGACCAAGGGCAAGAAGACCCGCAGCAACAAGTCCACCGATCGTTTCATTGTGTCCTCGCGGCACAATCGCAAGAAGAAGGGCTAATCCATGGCTCGCTCAATTTGGAAAGGCCCGTTCGTCGACGGCTATCTGCTGAAGAAGGCGGAAACCTCGCGCGCCTCCGGCCGCTCCGAAGTCATCAAGATCTGGAGCCGCCGCTCCACCATTCTGCCTCAGTTCGTCGGATTGACCTTCGGCGTTCACAACGGTCAGAAGCATATTCCCGTGAATGTCAGCGAAGACATGATCGGGCATAAGTTCGGCGAATTCGCTCCGACGCGCACCTTCCATGGCCACGCGGCGGACAAGAAGGCGAAGAGGGGCTAAGCAATGTCCAAAGAGGCCAATCCGCCCCGCGTCGCGGAGAATGAGGCGCGAGCCGTCGCGCGCATGATCCGCGTCTCTCCGCAAAAGCTGAATCTCGTCGCGCAGCTGATCCGCGGCAAGAAGGTTGATCGCGCGCTCGCCGATCTGGAGTTCTCCAGAAAGCGTATCGCGCACGAGGTCAAGAAGACGCTCGAAAGCGCCATCGCGAACGCCGAGAACAATCACGGGCTCGACGTCGACGATCTGATCGTCGCCCAGGCCTATGTCGGCAAGGCGCTGGTCATGAAGCGCTTCCACGCCCGCGCCCGCGGCCGGGCGAGCCGGATCGAGAAACCTTTCTCGAACCTCACCATCATCGTTCGCGAAGTCGAAGCGACCGCCTAAAGGATAAAAGCCATGGGTCAGAAGGTTAATCCGATCGGGCTGCGCCTCGGCGTCAATCGCACCTGGGACTCCCGCTGGTTCGCCGGCAAAGGCGAATACGCCAAGCTCCTGCACGAGGACATGGCGATCCGCGAGGCGGTGGCGAAGATGCTCAAGCAGGCCGCCGTCTCGAAGATTATCATCGAGCGCCCGCACAAGAAGTGCCGCGTCACGATTCACTCCGCTCGTCCCGGCGTGGTCATCGGCAAGAAAGGCGCCGACATCGACAAGATCCGCAAGCTTGTCGGCAAGCTGACGGGTAGCGAGGTCGTGATCAACATTGTCGAGGTGCGCAAGCCGGAAACGGAAGCTGCGCTCGTCGCCGAGTCGATCGCCCAGCAGCTCGAGCGCCGCGTGGCCTTCCGCCGCGCGATGAAGCGCGCCGTTCAGTCGGCCATTCGTCTTGGCGCACAGGGCATTCGCATCAACTGCTCCGGCCGTCTCGGCGGCGCGGAAATCGCTCGTCTCGAATGGTATCGCGAGGGCCGCGTTCCGCTGCATACGCTGCGCGCCGACGTCGATTATGGCGTCGCCACCGCGCATACCGCCTATGGCGCGTGCGGCATCAAGGTCTGGATCTTCAAGGGCGAGATTCTCGAGCACGATCCGATGGCGTCCGAGCGTCGCGCTGCGGAGCAGGCGGCCGGCGGCGATCATGGCGAGCGTGAACGCGGCGACCGCGGAGATCGCGACCGCCGTCGCCGTGAACCGCGTGAACCGCGCGGCGACGCAGCCTAAAGGCGCAACAAACGATTTGAAGAGCACCCATCATGCTGTCACCCAAGCGCACAAAGTTCCGCAAGGCCTTCAAGGGCCGAATCCACGGCGTCGCGAAAGGCGGCTTCTCGCTGAACTTTGGTCAGTTCGGCTTGAAGGCGCTCGAGCCCGAGCGCGTCACCGCGCGCCAGATCGAAGCGGCTCGCCGCGCCATGACGCGCCACATGAAGCGCGCCGGCCGCGTCTGGATCCGCGTCTTTCCGGACGTGCCGGTTTCCACCAAGCCGACCGAAGTCCGCATGGGTAAGGGCAAGGGCGCTCCCGATTTTTGGGCGGTGCGCATCGCGCCGGGCCGCATCATGTTCGAGGTCGACGGCGTTCCCGCGGCGCTCGCCCGCGAAGCGCTGACGCTGGCGGCAGCCAAGCTGCCGATCAAGACCCGCTTCATCGAACGCATCGCCGAGTAAAGGGAGGACGACATGAAATCCAAGCAGCGCCTCTCAGACATCAAGACGATGACCGAGGATCAGCTCAACGACGAAGTGCTGAAGCTCAAGAAGGAGCAGTTCAATCTGCGCTTTCAGCGGGCGACCGGCCAGCTCGAGAACACCGCCCGTGTGCGCGTCATCCGTCGCGACATCGCTCGGGCCAAGACTATCGCCGCGCAGAAGCGCAACGAGAAACAGGGTTAAAGCGCCATGCCGAAGCGAGTTCTCCAGGGCGTCGTCGTCAGCGACAAGCAGAGCAAGACCGTGGTCGTGAAGGTCGAGCGCCGGTTCACGCACCCGCTCTTCCAGAAAACGGTGCGCCGGACCAAGCACTATCACGCGCATGATGAGAATGGCGCCTTCAAGGTGGGAGACACGGTTTTCATCGAAGAAACCGCGCCGATCTCGAAATTGAAGCGTTGGCGGGTTGTGCAGGACGACGCGAACGCGTAAATACCCCGCTCGAGCCGGGTCACAAAAGGGTCACGGACCCTCTCGGACCCTGTCGCTCGAGCCCTTTGAGAAAGCTGGCGCGCTTCCCCATCGCATGGCCCATGCGATGGGGAAGCGCGCTGGAAGTTGAACACAAGGTTTTCCGGACGAAGTCGGCGATCGCGATTCTGCGGGGCCGAAACCAGACCGGAATGAAAGGCGGGTAAGCCATGATTCAGATGCAAACAAATCTCGACGTCGCCGATAATTCCGGTGCCCGCCGCGTGATGTGCATCAAGGTGTTGGGCGGCTCGAAGCGGAAATACGCCAGCGTCGGCGACATTATTGTCGTCTCGATCAAAGAGGCGATTCCGCGCGGTCGCGTGAAGAAGGGCGACGTGCTGAAGGCTGTCGTCGTGCGCACCTCGAAGGACATCAAGCGTTCGGACGGCTCGGTGATCCGTTTCGATTCCAACGCCGCGGTGCTGATCAACAATCAGAAAGAGCCGATCGGCACGCGTATCTTCGGTCCGGTGCCGCGCGAGCTGCGCGCCAAGAACCATATGAAGATCATCTCGCTCGCGCCGGAGGTGCTGTAATGGCCGCCAAGATCAAGAAAGGCGACAAAGTCGTCGTTCTCGCCGGCCGCGACAAGGGCAAGACCGGCCAAGTGCTGAGCGTCAACCCCGGCGAGGGCCGCGCCATCGTCGAGGGCGTTAACATGGTCAAGCGCCATCAACGTCAGACGAAGGACCGCGAGGCCGGCATCATCAACAAGGCCGCGCCGATCGACCTCTCTAATCTCGCGATCGCCGACCCGAAGGACGGGAAAGCGTCTCGCGTGGGCTTCAAGATTCTCGACGACGGCCGCAAGGTCCGCGTCGCCAAGCGTTCCGGAGAATTGATCGATGGCTGAGGAAAAGAAAGCCAAGGGAGCCAAGGCGTCGAAGGCCGCCAAGGAAGCCCCGGCGGTCGCCGCCGTCGCTCAAGCGAGCGTTGCCGGCTATACGCCGCGCATGAAGAAACACTATGACGAGGTCGTGCGCGAGCAACTCATCAAGGAGTTCGGCTACAAGAACCCCTTCGAGGTTCCGACGATCGAGAAGATCGTGCTCAACATGGGCGTCGGCGAGGCGGTCAACGACACCAAGAAGGTGACGTCGGCGGCGGGCGATCTTGGCCTCATCGCGGGTCAGAAGCCGGTCATCACCCGCGCGCGCAAGGCGATTTCGACCTTTAAGGTGCGCGAGAACATGCCGATCGGCGCGAAGGTGACCCTTCGCAAGACCCGCATGTACGAGTTCCTTGATCGTCTCATCACGGTCGCTCTGCCGCGCGTGCGAGATTTCCGCGGACTCAACCCGAAGTCTTTCGACGGTCGCGGCAATTATGCGCTCGGCATGAAAGAGCACATCGTCTTCCCGGAGATCGACTACGACAAGGCCGAGTCGATTGTCGGCATGGACGTGATCGTGTGCACGACGGCCAAGACCGACGACGAAGCGCGCGCCCTGCTTCGGGCGTTCAATTTCCCGTTCCGGCAGTGAGGGGCTGAGGCCTCTCAAACGCGGATACCGAAAGGCTAATACTGATGGCGAAGAAAAGCGCGATCGAAAACAACAAGAAGAGGGCTAAGCTCGTCAAGGCTTACGCCGGCCGCCGCGAGCGGCTGAAAGCGAAGGCCAACGACAAATCGCTCTCCATCGAAGAGCAGTTCGAGGCTCGTCTGAAGCTTGCGGAGCTGCCGCGCAACTCCGCGAAGATTCGCATTCGTAACCGCTGCGAGATCTCCGGCCGCCCGCGCGCCTATTATCGCAAGTTGAAGATGTCGCGCATCGCGCTGCGCGAGCTCGGGTCCAAGGGTCTGATCCCGGGCCTGGTGAAGTCGAGCTGGTAAGGAGACTCTTGAAATGGCGATCAACGATCCGTTGGGAGATCTCCTCACGCGCATTCGCAACGC
>JAMBEQ010000165.1 GCA_024506175.1 Methylocystis sp.
TTCACGGCGACCAGGCGGCGATGCGGCTCGGCATGGCCGAGCGAGCCACGCTCTCCGCGCAGGTGGAAGGGCGCGACTATGATCTCGTTCATTGCAACCATTTTTTCCTGATGCCGGTCGCCCGGCGACTGGCGCGGGGGCGCGCGCCCATCGTGCTCGACACCCACGATCTGCAGGCGCGGCAATTCGCCCTTATTAACGAGCGCATGCCCTGGCTGTCGCCGCGCGTCAGTTACGAGGCCATGCTGGCGCAGGAACTGGAGGCGATGCGCGGCGCCGATCTCCTGCTCCATTTGAACGCCCAGGAGGCCGAGGATTTTCGCGCGTTGCTGCCGGAAAAGCGTCACGAGCTGCTCTATCCGCCGACGCCTCCCGCTCCCACGGGCCCCGGCGGGCCGGACATCATCATTGTCTCGAGCAACAATACGGCGAATGTCGAGAGCATTGTCTGGTTCCTGCGCGAGGTCGCGCCGAAAGCGCCGGGCGTCACGGTGAAAATCGCCGGCAACGTCGATGCGGGCGTGCGGGCTCGCGCCCCCGAGCAATATGCGGCCTATAAGGAGTGGTTCCTTGGCCGGGTCGAGGACCCTGGCGCAGTTTACGCGAGGGCAAAGGTTGTGCTTCTCCCGACGATCAGCGGCACCGGGCTTTCGATCAAGACAGCCGAGGCCATGTCGAGCGGCCTGCCGCTCATTGCGACGCCCCTCGCTTTGCGCGGGATGGATGCGGACGCCCTCGCTCTCCCTGGTCTGACTCTCGCGGAAACGGCCGAGGAGTTCGCCTCAGCGCTTCGCGCCGCCGCGCTTGCGCCGGAAGACGAATCATACCGCATCAGCGCAAGCGCGGCGCGCTCATATTACGAGTCACGCTTCTCTCTCGCGGCCTATCAGCGAAAGCTCGGCGTGTTGGTCGGATCGCTTCTGCATAGCTCAAATGCTGGGTTCCCAAATAAGAAACAGTAGATTATCAGCAAGTGTGACGTGGGCGCAACGCCGCGCCTAAATTCGCCCCAGGTGGTGCGCCGACAATTTCTTCGTGCATTGTTGGGTGTTACTTCTAGATCTTGCTGCGCCGGCGACCGGGCGGCCTTGCTGTTGGAGACTAAGAAATGAATTTCAAGGCGACGGTTCTCGGCGCATTTGCGTCGATTCTGGCGTTTGGCGCGGCGGCCGCCGCGGACCTGCCAAGCTACAAAGCTCCGCCGCCGCCACCGCCCGCCATCGGCTTCGATTGGACCGCCTTTCACGTTGGCGTCACCGGCGGCTACGGGGGCGGCTCGGCCAACTATCTCTCTAGCATCTATACTTTAGGGGGTCCGTTCACCGCCTTCACCAATGTGCCGTCCTCCAATGGGACGAGCGGCTTTGTTGTGGGCGTCGAGAGCGGAGCGACCTGGCAGCTGCCTGGCAATATCGTGATCGGGTATGAGTCCGAGTTCAACTACGCCGATGTCAGCAGCACCAATGGCGGCTGGGGATCGGGCTTGAACAGCCGGCTGCGCTGGTTCGGGGCCGAGCGCGTGCGCTTCGGTTACGCCTTCGGCCGTGTCCTGCCCTATGTCACGGCCGGGCTCACTTATGGCGAGCTGCATGCGGACGGCGTCGACGCCGTCGGCGGCTTCCTCTTCCCGACCTCGACCTCACACTGGCAGGCGGGCTGGACCGCTGGCGCCGGCTTGGAATATGCGTTGCTGGACAGGGTTTCGGTGAAAGCCGAATATCTCTATTCGAGCTTGCAGGGCCCGCATGGCGCGGGCGCTGGGTTCCCCAATATCGCCTTCCGCACCTTCACGGGCAACGGATTCGACACCCATATCGCCCGCGTCGGCGTCAATTACCACATCAAGAGCCTCGGCGCGCTGATCGGCATGCCCGAACTGGGGATTTGAGGCTCGCCTATTCACAAAAGCTCGACCCGGCCTTCTCGGCCGGGTCTAGTTCGAAGCACGAGGGGGCCAGCGACAATTTGTCAGCCAGCCAGAACCCGGCCGTCGGCCGGGTTTTTTGTTTCTCGACGCCGCGCGCCGATGCGTTATTCTTATGCCTATGATCAGACCTTCGCCGATCATGCCTTCCAATCTCGCGCTGCTCACTGACCGCTCGCGAGAGATTTTTCGGCAACTCGTCGACAGCTATCTGGCGACGGGCGAACCCGTCGGCTCACGGCAATTGTCGCGCCTTCTGCCGATGACTCTGTCCCCGGCCTCGGTCCGCAATGTGATGCAGGATCTCGAGGAGCTCGGCCTCATTTATGCGCCGCACACCAGCGCCGGGCGCCTGCCGACAGAGCTCGGCCTGCGCTTCTTCGTCGATTCCATGTTGCAGATCGGCGATCTGGAGGAAACCGAGCGCGCCCACATCGCGGCGGAAGTCGAGGCGGCGTCGAAGGACCACGATCTTGAAGGCGTGCTGGCGGAGGCGACGAGCCTTCTCTCGGGACTGACGCGGGTCGCCGGCATCGTCGTGGCGACCAAGGAAAATATGCGCCTCAAGCAGATCGACTTCGTCCGCCTCGAGCCGGAGCGCGCGCTCGCCATCCTGGTCGCGGACGACGGGACGGTCGAAAACCGCGTAATCCCTGTTTCGCGCGATCTTCCGGCTTCCGCCCTGATCGAAGCGGCGAATTATCTCAATGCGCGCATCACCGGCCGCACGCTCGTCGAGGCGCGCGAAAGCATAGAGGCCTCGCGCCGCGCCGCCCGCACGGAGCTCGACGAATTGACCGCCCGGCTCGTGCAGGCGGGGCTTGCGAGCTGGGGCGGCCTCACGACCGATAATCGCCAGCTGATCGTGCGCGGCCAGGCGCATCTCCTCGAAGATCTAACTGCGGCGGCCGATCTCGAGCGTGTGCGCCTTCTATTCGCCGACCTCGAAACGAAGACCGCAGTGATCGATTTGCTGGAGCGTGCGGAGGACGGAGAGGGCGTACGCATTTTCATCGGCTCGGAGAATAAGCTTTTTTCGCTCTCCGGCTCCTCGATGATCACTGCGCCCTTGCGTGACGGCGAGCGGCGCATCATCGGCGCGCTCGGAGTCATCGGGCCGACACGGCTGAATTACGCGCGCATCGTGCCGATGGTCGACTACACGGCAAAAGTGATCGCTCGCGTCGTTGGCCGCAGTTAAGAGCAGCGCGCGCCCGGACGCTTCGGGCGCACGCGCTTTGAGATATTGCAGCCCTTCGGGCCCGCGGCGCTTCTATTTTTGTTGCGGCGGCGGTCGCCGGATTCAGTCCTTGTCCGATCGGCCGGATGGGCCATGGCCGCCCTATTCCCCGCGCTCTTCGCGTTCGTCTTTGTCCCCGCGCCCGTATCGCCCACGGTCGCGATCTTCGCCACGCTCTTCGTATTCGTCCCGATCCCGATAACCGGGATGACGCTCATATTCCTCGTCGCGATCACGATCGCGATAACCGTAGCGTCCGCCCTGTTCACGATTCTCGTCCCACTGGACGCGGGTGGCGCGATATGACGACCGGCAGTCGCCTTTGTCGTTGCAGAGACTGGCGAAAAGAGCGTTCTGGAGTGCGCTTTTTTGGGCCGGTTGCGCCAGCGGCATGGCCTTCGACACGGGCGCCGCGAGAGTGAGGGCGCCGAGCGACGCAAAGGCTAATGAAGCAAGCGTATTCTTCATCGTTCCGTCCTTTCCTGTCGAGGACAAGGGCTTTTCCTCGCGGGAGGTCCGTCGTATCTGTCGCCCGTTTATCTGCTTTCAATGCGCGCGTGACGCGCAGTGATAGCCCGCGCTTTTTTCGGCTTGTTCTCCAAAAAGAAAAAAGGCTCGCGGCTGCGTCGTAGCCTATGACGGAGCACATGCTGGGCTCATCGCACTTAGAGCGCATTCCGCAAAAGTTGACAGAATTTCGCGATAAGAATGCGCTCCAGATTTTTGATTTTGCGCGATTTCTTATCGCTCGCATGATTTCCATGCGAGCGGAAAGCGCGCTAGAGCGCATTCCGCAAAAGTTGACAGACTTTTGCGATAAGAATGCGCTCCGGGTTGCGACTTTGCGCGATTGCTTGTGGCTCGCATGATTCCAAGCGAGCAGAAAACGCGCTAGTAACTGCGGTTCTGATTGGACCGCCCGCCGCTGTAACCCATGCGCTCATGACGCCAGCCGGGATGATGGTAGGTCATGAAGCAGCGGCCGTGTTCGCACACCTTCAACATGTGCGCTTTCTGCACATCGACGCCAGGAGCCGCCAATGGCGCGATGGTCATGGCGGAAGCAATGGGCGCAGATGCGACGACGCCCCCGAGGAGCGCGGCGAAGAAGACTGGCTTGAGGTTCATTCTAGATCCTTCCATGCCAAGAGGGAAAGCGCACGGGCGCTTTACAGCCACTGCTATTTGTCGCGGTATCCCGCTCTTTCAACCGCGTATGAGCCTGCCTGGCCCTCCCTCTCAGTCACGATTGAGAAGGCAGCGGTTACATGAAGTTCTGTGGATCGATGTCGATCTGCACGCGCACGCCGCCACGCTCTTTCGGCGCCGCCGCGACGAGGTCGCGCAAAAAGCCTTGCACGTCGGCGCTTCGCGGCGCCTTCACCAGCAGGCGATAGCGAAACCGCCCGCGAATGAGCGCGATCGGCGCCTCGGCAGGGCCGAGAATCAGAATCTCTTCGGCTTCCGGCAATCCGCCGAGCGCTGCGACGCGATAGCGCGGCGACGGCGGCAGATCATTTGCGGCGCGCGCCAGGGCGCGCGCATGCGCTTCCGCAGCAGCGGCGTCCTTGCCGGAGACGATGAGCGCGGCGAGACGGCCGAAGGGCGGCAATCCGGCGCGTTCGCGCAGGGCGATTTCCTGGGCGTAGAATTTCTCACAATCGCCCGAGAGCAAAGCGGCGATGACGGGATGCTCGGGCTGGAATGTTTGTATGAGCGCGCGCCCCGGCTTGTCGCCGCGTCCGGCACGCCCCGTCACCTGATTGAGCAATTGAAAGGTGCGCTCGGCTGCGCGCGGATCACCGCTGCCAAGCCCCAAATCCGCATCGACGACTCCGACAAGCGTCAGATGCGGAAAATTGTGACCCTTGGCGACGAGCTGCGTGCCGATGACAATGTCGAAGGCGCCTTTTGCAATTTCGTCGAGCTCGCGTCGCAGCCTTTCGGCGCCGCCGGGGAAGTCCGACGACAGCACGAGAATGCGCGCATCCGGGAAGAGCGTCGCGGCCTCTTCCGCCAGGCGCTCGACGCCAGGTCCGCAGGCTGCGAGCGAATCTTCCGCGCCGCATTCGGGGCATTTGTCGGGGCGCCGTTCGGTATGGCCGCAGTGGTGGCAGACGAGCGCGCGGCGGAAGCGGTGCTCGACGAGCCAGGCGTCGCAATTCTCACAACGGAAGCGATGGCCGCAGTCGCGGCAAAGCGTCAAAGGCGCATAGCCGCGACGATTGAGATAGAGCAGCGCTTGTTCACCGCGCGCAATGGTTTCGCCGATGGCGAGCGCGAGGCGCGGCGCGATCCAGCGCCCGCGTTCAGGGCCTTCGACACGCATGTCGATCGGCTCGAGCAGCGGCATTGGACGCGACCCCGCGCGAGAGTCGAGACGCAGATATCCATAGCGTCCACCTTCAGCATTGACGCGCGTTTCGATCGACGGCGTCGCCGACGCGAGCACAATCGCCGCGTTTTCAAATCGCGCGCGCACCACCGCCATGTCGCGGGCATGATATGACGCGCCGTCGTCCTGTTTGTAGGCGCCTTCATGTTCTTCGTCGACGACGATGAGGCGAAGGTCGCGGAACGGCAGGAAGAGCGCCGAGCGCGCGCCGGCGACAACCGAAAGCTCGCCCGTCGCCGCCGCCCGCCAGATGCGCGCGCGCTTACGCTCCGATACGCCCGAATGCCATTCGGCCGGCTTCTCCCCAAAGCGCGCTGCGAAGCGCTCGAGAAACTGCGCCGTGAGCGCAATCTCCGGCATCATGACGAGCGCCTGACCGCTGTCTTTCAGCGCGGCGGCGATGGCTTCGAAATAGACCTCGGTCTTGCCGGAGCCCGTCACGCCTTCGAGAAGGAAAGGTTTGAACGCGCGCGCGCGAACGGCCTCGGTCAATGCATTTGCGGCGTCTTGCTGGGCGGGCTCCAGAACAGGCGCCGCGAAATCGGGGTCGAGCGCGCGCGCGACGGGTTCGGGCGCCGCCGCTACAGCCTCCAAGGCGCCGTCGTCGGCCAGCGCGTCGATCACGCCCGGCGAGCAAGCGGCCGCCTCGGCAAGGGCTTTCTTCGAGAAGGCCATGCCGCCCTCGGCGGCTTCCAACACGCGCGCGCGGGTCGGCGTCAGGCGCCCGGGCTTCGTCCCGGTCGCGCGATAGAGCGTCCGCGGCGTATCGGGCGCGGCTTCCTCAGCCGCGCGCGTCGCGAGGCGAAGCGCCATGCCGCGCGGGGTCAGCGTGTAGCGCGCCAGCCAGTCGATGAAATCGCGCAGCTTCTGTGAGAGCGGCGGCCGGTCGAGCCGTGCGATGACGGTCTTGAGATTACTCCGGGCAGCGCGCTTCTCTTCCACTGACCAGACGACGCCATAGGCCTCGCGCGTTCCGAGCGGGATTTTGACGCTGTCCCCGGGCTGCAGTCCGAGGGCCGGCGGGGCGATATAGGAATAGGGGGTGTCAACGGCGACAGGCGCCAGCACGTCGACGATCTGGGCCCCGTTCGATTCGTCCTGCCCCGCCTTCATGACGCCTCGCTTAAAGCAATTCGCCGACCGCCGGAAGCGTCGGAACCAAGCCGGCCCCCTTTGGTTGCACTTGCCTAGCGCGCTTTCCGCTCGCATGAATCATGCGAGCGACAAGAAATCGCGCAAAACCAAGAATTTGGAGCGCATTCTCATCGCGAAAGTCTGTCAACTTTTGCGGAATGCGCTCTACGAAGCTCCTCGGAGGCCCTCATGAACGAAGTTATGAACAACGGATGGTCGCGTCTCGCGCTGTCCGCCGCGGTGACCGGCACGGTTGCCACGCTCGTCTCATCGGCGGCGCTGGCGGCGCTCGCCAAAATGGAGGGCAAGAGCGCGTTCCAGCCCGCCAACGCCACAAGCCACTGGATTCGGGGCGATGCGGCGGCGAATGTCGAGCTGCCGAGCGCGAGCCATACGCTGGTGGGCTTCGGCATCCATGAGTTCTCGTCTATCCTTTGGGCCGCGCCTTTCGAGGCTTGGCTGGCGATGAACCCGCCGCGCTCGCTCTGGGCCTTGCTGCGCGACGCGCTTGTGACGTCGGGGATCGCCGCGGCGGTGGATTACGGCCCGACGCCTCGTCGCTTCACCCCCGGCTGGGAGCTGGTGCTCTCCAAGAAGTCGATGGTCGCGTCCTATGTCGCGCTGGCCTTCGGACTTGCGGCCGGCGCGCTGGTTTCGGCGCAAGTGCGCGAGTCCCTTGGTGAATCGCAACGGTCGGGCTGGCGCGAGGCAATCCCCTTCTTGGGCAGGTGACGCGGATGTCGCGCCTTGACCTCGCGGCTTGCGCTCCCTATCCCTGATTGAGCCAGTCGGCCGGACGGCCGCTGCGTCACGCAGAGGAAAGTCCGGGCTCCACGGAGACACGGCGCCGGATAACGTCCGGCGGGGGCGACCCCAGGGAAAGCGCCACAGAAAGCAAACCGCCGGGCTTTACGCCCGGTAAGGGTGAAAGGGTGCGGTAAGAGCGCACCGCCTGAGCGGCAACGCTTCAGGGCATGGCAAGCCCCGCCGGGAGCAAAACCGAATAGGGGCGACTGAAAGCTTCAAGCTTTCGACCCGTCTCCGGGATGTCGCCCGGGTTGGTTGCTCGAGGCGGTCGGCGACGACCGCCCCAGAGGAATGGCCGTCACGCGCGAGTCCCCTCGCGTCATACAGAACCCGGCTTACAGGCCGGCTGGCGCCAAGTTTTTTCGATGGGGCGTCATTGCGAGGAGCGAAGCGACGAAGCAATCCAGAGCGGTTATAGCGGCCCTGGATTGCTTCGCTTCGCTCGTAATGACCGGAAACCGGGTGGGGTCCGCGCAGTCACGGCAGGGGTTTGGGCTTTACCCCACCCGGCTCCGCCATAGCCCGTGCAAAAGACGGGCGTCCCTTGGCTGGGGTAGCCGCTTGCATTTGACGCTACTTCCTGCAGGCGCCGGTAACCCTCCCTTAAGACTAACAAAGCTTAATGTTGTATGGCGCCGGAGGAGGCGCTGCGGCTTGCCCGCCGCTCCGCCGACGCTCTTGAACTCAACGATGGCCCGCGAAACGATTTCGCCCCGACGCTCGATGACTGCGCGTGGACC
The DNA here is from genome assembly GCA_024506175.1 of Methylocystis sp. GTDB lineage: Bacteria > Pseudomonadota > Alphaproteobacteria > Rhizobiales > Beijerinckiaceae > Methylocystis. The sequence goes on from JAMBEQ010000165.1 coordinate 8,241, forward strand.
TCATAAAGGCCCGCTCGCGCATGGCCGCCGCGTTCGGGAGACGGCTTTGGCGAATGCGAGGGCGAGTGTGATGCGTAAGGACAGCGGCGCGGATCGGCTCCCAGCGGACGAAGCCCCGGTCCGGCATGTGCCCGTGCTGCTCAAGGAGGTGCTCGGAGCGCTGCGGCCGCGCGACGGCGGCCGCTACCTCGACGGCACTTTCGGCGCGGGCGGCTATACGCGCGCCATTCTCGCCGCCGCCGACACGAGGGTTCTGGCGCTCGATCGCGACCCGGCCGCCATTTGTGCGGGCGCGGGTCTCGTGTTGCAAGCGCAGCCAAGGCTCACATTGGTCGAAGCGCGCTTCTCGCAGCTCGAGGAGGTCGCGAAAGCGCAGAACTTCGCGCCCCTGGATGGCGTCGTCTTCGATATTGGCGTGTCTTCGATGCAGTTCGACGAGGTCGAACGCGGCTTCTCCTTCCGAGGCGACGGCCCGCTCGATATGCGCATGGAGGGCAAGGGCGTTTCCGCCGCAGAGATCGTCAACGAGGTCGACGAAGAGACGCTCGCCGACATTCTCTATTTTTATGGCGAGGAGCGCGCCTCGCGCCGCATCGCCCGCGCCATCGTTCACGATCGCAAGCTTGCGCCTTTCACCTCGACCAAGTTGCTCGCCGAGATGATCGCGCGCGTCGCGCCGGGGCGGCCGGGCGATATTCATCCGGCGACGAAAAGCTTTCAGGCGCTGCGGATCGCGGTCAACGACGAGCTCGGCGAACTGCTCGACGGCCTCGCCGCGGCCGAGCGTGTCCTCGCGGAGGGCGGTCGCCTCGCCGTCGTGACCTTCCATTCGCTCGAAGACCGCATCGTGAAGCAATTCCTCGCCGAGCGGTCGGGTCGCGGCGAGACCCGCTCGCGTCGCCTGCCGGGAGAAGCAGCGCCGCCGGAAACGAGCTTCATCTGCGAGGGCCGCCAGCCGATCGCGCCGACGCGCGAGGAGGTCGACGCCAATCCACGCGCCCGCTCGGCCAAGCTGCGCTGCGCCACGCGCAGCGCCGCCGCTCCCTTGCCGCTCGGCGACAAGCTCATGCGGCTTGCGCGCTTGCCGGCGCGCGAGAAAGGAAAAGTCTGATGCTTCGGCTTCTCAACATTCTCGCGGTCGCGATACTGATCAGCTCGGCTGTCTACGCCTATTCGATCAAATATCAGACAGCCTACCGCCTGGAGCAGATCACCAAGACAAAGCTGGAGATAAAAGCGGAGCGCGACGCCATCGCCGTCTTGCGGGCAGAATGGGCCTATATGACGCGTCCCGAGCGGCTGCAGCCGCTCGCCGACCGATATTTGCCGGAACTCAAGCCGCTCCAGGTGTCGCAGCTCGTGACCGCGGCAAGCTTGCCCAATAAGACCCATACCGACACGATCGGCGCAAAGCTTAGTGAGATCGGTCTCTCCGCGCCGGCGACGCCTCCGGCGGCGCCCTCGGCTCCGACGACGACGCCCAAGTCCGAGGCCGCTAAACCCAAGACCGCCACGCCGAAGGTCGTCGCCGCGACCAAGGCGCAAAGCGTCGCTAAACCGGGCTCGAGCCGTGAGGCCAAAAAGCCATGATAGAGCGCCAGCCCATTCCGGACATGCTCGAAACGCCGCCATCGCGGCCGACGAGGAAGCCCTCGAAATATGCGGGTTTTATCCGCGCTGTCTTTTCGACGAGGCTCGACGCGAGCGCCTCGCGCATGCGCCTTGCTGCGCTTGGCTTCCTCGTTCTTTACGGCGTGATCTGCGCGAAGCTTATCTATCTCGGCTTCAAGCCCGAGACAGCCCATCATCCGGCGGTCGAAGCCGTTTCCGCCTCGCGGCCGGACATCTTGGATCGCAACGGCCAAGTGCTGGCGAGCGACGTGAAAGTGATGTCCGTCTTCGCCGAGCCCAAACGTCTCATCGACAAGGACGAGGCGACCGAGCTGCTCACCGCGGTTCTACCGGACGTGGACCCCAGGGAACTGCGTGATCGCCTGGGCGCCGCGAAGAAAGGCTTCGTCTGGGTGAAGCGCGAAGTCACGCCGCATCAGCGCGACGAAGTATTTCATCTCGGCCTGCCGGGCGTCGGGCTCATCGCGGAGAACAAGCGCGTTTATCCCAACGGGCCGATTGGAGCCCATGTGCTGGGCTTCGCCAATGTCGATAACCAGGGCATTGCCGGCATCGAGAAATATATCGACGGGCAGGGCCTCGCCGATTTGCATAACCTCGGCTTCGGCGCCACGCCTGACGAGCTGCAACCGATCACTTTGTCGCTCGACGCACGCGCGACGCATGCGATGCGCGACGAGCTCGAGAGAGGCGTCACCCGTTTCAAGGCAAAGGCGGGCGCAGCGGCGATCCTGGACGTGAACACGGGCGAAATAATCGCGCTCGCTTCGCTCCCCGATTATGATCCCAACAAGCCGACGGATGAAAAGGCCAACGCGCTCGACCTGACGCATATCAACCGCATGAATGTCGGCGTCTACGAGATGGGCTCGACCTTCAAGGCGCTCACCATCGCCATGGCGCTCGACTCCGGCAAGGTGAATCTCAGCTCCCGCCTGGATGCGCGCGGGGCGCTCACCTTCGGCCGTTTTAAGATCCATGATTATCACGCGCAAAACCGCGCATTGACCGTGCCGGAGGTCTTCACCTACTCATCCAACATCGGCACGGCGCGCATGGCGATGGGGCAGGGTGTCGAGAAGCACAAGGTGTTCTTGCGCAAGATGGGGCAGCTCACGCGCATGCGCACGGAGCTTCCAGAAAGCGCCGAGCCGATCTATCCGAAGAACTGGAGCGAGTTGAATACGATGACCATCGCCTTCGGCCATGGTCTCGCGGTGGCGCCGCTGCAGGCGATGATGGCGGTCGGCGCGTTGATGAACGGGGGCTATCTCATCACGCCCACCTTCCTGAAGCGCTCGCAGGAAGACGCGATGAAGGACGCCGCGCAGGTAGTGAAGCCCGAGACGAGCGAAGCCATGCGCTATCTCATGCGGCTCAACGCGGAAATCGGCACGGCGCGGAAGGTCAATATCGACGGCTATTTTGTCGGCGGCAAAACCGGCACGGCGGAGAAGGTCATCCACGGCCATTACGACAAGAACCGCCTGTTCACGACCTTCATGGCTGTCGCGCCCTCCGACAAGCCGAAATATCTTTTTCTGACCATCATGGACGAGCCGCAGGGCCTGCCCGAGGACGGCGGCCACGCGACGGCCGCCTTCAACGCCGGCTATGTGACGGGTCGGATCATCGAGCGGACGGGGCCGGTTCTGGGCCTCGCGCCGCGCTTCGAGCCGCCGAATCAGCCCTTTCCGCTGCTCGCCAAACTCGGCTATGGCATGGCCAATGTTCCTTCTTCCGGAGGCCACGGCCACTGATGCGTCTCTCTAAGCTCCTCGCCCGAGACGATCTCGATCCCGCGATCGGGAGCATCGAGATCGAGGGCCTCTCGGCGGATAGCCGCGTCCTCGGCGAGGGTTTTGCTTTTTTCGCCATTCCCGGCCATGCCGGAGATGGCCTTTCCTATGTGAGCGACGCCAAGGCGCGTGGCGCCGCCGTCGTGATCGCGCAGCGGCCGGCCGAATGCCCTTTGCCGCTCGTGGTGGTTCCAGACGTTCGCGCGGCTCTGGCGCATGCGGCGGGGCGCTTCTATCCGCGCCAGCCGCAAACCATTGTCGCGGTCACGGGCACGAGCGGCAAGACCTCTGTCGTCGCCTTCCTGCGCCAGATCTGGGCGGCTTTGGGGCATGAAGCGGCCTCGCTCGGCACGGTCGGCGTCGTGGACTCGAAAGGCGCGCATTATGGCGCGCTGACGACGCCCGGCCCAGTCGAGCTGCACAAGACGCTCCAGGAGCTCGCCGATCGCGGCGTCACCCATCTCGCGATGGAGGCGTCGTCGCTGGGCATCGACCAGCGGCGCCTCGATGGGGTTCGACTGACGGCGGCCGGCTTCACCAACTTTTCGCGGGATCATCTCGATCACCACCGCGATATGGAAGAATATCTCGCGGCGAAGATGCGGCTCTTCGATACGCTGCTGCAGCCGGGCCAAACGGCGGTGATAGACGCCGACAGCGACGTGGCTGAGCGCGTCGCGGAGATCTCCCGGTCGCGTGGATTGAACATATTCGGCGTCGGCGCCAAAGGCGAGGCGATTGCGTTGCAGGGCAATCGGGATGCCGGGCGTGAGCCAATCCCTCCCCTTTACGGGCAGGGTGGCCCCGCGTCAGCGGGGTCGGGTGGCGCACCTCAGCACTATGCAAGCGGCGAGAGCCCCACCCGGCGGCCTTTGGCGGCCGACCTCCCCGTAAAGGGGGGGTATTTCGGGGCTAACGAAGCCAGATCGCTACTCTACGTCGCGCTGAAGGATTCACGGGCGCATGCGCTGGCGACGAGCCTGGAGCTCATTCACGCCGGCAATCATTACAAGGTCGAACTGCCGCTCGCGGGCGCCTTCCAAACGTCCAACGCGCTCGTCGCGGCCGGTCTGGCCATCGCCTCAGGGGACGATCCGGCGCGCGTATTCGCCGCGCTGGACGATCTGAAAGGCGCACCCGGCCGGCTGGAGCTGATCGGCGCGCGCAATGGCGCGCCGGCCTTCGTCGATTACGCTCATAAGCCCGATGCGCTGGAGAAGGTGCTCGCCACGCTGCGGCCGCTGACCAAGGGCCGCCTCATCGTCGTATTCGGCTGCGGCGGCGATCGCGACAAGGGCAAGCGCCCGTTGATGGGCGAGATTGCCGCACGCGCCGCCGATGTCGTCATCGTGACGGATGATAATCCCCGCAGTGAGGAGCCAGGCGCGATTCGGGCCGCGATCATCGAAGGGGCCAAGGGCGCCGGCTCGGCGCAGCTTATCGAGATCGGCGACCGCGGCGAGGCGATCTCCCAAGCTGTCGCAGGGCTTCGCGCCGGCGACGTCCTCGTCGTCGCGGGCAAGGGGCACGAGACTGGCCAGATTGTCGGCAATCGAATATTGCCCTTTTCCGACCACGAAGCTGTCAAGAAAGCGCTGCAGGAGCACGGTCCATGAAGCAGGAACCTCTATGGTCGGGACTGGCGCTTGTCGGCGCCCTGCAGGCTCGCGTCAGCGGCGCGCTGGCGCGGGAGGCGAACGGCGTCTCGATCGACACGCGCACATTGCAGCCCGGCGATCTTTTCGTCGCCATCAAGGGCGAGGCGCGCGACGGCCATGAATTTGTCCGAGCGGCTTTCGAGAGGGGCGCTGCGGCGGCGGTCATCGACGAAGCGCATGCGCGCGAGCTTGCGGGAGCGGGGCCGCTCTTCGTCGTAAAGGACGTGCAGCATTCGCTCGAAATGCTCGGGATGCGCGCGCGCGACCGTACGGGCGCCTTGATCGCCGCCATCACCGGCTCGGTCGGCAAGACCTCCACCAAGGATATGACGCGGCTGATGCTGTCGCATTTCGGCGCCACGCATGCCTCTGTCGCCTCCTACAATAATCAATGGGGCGTGCCGCTCTCGCTAGCGCGCATGCCGGCCTCGACGCGCTACGGCGTTTTTGAGCTCGGCATGAACCACCCGAGCGAGATCGCCGCTCTCGTCACGCAGGTGCGCCCGCACGTCGCTGTGGTCACGCGCGTTGCGCCCGTGCACCTGGAATATTTCGATTCGGTCGCCGCCATTGCCGACGCCAAGGCGGAAATCTTCACGGGGCTTGAAGGCGGCGTCGCAGTCATCAACCGGGACGATCCGCAATACGAGCGCCTCGCCGACGCGGCGTTCGCCTACGCCGGACATGTTCTCGACTTCGGTGAGTCCGAAAGGGCGCAAGCGCGGCTGCTCTCTTATAGGCAGATCGACGCTGGTTGCGAGGTCGAGGCCGACGTACTTGGCAAGCGCCTCATCTACCGTATCGGCGCGCCGGGCAAGCATGTCGCGCTCAATTCGCTTGCTGCGCTGCTCGTCGCACTCTCATTCGACCTCGACCTGGAGAAAGTCGCCGCGACGCTCGTCGATTTCGCGCCGCCTCCGGGACGCGGCCAGCGCGAGACGCTTCCTGCCGGCAATGGCGCCTTCACGCTCATCGACGAGAGCTACAACGCCAACCCGACCTCCATGCGCGCCGCTTTGGAGCTTCTCGCAGCCACCAGGCCCGGCGCTGGCGGGCGCCGTATCGCCGTGCTCGGCGACATGCTGGAGCTCGGGACCGAGGGCGCCGAGCTGCATGCGGCGCTGGCGCCCGACCTGATGCGCGCCAAGGTCGATCTCCTGTTCACGGCGGGGCCGCTGATGCAACGCCTTTATTACGCGGCACCGGAGGCCATGCGCGCCGCTCACCGCACGAGCGCTCTCGAGCTGGAGGAACCGGTTCTTGCCGCAATTCGGTCCGGCGACGTCGTCATGATCAAGGGCTCCAACGGCTCGCGCATGACAAGGATCGTTGCCGCGACGAAAGAAAAATTCGCGCCCGAGACGGCCAGTTGAGGAAGTCCATATGCTGACCCTGCTTGCGGATCTGTCTTACCTCTACAGTCCGCTCAATATCTTCCGCTACATCACATTCCGCGCGGCCATGGCGGCGGCGACGGCGCTGTTTTTCGTTTTCTTCTTTGGACCGGGCATCATCGCGGCGCTGCGCATCAAGCAGGGCAAGGGGCAGCCGATCCGCGAGGACGGGCCGCAGTCGCATCTCCTGACGAAAAAGGGCACGCCCACCATGGGCGGGTTGATGATCCTTTCCGGACTTGTCGCCGCCACCTTGCTTTGGGCTAATCTGCGCAACTACTACGTCTGGATCGTGCTGTTTGTCACAGCCTCTTTCGGGGCCATCGGCTTTTACGACGATTATCTCAAGGTCACGCGGCAGACGCACGCCGGCTTTTCCGGCAAGGCGCGCTTGGCGCTCGAATTTCTTGCCGCGGGAATCGCCTGCTACCTGCTGATGGCGGTCGGTGGCGAAAACATGTCGAATCTCGCCATCCCCATGGTGAAGGGTTACGTGGGCTCGCTGGGCCTGTTCTTCATCGCGTTCGGCGCCTTCGTCATCGTCTCGGCGGGCAATTGCGTCAATCTGACCGACGGGCTCGACGGGCTTGCGATCGTGCCCTCCATGATCGCAGTCGGCGCATTCGCAATATTCTCCTACCTCATAGGCAATTCGATTTTCTCGAACTATCTCGGCGTCAACTACATCCCCGGCGTCGGCGAGCTGACCATCGTCTGTTCCGCCTTCATCGGCGCAGGGCTGGGCTTCCTGTGGTTCAATGCGCCGCCCGCGCAGATTTTCATGGGCGACACCGGCTCGCTCGCGCTCGGCGGCCTGCTGGGCACGGTCGCCGTTGCAGTGAAGCAGGAGTTCGTGCTGGCGATCGTCGGCGGCCTCTTCGTCCTCGAAGGCGCTTCGGTCATCATTCAGGTCGCCTATTTCAAGGCGACGGGCAAGCGCATCTTCCTGATGGCGCCGATCCACCATCACTTCGAGAAACTGGGCTGGAAGGAGCCGCAAGTCGTCATCCGTTTCTGGATCATCTCCTTCGTTCTGGCGCTCATGGGTCTGTCGACCCTCAAGCTGAGGTGACGATGACTCCAGTCAAGACTTTCAAAGGCAAGGCTGTCGCGCTGTTCGGTCTTGGCGGATCGGGTCTTTCTACCGCTAAAGCGCTGATGGCGGGCGGCGCCGAGGTCTATGCCTGGGACGATGGCGAGGCGGGGCGGCTTGCGGCGGTCAACGCCGGCGTGCCGCTGGAAGATCTGTCGCGCAGCGATTGGTCGCGTTTTGCCGCGCTCATCCTCTCGCCCGGCGTGCCACTCACACATCCGGCGCCGCATTGGACGGTCGAGCACGCCCGCGCCGCAGGCGTCGAGATCATCGGCGATATCGAGCTTTTCTGCCGCGAGCGCGCCGCGCACACCGGCCGCTCGCCCTTCATCGCGATTACCGGCACCAATGGCAAGTCGACGACGACCGCGCTCATTGCCCATATTTTGCGCGAGGCGGGTCGCGAGGTGCAGCTCGGCGGCAACATCGGCGTGCCTGTTCTCGATCTCGAGCCGCCCGCGGATGATCGCATCCACGTTGTCGAATGCTCTTCCTTCCAGATCGATCTCGCGCCCTCGCTCGGCCCCACAATCGGCATCTTGATCAATTTGACTCCAGATCACATCGACCGCCATGGCTCGATGGAACACTACGCGGCGGTGAAGGAGCGCCTTGTCGCGGGCGCGGAGGTCGCATTGATCGGCGTCGACGACGCCCATACGCATGCGATCGGCGCGCGCCTTGCCGCGGAGCCAAAACCGGAGCAACGCGTCGTGCCGGTTTCGGCCGCGCGCAGGCTCGATTGGGGTTTTTACGTCGAGGACGGAGAGATCTATTTCCGCGAGCAGGGCCATCCGCCGGAGGAGGCCGAACTGCTCGGCTCGGTGAAAGGCGCGCGGGCGCTACGCGGCGCCCATAATGCGCAGAACGCCGCTTTCGCCGCCGCCGCCGCCTGGGAATGCGGGCTCGACGACGAGGAGATCGCCCGGGGGTTGCTCAGCTATCCCGGTCTGCCGCATCGCATGGAGGAGGTCGGGCGCATCGAGCGCGCGCTCTTCGTCAATGATTCCAAGGCCACGAACGCCGATGCGGCGGAAAAGGCGCTTGCGAGCTTCACAGATATTTACTGGATCATCGGCGGCAAGGCGAAGGAAGGCGGCATCGAGCCGCTGCGGTCTTATTTCCCGCGCATTCGCAAGGCCTATCTGATCGGTCACGCCAGCGATGATTTTGCGCGCACGCTCGAGGGCGCGCTTCCCTATGAGCGTTGCGAGACGCTCGACGTCGCCACGACCCGCGCGGCGCTCGATGCGCTCGATGACGACGCTGCGGAGCCCATCGTGTTGCTCTCGCCCGCCTGCGCCTCCTACGACCAGTTCAAGAATTTTGAAGCGCGGGGCGACGCTTTCCGCGCCCTCGTCAACGTATTGCCCGCCGTCATCGCCGCTCGCAGAGGAGAGCATCCATGATTTCGCGCGCCGAGCGAACCGCATTTTCCGATTGGGCATGGACCATCGATCGCTGGCTTCTCGCCGCCATCGGCCTCCTCATCGTCGCCGGTCTGGTTTTCGGCATGGCCGGCAGCCCGCCGGTCGCGGAGCGGCTGCATCTTCCGGCCTTCCATTTCGTCAACCGCCAGGTGGCTTATCTTCTGCCGGCGCTTGCGGTGATGATTGGCGCATCCTTCCTCTCGCCGCGTCATGTGCGCCGCGCCGCGCTCATCGTCTTTCTGATTTCGCTGGCGCTGGTTGTCGCGACGCTGTTCTTTGGCCAGGAAGTGAAGGGCGCGCGGCGTTGGATCTTTGGCGTTCAGCCGTCGGAGTTTCTCAAGCCCGCCTTTGTCGTCGTCGTCGCCTGGGCTTTCTCGGAAGGCGCCCGACGCAAGGATGTTCCGGGCAATTGGCTCGCGCTTCTGCTTTTCCCGCTCACCATCGGGCCGCTTGTCCTGCAGCCGGACTTCGGACAGACCATGCTCATTTCCATCGTCTGGGGCGCGCTCTTCTTCATGGCAGGCCTGCATGTGATTTGGCTTTTCGGCCTTGGCGGCCTTGCTGTTTCCGCCGCAGCGCTGGCTTATAAATTTGCGCCGCACGTTCGCGCGCGCATCGACGCCTTTCTCGATCCGCCGCCGCCAGTCGCAGGGGTGCCGCTCAACTTCCAATCCGAGACGGCGCTCGAAAGCTTCAAGGCGGGCTCCTGGTTCGGCAAGGGGCCGGGCGAAGGCACAGTCAAGCGCATTTTGCCGGACTCCCACACCGACTTTATCTTCGCGGTGATCGGCGAAGAATTCGGCGTCATCGTCTGCGTCGGGCTTGCGATGGTCTTCGCGTTCATTGTTGTGCGCGGACTTTCTTCGGCGGCGCGCAACGAAGACCCCTTCTGCCGTTTTGCAACCGCAGGCCTTGTGATGCTCTTCGGCCTGCAGAGCTGCATCAATATGGCGGTGAATGTGCATCTCATGCCGGCGAAAGGCATGACGCTGCCCTTCGTCTCCTATGGCGGCTCCTCGCTGATTTCGCTCTCGCTGGGCATGGGCTTCCTGCTCGCCGTCACGCGCAAGCGCCCGCGCACGCGCGTGCTCACCGAGGTCGCAGCAAGCGGCGCGCCCGTTCAGGCGGCGGCCTGACATGAACAACCGCCCAATCATTCTCGCCGCTGGCGGCACCGGCGGCCATCTCTTTCCGGCCGAGGCGCTCGCCCATGCGCTCGGCGGGCGCGGCGTTCCGGTGGAGCTCGTCACCGACGAACGCGCGTTGGCTTATGGCGGGAACTTCCCGGCGCGGGCGATGCATTGCATACCTTCCGCGACGCCGCGCGGCGGCTCGCTGATCGCCAAGGCGCAGGCGGTGGCGCGTTTGGCTTGTGGCACGGCGCAGGCCGCGAAGATGCTGCGCTGGCTGAGCCCACGCGCGGTCATCGGCTTCGGCGGCTATCCCACCGTTCCCCCGCTGCTTGCGGCGTCGTTCCTCAAAATTCCAACGGTTTTGCACGAGTCGAACGCCATCATGGGGAAGGCGAACCGCTTTCTCTCCGGCCATGTCGACAAGATCGCCGCGGGGCTTCCGAATCTCCCCGTTCCTGCGGCCTTGCAAAGCAAGGTCGTTTTCACCGGCAATCCGGTGCGGCCCGCCGTGCTCGAGGCCGCGCAGCTCGCCTATCCGGATTTCGCCGACGGCGCTTTCCGATTGCTCGTCACCGGCGGTTCGCAGGGCGCGCGCGTGATGGCGGACATCGTGCCGGAAGCGATCGCCGCATTGCCCGAAGGCTTGCGTTCTCGCATCCGTCTCGTGCAGCAAACGCGCCCGGAAGACATTCCTCGCGTCGAAGCGATCTATCGAAGCGCTGGCGTGAACGTCGAAATCGCGCCCTTCTTCAAGGATCTCCCGCTGCGCATGGCTCAGGCGCATTTCGTCGTCGCCCGCGCCGGCGCCTCGACCGTGTCCGAGCTTGCGGTCATCGGACGGCCGTCGCTGCTCGTGCCGCTGCCTCAATCGCTGGACGGCGATCAGGCGGCGAACGCAGCATTCATCGAGCAGGCCGGCGCGGCGGAGACGGTGAAGCAGAGCGATTTTTCACCCGCCTTTCTTGCCGCGCGCCTTACGCAGGTCATCGAAGCGCCCGACGCTCTGGCGAAGAAGGCGGAAGCCGCGAAGCGCGTGGGCGTCGCCAACGCAGTTGAGCGGCTGGCTGATTTGATGTTGGAAGTGGCGCAAAGCCGCGCGTCCTGAGGAGATAAATTGGAATGAAACTGCCGCGCGATCTCGGCCCCATTCATTTCGTCGGAATCGGCGGCATCGGCATGTCGGGCATTGCCGAGGTGCTGCATAATCTCGGTTACGCCGTCCAGGGTTCGGACGCCGCCGAGAACGCAAACGTCAAGCGTCTCGCAGAAAAGGGCGCAAAGGTCTTCATCGGCCACGACGCCAAGAATCTCGTCGACGCCGCCGTCGTCGTCGTGTCGACGGCCATCAAGCGCGACAATCCTGAGCTTGTCGCCGCGCGCGAGAAGCGGCTTCCGGTGGTGCGGCGCGCCGAGATGCTCGCGGAGTTGATGCGCCTCAAGCAATGCGTCGCCGTTGCGGGCACGCATGGCAAGACGACCACGACGTCGCTCGTTGCGACCTTGCTCGACGCCGGCGGGCTCGATCCGACCGTCATCAACGGCGGCATCATCAACGCCTATGGCACCAATGCGCGTTTGGGCGCCGGTGACTGGATGGTCGTCGAGGCGGACGAAAGCGACGGCACCTTCTTGAAGCTTCCGGCCGACGTCGCGATCGTCACAAACATTGACCCCGAGCATCTCGACCACTTCCACACCTTTGACGCGATCAAGGAAGCGTTCCGCTCTTTCATCGAGAACCTGCCTTTCTACGGCTTCGCGGTCATGTGTCTCGATCATCCGACCGTGCAGGAGCTCGTCGGCAAGATCGAGGATCGCCGGGTCTTCACGTATGGTGAAAATCCGCAGGCCGATGTGCGCCTCCTCGACGTCAATCTCGAGGGCGGAGTCTCGCGCTTCAATGTGCTGTTGCGCGACCGCAAGACGTCGCAGGCGACCTATCTGGAAAACCTGCTGCTGCCGATGCCGGGCCATCACAATGCACTGAATGCGACGGCTGCGATTACTGTCGCCTATCAATTGGGCCTCTCGCCCGATCAAATCCGCAAGGCGCTTTCAGGCTTTGGCGGCGTGAAGCGCCGCTTCACACGCACCGGCGAGTGGAACGGCGTGCAAATCTTCGACGATTACGGCCATCATCCGGTCGAGATCGGCGCGGTGTTGCGCGCCGCGCGCGCCTCCACCAAAGGCAAGGTCGTCGCCGTGGTGCAGCCACACCGTTATACGCGCCTGCAGTCGCTCTTCGACTCGTTCGCCACCTGCTTCAACGACGCCGATGTCGTGATCGTCGCCGATGTCTATCCGGCTGGCGAGCAGCCGATCGACGGCGTCGACCGCGATGCGCTGGTGTCGGCCATTCGTGCGCATGGCCATCGCCGTGCGGTGGCCCTGCCGTCTCCGGAGGTTCTGCCGGCGATGGTGCGCGAAATCGTCGCGCCGGGTGACTATGTCGTGTGCCTGGGGGCGGGCAACATCACGCAGTGGGCTTATGCGCTCCCCGAGCAGCTCGCGGCGGGCGGGCAGGCGTGAGGATGCTCATGAGAGACGCAATCGTCATTGCGAGCGAAGCGAAGCAATCAAGAACCCCGCCGCGGCGCTGGATTGCTTCGTCGCCTCGCTCCTCGCAATGACGGTGGAGGCGCTTGAATGACCTTTCCTGACCTCACCCCCGAGATCACGGCCCTCATGCCCGAGCTGCGCGGGAGGCTCTCGGCGAACGAGCCGCTCGCGCCCTATACGTGGTTTCGCGTCGGCGGGCCGGCGCAGCTTCTCTACATGCCAGCCGATGAAGCGGATCTCGCTTATTTTCTGCCGCGCCTGCCGAGGCGCATCCCCGCCACCGTGATTGGACTCGGCTCCAATGTCATCGTTCGCGACGGCGGCGTCGAAGGCGTCGTCATCCGTCTCTCGGCGAAAGGCTTCGGCGAGATCGCGATTGAAGAAGGCAGCCGGCTGCGCGTCGGCGCGGCGATCCCCGATGTGAAAGCCGCGCGCGCCGCCGCGGAGGCCGGCATCGACGGTCTGGCGTTCTACCGCGGCATTCCCGGCGCCATCGGCGGCGCGCTGCGCATGAATGCGGGGGCGCACGGCGGCGAGACGAAGGACACGCTGATCGAAGCGCGCGGCGTCGACCGCGAAGGCAACATCCGCATCTTCTCCAACGCGGACATGGGCTACAGCTATCGCCACTGCTCGGCGCCGGAGGATATTATTTTCACGCAGGCGCTATTCCAGGGGCGGCCTGGCGATCCGGAGGCGATCCTGGCCGAGATGGACCGGATCACGCAAGCGCGCGAGGCTTCCCAGCCAATCAAGGAAAAGACCGGCGGCTCGACCTTCAAGAACCCGGGGGGTCATAAGGCCTGGCAATTGATCGACGCCGCCGGTTGCCGGGGCCTCGTCGTCGGCGATGCCGAGGTCAGCAAGATGCATTGCAACTTCCTCATCAATCGCGGCCGCGCAAGCGCCGCCGACATCGAAAACCTTGGCGAGACTGTGCGCCGCAGGGTCTTCGAGAGGAGCGGCGTCGAGCTGCAATGGGAAATCAAGCGGATCGGCGCTGCTTGAAATGAGCGCCGTCGAGCCGCGCGGCGGTGTCGCCGATCGATCCGCGAGGCTTGCGGCCATGGCCGGCGGTTCCTGGACGACGCTCCAGCTCGGCGGCGTTTGGGTCGGCCGCAAGGCCAGGCGGGCGATATAGAAGTGTGGGTCCGCAGGACGTCCGACGGCGTTGCGCGGGCGCCAGCGCCGACGTAGCCTCGCTAGGCAGGGATTCGCCCGCGAAAGCGGGCGCGCGCCCGGCCACGTCGCGGCGTATCTTTTCCTCCCCAATCAAGAGGTCAAAATGACCAAACATGTCGCCGTGCTGATGGGCGGACTTTCCGCCGAACGCGAGATCTCTATGCGCTCGGGCGCGGCCTGCGCGAAGGCGCTGGAGGAACAGGGCTATCGCGTCACGCCGGTCGACGTCGGGCACGACATCGCAAACGTGCTCGGGTCGCTCAAACCGGACGTCGCCTTCAATGCGCTTCACGGCAAATTTGGCGAGGATGGCTGCATCCAGGGCGTGCTCGAGCTGCTGCGCATTCCCTATACGCATTCCGGCGTGCTTGCCTCCTCGATAGCGATGAAGAAGGACGTCGCCAAGGTGGTGATGGCGGCCGCCGGCGTGCCGGTGCCAAAAGGCCGCGTGGTGCATCGGCTCGAGGCAGCGAAGGCGCATGTGCTGCCGACGCCATATGTGCTGAAGCCCGTCTCCGAGGGCTCCTCCTTCGGCGTCTTCATCGTCAGGGAGGACCAGGCCCATCCGCCGCAGGAGCTGATGCGGGAAGACTGGGCGCACGGCGATTTGATGCTGGCCGAACAATTCATCGCCGGCCGCGAACTGACCTGCGCCGTGATGGGCGACCGCGCCCTCGACGTCATCGAGATTCTCGCCGCGGACGGCGGCTGGTACGACTATCACGCCAAATATGCAAAAGGCGGTTCAAAACATATTCTTCCGGCGAATCTTAAAGAGAATATTTACCAAGAGGTTCAACATTTAGCCATCGAGGCTCATCGAGCTCTCGGCTGCCGTGGCGTCAGCCGCGCGGACTTTCGATACGACGACCGCCCTGATGGCGCGGGAGAGCTCGTCGTGCTGGAGGTGAACACGCAGCCGGGAATGACGGAGACCTCGCTCGTGCCAGAAATGGCGGCTTTCGCAGGTTTTTCGTTCGGCGAGCTCGTGAAATGGATGGTGGAGGACGCGTCCTGCGATCGTTGAGGGAGTCGTTTACGACCTCCCTCCCGCTTGCCCATTTTCCCTTTGGCGCGCCCCGGCCGGCCGTCGCCGGCGCCCCCTATGCGAACGCCGCGTCAGCCGATGTCTGCGTCTCCCACTCAGCGCCTCGCCGCTCGATGGAGGAAGGCTCCCCGCTTTCGCGTTACGCCTTTTTGGCGCGCCCGGGCGTCGGTCTCGTCGGCTTGTTCCTTCTTTTCGGCGGGGTCGGCCTTGCGGGCCTCGTGCAGAGCGGCGGCTATGACGCGATCATCGCGCGTGAAGGCCAGCCTTGGGATATCGTCGCCCGCGCCGTCGGCTTCGAGATTTCGGGGGTCACGATCTCCGGCCAGTCGCAACTGAGCGAAAAGGAACTCCTCGAGGCCGCAGGCGTCAGGCCGCAGCATTCGTTGGTCTTTCTCGACGCCAACGCCGTCCGCGATCGGTTGATGGCGGCTCCGCTCGTCAAAACCGCACGCGTCACGAAGCTTTATCCGGATCGCCTCGTCATTGCGATCGAGGAGCGCCGCCCGCACGCCCTTTGGCAGCGCGATGGCCGAGTCTCGGTGATCGCCGAGGACGGCGTTGTGATCGACGAGCTGCGGGACGAACGCTATCTCGGCCTGCCCTTTGTCGTCGGCGAAGGCGCGCAACAGCGCCTGCCCGAATTTCTGGCGCTCATGAATGACACGGGCGATCTCGCGCAGCGGGTCAAGGCCGGCGTTTTGGTCGCCAATCGCCGCTGGGACATCGAAATGACCAACGGCGTCATCGTGAAGCTGCCGGAGCTCGACCCCGGTCGGGCCGTTGGAACCCTCGCGCGCCTCCAACGCGAGGCGCGCATACTGGATAAGGATCTGATGTCCATTGATTTGCGCGCCGCTGACCGCGTGACCGTGCGCCTCACGGAAGAAGCCGCGGCGGCGCGCGAAGCAGGTTTGCCTCACAAGACCAAGAAGTCTGGCGGGTAGAGTCATGAAGTCCCAGCTTGTTCCCCCGCGTCTGAAGCCCGTCTCGCCACGTCGCGCGGCGACGCTCGCCGTCCTCGACGTCGGCACGTCGAAAATCGCTTGCCTGATTGCGCGGCTCGCGCCGGCGGGCGAGGTCGCGCCGGAAGACTGGCGGACCCATCGGATTCGGGTCGTGGGGATCGGCCACCAGCGATCGCTGGGGATGAAGCATGGCCTTGTCGTCGACATGGACGAGGCCGAGCGCGCCATTCGCCTTACGGTGGATGCGGCCGAGCGAATGGCGGGCCTCCAGGTCGAGCATGTAATTGTCACCGCCTCGGGCGGCCGGCTGGCTTCCGAGCATTTTGCCGCAAAGCGCACGATCGGCGGCCGCGAGGTCGCCGAGGCCGATATTCATCGCGTGCTTGAGGCTTCCGCTGGGCGGCATCTTCATCGTGGTCGCGTCGCGATTCATTCTTTGCCTACGGGCTTCTCGCTAGATGGCGTCAGCGGCATTCGCGAACCCAAGGATATGGTCGGCGACGAGCTCGGCGTCGATCTGCATGTCGCGACCTGTGATCAGGCCGCTGTGCGCAATCTTATGCTCGCGGTGGAGCGCGCCCATCTCGTCGTCGAGGGCATGGCGGCGGCGCCTTATGCGGCTGGTCTCGCCGTGCTTGAGCCCGACGAAGCTGAAATGGGCGTCGTCGTGGTGGATATGGGTGCAGGCTCGACCTCGCTCGCCGTCTTCGCGCGCGGCGAAATGATGCATCTCGACGCGGTGACGCTCGGCGGCAATCACGTCACCATGGATATCGCCCGTGGTCTCGACGCGCGGCTCGCGGACGCGGAGCGGCTCAAGACCTTTCACGGCTCGGCGATCTCGTCCTCTTCGGACGAGCGTGAGACCGTGTCCTTCGAACATGTCGGCGAGAGCGGCCCCTACAAGGCGCATGCGCCGAAATCCCACCTCGTGCGCATCATCCGTCCGCGCATCGAGGAGACGTTCGAATTCTTGCGCGATCGGCTCGCGCGCGCCGGCTTCCCTTCAAGTCCCAACCGCCGCATCGTTCTCACCGGCGGCGCCTGCCAGCTTACCGGCGCGCCCGAATGCGCGCGCCGCATTCTCGGCGGCCAGGTGCGGGTCGGCCGCCCGATCGGAGTGGAGGGTCTTCCAGAGCCCGCGCGCAGCCCCGCTTTTGCGGCGGCGGCGGGATTGCTCGTCTATCCGCAGGTCGCCGGTCGCGAATACTTCGAAGCGCATCGGGGCGAAAGGTTTGCGGCAGGTACGGATGGCTACATGTCGCGAGTTGGTAGATGGTTAAAGGAAAGCTTCTAGAATCGGGGGAAGTGATTCTCTCAAGTGAGGCGATTCGGCCGATAGGGCGGGCCTCGACGCAAACGACCGAGGACGACGCGTTCGGCGACGGGGCGTCCAAGGAGAAGGACAAACCGACGCCGATGAGCAGTAAAATTTTCGAGAGGCCAGGCAAATGACGATCAATCTCAAAGCGCCCGAACTGCGGGAATTGAAGCCCCGGATCATGGTCTGCGGCGTGGGGGGCGGCGGCTGCAACGCCGTCAACAACATGATCGCCTGTGGTCTTACCGGCGTCGATTTTCTCGTCGCCAACACCGATGCTCAGGCGCTGGCCTCTTCCGCCGCCGAGCGGGTGATTCAGATGGGCCTGCAGGTGACGGAAGGCCTCGGCGCCGGCGCCCAGCCGGAGGTCGGCCGCGCCGCCGCCGAGGAGGCGCGCGAGGAAATCCGTGAGCATCTGCAGGGCGCGCATATGTGCTTCGTCACCGCCGGCATGGGCGGCGGCACGGGCACGGGCGCGGCGCCGGTCATTGCGCAGATCGCGCGGGAGATGGGTATCCTCACCGTGGGCGTCGTGACGAAGCCTTTCCACTTCGAGGGTCAGCGCCGTCTGCGCATCGCGGATGCCGGCATCACCGAGCTCCAGAAGTGCGTCGATACGCTCATCGTCATCCCGAACCAGAACCTCTTCCGCATCGCGACGGAGAAGACCACCTTCGCCGACGCCTTCGCCATGGCGGATCAGGTGCTCTATTCAGGGGTCGCCTCGGTCACCGACCTGATGGTGAAGGAAGGCCTCATCAATCTCGACTTCGCCGACGTGCGCTCGATTATGCGCGGCATGGGCAAGGCGATGATGGGCACGGGCGAAGCGACCGGCGAGCGCCGCGCCAATCTCGCGGCTGAAGCCGCGATCGCCAATCCGCTTCTCGACGAAGTGTCGATGAAGGGCGCGCGCGGCCTGCTGATCTCGATCACGGGCGGCCATGACCTCACGCTCTATGAAGTCGACGAGGCGGCGAGCCGCATTCGCCAGGAGGTGGACGAAGACGCCAATATCATCCTCGGCGCGACCTTCGATACGTCGCTCGAAGGCGTTATTCGCGTCTCGGTCGTGGCGACGGGGATCGACCTCGACGCGATCACGGCGGAGGATCCGACGAGCCAGAGCCGCATGGCCGAAGCCGCCGAGCGCCTGCGTCAGCAGCTGACGAAGTCGCAGCCGGCGCCTGCGCCGGTCGCAGAGTCGGCCCCGGCGCAAATCTACGCCATGCCCGAACGTGCGCCCGCGCCAGCATATCAGCCCGAAGCGGCGCCGATGCAGGCCTACTACGCAGAGCCCGCCCAGGCCGCTCCTGCCCAGATGACCACCAATGGCGTCTATCTGGAGCCGGTCGCGGCGCGTCCAACCTATGTTGAGCCTATGCCCGGGCCCGCGCCGCGCATGATGGCCGCCGAGCAGGCTCCCGCGCCTTACGTGCCGCCGGCGCCGGAAATGCCGCGCACGCCCCGCATGCCGTCGATCGAGGATTTCCCCAAGCCGGTGCAGGACCAAATTCGCCAGCACCGGGCCGAGGCCGCCCAGGATCCGCGCCGCAAGTCGATCTTCGAGCGTCTTGCCTCCTTTGGCGCCAGCCGCCAGGAGGATACGATGCAGGGCGCTCCCGCTCCCGCGCCTTATCAGCAGGCGCCCATGCCGCCTCGCGCGCCGCAGCCCTCGCCGGCCCATGCCGAATATGGCAAGCGTCCGGCGGCGCCGGCTCCTCAGCAGGCGCCGGGCCACGCGGCGCTCGATACGCACGGCCGTCGCGCTCCGGCGCCGCGTCCGGTCGAGGAAGACCATCTGGAAATCCCCGCGTTCCTGCGCCGGCAATCGAACCACTAGAGCGCATTCTGCAAAAGTTGACAGACTTTTGCGAGAAGAATGCGCTCCAATGCATTGATTTTGCGTGATTTATTCTCGCTCGCATGATTCCATGCGAGCGGAAAGCGCGCTAGCGGGAGAGTCTAGCGATTTCACAAGGGCCCGCCGAGCGCGGGCCCTTGTTTTTATCGGCTACTGAATGGCGTCTGCTTTGTAACAAACTGTAGGAAAGCGTTACTGGAGCCTTGCCAAGCCTCTGCGCTAAGATTTATCCAGTAAGTGGCTCTAACTTGGGCCTGTTCCAGCCCGCGCCGGGAGGGTTTACTCATTCATCCGCAGTCTCGCGCCCAGACAACCCTTGCGCGTTCCGTGACGCTTTACGGCCGTGGCGTCCATGGCGACCGCCCCGCGCGAATGAACCTTTCGCCGGCGGCTGCGGATACGGGGATCGTCTTTAGCGCCGCAGGCGCCGATATCCTCGCTGACTGGCGGAACGTCGATGCAACGCAATTGCGCACTAGGCTTACCGGAGAAGGCGCGAGCGTCTCCACCGTCGAGCATTTGCTGGCGGCGCTCTCGGGGTTGAGGATCGACAACGTCCTTGTCGAGGTCAACGCCGACGAAATACCCGCAATGGACGGCTCCGCCGCGGCCTTCGTCGCAGCGATCGACGAGGCGGGCGTCGTCGCGCTATCCGCCCGGTGCCGCTTTTTACGGGTGACCGCGCCTGTTCGGGTTTCCGACGGCGCCGGATGGGCCGAGTTGGCGCCGTCCGGCGGCGGGCTCACCCTCGACGTCGAAATCGCCTTCGAGGGCCGCATCGGCCGGCAGCGCCGCGCGCTGAAATTGACGCCGGAGGCTTTCCGCCGCGAGCTCGCCTGCGCCCGCAGCTTCGGCTTCTTGCGCGACGCGGAACGGCTGTGGCGCAATGGTCTCGCGCTCGGCGCCTCGCTGGAGAATACCGTCGTGCTCGACGGGGATGCCGTGCTCAATCCACAGGGCCTGCGCTTCGGGGACGAATTTGTCCGTCACAAGATGCTCGACGTCGTCGGGGACCTGACGCTCGCGGGCGCGCCGATCATCGGCGCTTTCCGGTCCTTCAGGGGCGGGCATGCGCTAAATGTGGCGCTGGTTCGCGCTGCTATGCGCGAAGGCGTCTTGGCGCTCGAGGGCGGGGGGCGCGCAGCCAAAAGATCGGCGTCGCGCCCTTCGCCATAATCTCGCCAGAAGGGAATCCTTCTCTAGCGCAACGGTCCATCGCCGCGCGCCGCCAGCGCCGCGATGACGCGGGCCCGACGTCGGCGCCGCGAGTGGCGATGATTGGCGGACTAGGCTAATAGGCTCTTAAGAATGCGGCGCAGTCGCCGCTCTTTGCCGCAAGGGGCGCTTCTTATGTCAGTTTTCGCTGCTTCATTCCGCTCTTCCGCTCTGCTCGTCGCGGCGGCGGCCCTGGCGCTTTCAAGCGCGCCGGCCCGTGCGGACATCATGGATTCGATCACCAGCGGGTTCGGGCTTTTCGGCGGCGGCGAAAAATATAAAACGGAAATCACACCCGATATCCCCGCGGAAGATCTCTACAACCAAGGCTTGGCGAAGCTGAAATCCAAGCAATTTGAAGCGGCGGGAAAAAAATTCGGCGAGGTCGAAAAGAACTATCCCTCGTCCGAATGGGCGCGCAAGGCCCTGTTGATGACCGTCTTCTCGCAATTCGAGAAGCCGGCCTACGACGACGCCGTTCAATCAGCCCAGCGCTATATCAACCATTATCCGAATTCTCCGGATACGCCTTATGTCTATTACCTCGCGGGCATGTCCTTTTATAATCAGGTGCCGGACGTGATGCGCGACCAGTCGTCGGCGGAGAAGGCCATCCAGGTCTTCTCCGATCTGGTGCAGAAGTTCCCGAAGTCGGAATATGTCGCGGACGCCAAATACAAGATGGGCGTCGCGCGCGACCAGCTCGCCGCCAAGGAGATGCAGGTCGGCCGCTTCTATTTGACCCGCAAGAACTATCCGGCTGCGATCAACCGCTTCCACGATGTGCTCGGCAAATATCAGACAACGCGCCACACAGAGGAAGCGCTCTACCGCCTTACCGAGGCCTATCTTGCGATGGGCGTCACCAACGAGGCGCAGACGGCCGCGGCAATTTTGGGCCACAACTTCCCGGATTCGCAGTGGTACAAGGACGCGCACGCTTTGCTGAAGTCCGGCGGGCTGGAGCCGCATGAATATAGCGACTCGTGGCTTTCCAAGGTCGGCAAGACGCTGCACGCGATCTAGCGCTTTCCGCTCGCACAGAATCATGCGAGCGATAGGACGCGCAATTTCAAAAAGGTAGAGCGCAATCTTATCGCAAAAGCCTGTCAACTTTTGCGGAATGCGCTCCGGTGCTCATCCGCCCGTGTGAGATCGAATGAAATTGCCGGCCTGCGCCAGCGCGCGCCTGCCTTCCGCCAGACGCGCGTTCCACAGCATCCACGCGTGAATCATGCGCGGCCAAATTTCGAGCGTCACGGCAACGTCCGCAGCGCCTGCGGCGGCGGCGAATCGGGTGGAATCCGCAAGCAGGGTCTCGTCTGAGCCCACCTGGATGAGTATTGGCGACACGCCCTTCAAATCCGCGAAGAGCGGCGAGACGCGCGGGTCCTTTCGGTCCACGCCAGCGGGAAGATAGGCGTCGGCAAGCTCCTCGACATACGGCTTGTGGATCAACGGATCGACACTGTCCTTTGTCGCCATTGTCTCGCCCGACAGGGTCAAATCCGCCCAAGGCGAGCAGAGCCAGAGACAGCCGGGCAAATCTTCTCCCATGTCGCGCAGCCTCAAGGAAAGCGCGACAGTCAGCCCGCCGCCCGCGCTGTCGCCGCAAACAGCAATGCGGTCCGCCGCGATTCCCTGCGCGCGCAAAAAACGCCAGGCGGCGAATGCGTCATCGTAAGCCGCCGGGAAGGGGTGTTCAGGCGCGAGCCGATAGCCGACGGCAAGCGTGCGCGCAGCGGCCGCGCGGCCAGCCTCCGTCACCATGCGACGGTGGCTGATGAGGGAGCCCGAGCAATAGCCGCCCCCATGGAAGAAGAGTAGCGCACGCGAAGGATCGGCGCCCGGCGCAAGCGACCATTCGGCGGCCAATCCGTCGATCCTTGTCGGCGTGAGCGATATATCCGGCGAGACGGGCCAGGCTGAGCCAACTTCCTCGATCCGCGCGCGCCGCTCCGCCCAGCCTACGGGGCGGGGCTTCGATGCGAGAAGCGCGCGAATCTCGTTGATTTCGTCGTCGACCATGCGAACCTCCGCGAGTGGCGAATCACGGGTCATCCACAGGACAACAGCCCAATGGCAGAACCGTTGCATGCGGTTCGCCGGCCCAAGCGATAAAGTAAGCGCCATGCTCACTCGTCTGTCCATTCGCGACATCGTGCTCATCGACGCGCTCGATCTCGATTTCGGGCAGGGGCTGACGACTCTCACCGGCGAGACGGGCGCCGGCAAATCCATTCTGCTCGACGCTTTCGTGCTCGCGCTCGGGGGGCGCGGCGACGCTTCGCTTGTCCGCGCAGGCTGCGAGCAGGGGCAGGTGACGGCGGTCTTCGATCTCGTTGCGGACCACCCGGCCCACCTCGCCGCGCGCGAATTCGGGCTCACGACCGAAGACGAGCTGGTGCTGCGCCGCGTGCAGGCGGCCGACGGGCGCACGCGCGCCTTCGTCAACGACCAGCCGGCGACGGCGCAGGCGCTACGCGCCATCGGTCGGGAACTCGTGGAGATCCATTGCCAGCACGACGACCGCGCGCTTGTTGACCCAAGCGCGCACCGCGCGCTGGTCGACGCCCATGGCGGGCTGCTCGCGCAGGCGACCGACGTGCGCGCGAAATACGGCGCATGGCAAGCAGCGCGGCGCGCCTTGGCCGATGAGGAGGCGCGCATCGCCAAGGCGCGCGCCGACGCAGACTATCTGCGCCACGCTTATGAGGAGCTTGCCAAGCTCGCGCCCGAGCCGGGCGAGGAGGAGGCGCTCGCCGAGCGGCGGCTTTTCATGCAGCGCGCCGAGAAGGTCGCGACCGACATTCGCGACGCCCTTGCGGTCTTCTCAGAGGACCGCGCGCCGGCGGTCGAGATCGGCCACGCCGCGCGCCGCTTCGAGCGCCGCCTGACGCAAAACCCGCAGATTCTGGAGCCGCCGGCAAAAGCCCTGGCCCAGGCGGTCGATTCGCTGTCGCTCGCCGAGCAGGCGCTGGAGCAGGCCTTGGCCGAAACCCGCTTCGATCCTGCTGAATTGGAGCGCGTCGAAGAGCGGCTTTTCGCGTTGCGCGGGGCGGCGCGAAAATATCAGGTCGGCGTGCCGGAGCTGCCGAAGCTCGCGGAGAAATTCGCCGACGACATTGCGGCGCTCGACGCTTCGGAAGCGCGGCTCGTGAAGCTCGCGCAGGAGCTGGAGGCCGCAAAGGCCGCCTATGATTGCGCGGCGCGCGCGCTCTCGGCCGCCCGCCAGAAGGCGGCGAAAAAGCTCGACGCCTTGGTTGACGCGGAATTGAAGCCGCTGAAGCTCGAGGGCGCGCATTTCTCGACGGAGGTGACGAGCGATCCCGAGAGCGGCGGCGCCGAGGGGATCGACCGCGTCGAATTCTGGGTGCAGACCAATCCGGGCTCGCGGCCCGGCCCACTAACCAAGGTGGCCTCAGGCGGCGAGCTTGCGCGCTTCATGCTGGCCTTGAAAGTGGTTCTGGCGGATCGCGGCTCGGCGCCGACCTTGGTGTTCGATGAAATCGACACGGGCGTCGGCGGGGCCGTGGCGGACGCCATCGGCCAGCGCCTCGCGCGCCTCGCGGCCAAAGCCCAGGTGCTCGCCGTGACCCATGCCCCGCAAGTCGCAGCGCGCGCCAGCCGTCACCTGCGCATCAGCAAGGGCGCCTCGGCCAAGGGCAAGGAAAGGCGCGTCGCGACGAGCGTCGCCGTGCTGGCCGAAGCCGAGCGGCGGGAAGAAATCGCGCGGATGCTGTCCGGCGCGGCGATCACCGATGAAGCCCGCGCGGCGGCGATGCGGTTGCTG
>JAMBEQ010000166.1 GCA_024506175.1 Methylocystis sp.
GCAGGGCGTCGTCTGCAACGCGCCCGCAGAGAGGCCACTGACGCAGGCGTTCGCGGCTGGGGCGAGCTCCTGGACGCGATTGTCATAGGTCGCGGCGCGGCAGGGAAGCGCGAAGGCGCAGAGGATCGACGCCGCGGCGAGCAGCCGGCGTAGGGAGAAACCACTTTTCATAGATTTACCTATTGGTGATTGCGTAGGCCTGCAGCGTCGCCATCTGCGTGAATGAACCCAGACCATCCGCAAGTGAGGTTTGCACGAAGGCCCAAGCGCCGCCGCCGATCGGCCAGAAGGCGTCCTCGAGATAAACGTTATTCGCGTCGCTCTCATCCGTCGCGAGCGCGTTCTCGACTATCTTCCACCAGTTCAAGGCGCCCGGATAAGCCGCGCCGCCGAGCGTGCCGCCATTGGCCTTGAGGGCGCGGATCGCCTGCCCCTTCGTGATGGGAAGGTTCGCCATCGGCAGGAAACCATTGCCGTCGAGCGCGAGGCCAGAAACCGCGAGCAGCACGACCCAATCGGCGGAAACGCCGGGGACGCCCGAGGTCTGCCGGATGGCCAGCCAGACAACATTATTATAGGCGCAGACCGTCCCTTGCGCCCATGAGCCGGCGCTCCATAGCCCGCTCGGCGCGGGGTGTAGACCCCACGCGTCGAGATTTACGGGGTCCGTAATGTCGATGACGATTTGAGTCGGCATAAGGCCTCCGCGCTCTACGCGCCGCGCTCACGCGACGGCCACGGCGCCTGCTCGACCTGCTTCCGCATCGTCACGCTTGGCGGCGACGCATTGATGCGAACAAGCAGATCCTCGCTGACGTGCACTGCTTCTTGGACGAACTCGGCAACCTCCTTCCCGATCGCGATAATCTGGGCGGCGTTCAGAGTGATCTTGCCGGAGCTTTGCGCCCAGACCCGCGTATATGACGGGTCTGCGGAAGCGAGCGCGACCATCAAAGTCAACTCGGCGATTCCCTTCGCATGCGTGCTGACCTCGACCAGCAGCGGCGGCTTCCCGTGCGGATCGACATTCATCCGGAAGCCGCGGTTTGAGACGAAGTCATAATGCGCTTGCGTTGCAAGGCTCAGAGCCGTTGGCGTCTCGGTCGGGACGTGTCGCTCGAAGTCGCCGCCGTTCCATTTGTCGTTGATGTTTGCGTGATCGGACTGGGAGGCGCCAAAGCCCTCCGGCGGCGTATGGTCGTCGCCGGCTTCGCAGACATGCTCGATGATGCCCGTCTCGAGCGAATAGATGACCGTGCGCGCCATTGTCAGAGCTCCAGGATTTCACAAACGCCAGGGGCGCCATTGCCGCCCTTGGGCGAGCCGGAGCTAATCGCGCCCGAGTCGCCGCCGCCACCGCCAGAGCCATAGGCCTTGCCGTCGTAGCCGACGCCGGTCGACGTCTGAGCGTCCGCGCCCGCACCGCCGCCGCCCCAGAAGCTCGCGCCGCCATTGCCGGAGCCGTTATTGGGGCCGGAGTAGCATGTGTTGCCGTCGCCGCCGGGGATGCTCAGGCCGGCAGCCGACATAGCGCCGCCAGTGCCGCCGTTGCCGCCCTTGTCGTAGCCCTGCGCGCCCTGGCCCCCCTTTGCGGTGGCGTAGGCTCCGAAGGACGAGTCCCCACCATTGCCGCCGATGCTGGATGAGCCGTTTGTCGTTAGAACGCCGGCTCCTCCCGAGCCAATTATCACCGGGACAGAGCTGACCCCAGATAGAGAGATTGTGAATCTTTTGGTTTCGCCTGCGGCGCCGCCCGCGCCGCAGGAAACATGGACAGAGCCTGCGCCACCGCCGCCAGTCAGAGTGACGATGGCCTTTCGCGCGCCGGGAGTCGGCGTGTATGTGCCGCTTCCTGTAAAGGATTGAATATTGGAAGTGCGCGCCGCCGAGACCAAAAGCAGCTGGCCACTCAACGTCATCGCCAGCACAGGTTGCCCAGCCTGCAATGCGCCAGGAGGAAGAGCCGAGCCGTCGATTTGCACAAAATTCATGGCCGTAAGGCCATTGAGGACGATCGTCGCCGCCCCGGTATTCGCCGCCGCAGGCGTGAGCTGCATGAACAGCCCGTCTTGGATTGAGGTAATCGCAGGCGAGAGCGTCGTAGTCAGCATGTTCGTGCCGGAGAGCACGCCGTAATGCACTTGACTAATCTGCGACGGCGCCGAAGACGGCGGGATCAGCGCAAGGATCGCCTGAAGGAGCTGATTGCGTAGAGCCCCATTCGGCGTCAGGCCGGCTCCCGTGATGACGTTGAGAATCTCGGCCTGGATGACGTTGAAGAAGGCCGCAGGGGGAATCGAGCCATCCGTCCCCGTCGGCGCGTTCAAATCGACATAGGCCGCGGTCGGATTCGACGGCTGGTCAAAGGGCTGGATGTATTGCAAAACCTGCTCCCGCGCGCTGTCAGGTAAAGGAGATGGCGAGTGTCTGGCCCGCGCCGGGAACAAGCACAATCCCGGTGGCGTGCGGCCAGTTGAACGAATAGACACCGACCGTATTCGGGATGACGCCCACTTCGTTCGCAGTCGCCACCGCGCCCGTCGTCGCGCAGTCATTGAGCGTGCCAGGAGCCGAGCCCGCGACAAGGACCGAGATTTTGAACGAACGGCCAGGAGACGCCTTGATCACCGTCGCCGCCGTTACGTTAAGCGTCGAGGATTGCCCTTCATCGTTCTGATGCTCAGAGACTAATTGGCCGGAAGGATTTTGAACAGCCGCAAGAGTCTGCGGATAGCCGCCGCCGTCGAGAATTGCGAGACCCATTTCCTACCTCATCAGAGCAAAGCCAGAAGCTGCGAATTAGATGCGAGATTGAACTTCTCAGCGCCGATGTAGACGTATTTGAACTTGACCTGCGTGTGCGCCGGCCTCCACTTATTGAACAGGCATTCGAGATCGCGCTTGCGTCCATAGGCGCCAAGCGGATCCCGCCCGCACTGCGAGCCCCCGCAGCGGAAATATTTGAGCGAGGGCGTCGGCACGACGACCTGCCAAAAGACTTCGTTTTCCGGAGATCCGATCTTCGTCTGCCCGCAGCGCCCCTGGCCGCAGCGCATAACACCGAATTCGTTGATCGTGATCGTATAGCCGAAGGCCGCCGCGAGACAGGTGAAGTAGCCAATTGACTGGCCGCCTTCATCGGTGAGCTTCATCCGTAAGAAGAACTTGTGCTGCGCCACCGTCTGCGCGACGTCAGCGACGCAAGGCTCCGGGAGCGCGAATTCCGCCTCCCAATCTTCGAGCGCGTCGTTTAGCGGGTCTTCCGGACCCGAGAGCGTGCAAGCCGTTGAGGAGAGCGTGAGCTTCCAGAGCTTCGCGTAGAGGTCGGAGAGCGGGTCGCAGACCGCGCGCCAGAAGCGATGCTGATAGCTGTTATGCGTGCCATCGTTTTGCTCATCCGTGCGCCACGCGGCCCCGCGCGGCGTCTGCGCGATGACCGACGGAAGCAGCGCTTCTCCCGTTGGGAAACTCAGCGCGTCTGAGAAAGGCGTCGGGTCCCCTGGGGGAGCCGGGCAGACCAGCGGAGGCGGAAATGGGTAGCTCATGACCCGAAGGAAACCGTTCCGAGGATCGGCAGCGAACCAAATGGAAAGGACACATCCGCGACCGGCGTCACAAGGCTGTGCCTCACATAGCCGGGCGACGCGCGTCCAATCGCCTCGTCGATCCAGGCCAGAGGCAATGTGAAGGCGTTATCCGCCGTCACGACCGGCGCGCGTTCAAGAAACATCGCCGCAAGATTTGCGATGATCGCATTTCGCAGCGCTTGGGAGTCGGTCTTTAGCCCGCCGATCTGGATGTTCACCAGAACGGGGCTCGCCGCCGCAATATAGACGCGGGCCGTCACCGGGCGCACTGGATCGATCGCCTGCGCGATCGCGAGGAGATCGAGCGCGGTCGGAATGCCGTTGACGCGAGTATCATCGAACAGCGGATAGATGGTGAGGGGAACCGCCGCCTGATTGGCGTCCGTCGCCGTGAAGGGCGAAACAAAGACACGCGTGACTCCAGGAACCGCGAGCGCCCATTCCTGATAGTCCGCCTTCGAGCCGCCTTTTGGGGGCTGTTGCTTGCGCGCCAGCACGCGAGCCCGGAGCGCGTCGTCCGTCTCAGCGTCGGAACCGCCGCCGAGCCCCTGCGGCCCGACAGTCGCCGTCGCAGGAAGCGACGGGTAGGTCGGATCATAGGCGAAGTTCAGCGGCGTGTTCGGCAGTTGGTTGGTCGCCGCGCCGGAGAGCGTGGCGCGCACATTTACCGAGCAATTGCCAAATGCGTCGGGGACCGCCGTCGTTAGGAAGGTATAGGTGGTCCCGTTCGGCGCTGTGACTTGATAGCCGGACGGGACGGTGACGGCGGGAAGGGTCTGGGTAAAGGCGATCGGGCCCTGCGCCGGCGCGCTCGGCTTGCGCGTGATGCCGTATTCGAAGGCATGGCGGAATTCGAGATGGTAGCCGTCTGCAGTCGAGGCGAAGAGCTGCTGATAGAGATACTGGACGCGCTCATAGACGGAGCCAATGGAGAGCGAGAAGCTCTTGCCGACGATTGAGAGATTGTTTGGCTCAATCCACGCGTCCGTTCCCGGAAGCCATGCGCGCATGGAGTTGCGCAGCCGCGTCCAGATGTCCAGAAGCGTCGGCGTCGTGAATGCCATCGTTGGTCCCTAAAAAATGATGTAGCCCGAGCCGTCTTCGAGAAGGATATGGCCGGGGGAGCTTTCCAGCGCGGCAATGTCCCATGGGTTCGACTCATTCGCCTCGATGGACGCATCAGTCCAAAGAAGCCAAAAATTCATCGCGGCGGCCGTCGATCCGTTCTGACGATAGAGCGCGACCGATAGCTCGATACGGCCCTCGGTGGGATTGGCGACAGCTGAAACGTCGATAGAAGCGGCCGCGCCTTGATCGATCAGCGTTTTTAACGCCTCACGCGCAAACACCTCGGCGAGATCGACTGTCGCATCCGTCAATTCACGACGCCGCAACTGCCAAAGACGGGATCCCAGCGGGGTCGCGGTCGGGTCAATGGCGTCCCCAGCCCAGCCTCGGGGATCACCCGAGCCATCGGGGATGAAGTCGTTCGGCTCGGCGCGGCGGTCGGACATGAGGCAAAGCAGGATCGCTGTCAGAAGAGGCGCGTTGGCGCGGAAGCCGCCAGAGGACGGCGCGGGAGTATCGGGGAACCAGTCGCCGACAAACCCGTTCCACGTCGTATCCCAGAGATAATTCGGCTCCTGCAGCGCCTGGTCTGCGATCGTCAGCGCGACGCTCATCAGACGACCGCAAAGACCTTCGAAGATGGCCCGCTAGCAGTCATGACGGCGACCGCCCCTGAACCATCCTTTGTGCCGAGATAGATTTTGCCTTCCGATGCAATAAAGGCGTCGCCCTTCGAAGAGACCCGGAATTTCCCTTTTTTCGTCGTGATCACCGCATCATCCTCGTCAACGGTGACGTCGAAATCCCCCTTACTGACATGCACCGGGATGCCGGTCTTGCCCGCCATGAAAATGACGTTGCCATGCATGTCATAGAGCTTCGACTCACCCTCTTCGAGCCCGGTCGGGCGATAGTCGTCATGCTCGCCGCCAAGGATGACAGAACGCGACCGCTCGCCGCCGAGCGAGACGACGACGCTCGTCGAGCCCTTCGGCGGCCGCGAGGAAAAGCCGAAATGCTGCAACCGATAGACTTCCGAATGCTTCTCGCCGAGCAGCCCGTAATGCGAGACGAGCTGCTGCTTGCCGCTGTCATCGACATCGGTCAGCTCGGCCAGCGCCGCGAGCGGATGATAACCACGCGGCGCGCGCATCATTGCACCCCCGAAGACCAGGCGTCATTCGACCCGTTTTTGCCACTCTTGCCGCCGAGCGCTTGCGGATCGACGAGCGCGAGAGTGGCCATGGTCCCCTGATCGCTGTTTTGCAAAAAGCGCACATGCCGGATCGCCATGAGCTGCGAGAGCTTCAACTTCTTGCTCTCGACATAGACGAGCTTCTCCGGGTCCCAGAGCGCGCCGTTCTCATCGCGCCAGCCGGCGACTTCGATCGTCGCCTGCACCGCCCAGCCGGCGGAGCGGCGCACCTGCCAGTCGGCGCGCTCCTTGATGAGGTCTTGCGTCATGTCGCCTTCGGCGAGGATCAGCAGAGGGCGGTGCCGCTCGACCGTCGCGTCGCGCGAAACGCTTTCAAGACGCTGCGCCTCAGCGCCGCTGCCCTTATTCTTTTGGCCGCGGGCGTGGACCTTGTCGTGACGCCCCCTTTCCGAGAGCGACCCCGAGGCGCGTTTAATGTTGTAGCCTTCGACCAACGCGCCGGCGTGCATCTGGAATTGATCGGCCCGCGTCAGCTTTAACCCGCCGTCCGCGGTGCCCACGATGAGCAGCCCCTGGCTGCGCGCCATGGCTTCGATCTCCTCGAAAACCGTCGCGCCCGGCGCGAGCCGCCAGACCGGGATCGGCTTCAGATCCTTCACCCCGACCTGAATTTTCATCTTGAAGGGCTTCAGGAGATCATTGGCGATCTCGTCGATCTTCTTCTTCTTCCACTCGCCGCTGTCATGGATGGCGGAAGAGTCGACGACGTCCTTCGAAGCCGAGCGGCCGGAGATGACGGCGCGGTGATAGTCGAGCCCGAACTCCGGCGCATAGGTGTCGATAAAGCCCCTCAGCAACGGCTCGCCGCTCGCGGTGACCCGAACATCGACGCCCGGGCGCAATGGCCAGGCGTCGATGAACATCTGGTTCGGCTCCGAGGCGATGATCGAGAAGCCGCGCGACGCATGCGCCGCGCCGGCTTCGACGGTCGACTCGGTCCAGGTGCGATAGGCGTAGCCGTCGGCGATGACGGAGACCGTCTCCCAGGCCATCAGGACGCCGCCGCCTCAAACACCCGCGGCATGAAGCAAGGCGTCGCGACCTTGTTGCGGTTGACGAGCTCCATCCCGCGCGACGGATCGCCATAGAGCCGGTAGGCCAGCACATTCGACGGCAACGAGACGCCGCTCTCGACGATGACGACCGGCGCGAGATTGGCGATCTGCGATGAAAGGAACTGCGCCGCCTGCCCATACATGACATCGAACGCGCTGGCGGCGTCCGCGCCGAGCGCCCCATAATACGGCGTCATGCCATCGATCAGCGAACCGATCATGGCGCGCGCCGCGAGCGCATCGACGCGGCTCGCATAGGCGGGGATCGCCAGCGCGCGCGAAGCCTGGGCGGTGAAGAAGACCGCCGCCGAGAGCGGCGCGATCGAGACCATTGGCGAGACGCCCCAATGCGCGAGCGCGGCCGAATAGGCCGCGAGCGACGCCGCGGAGGCGTCAGCGAGCGCCGTCGCGGGCGCGTTTCCCGCCGCATTGGCGACGATGGCGTCCGCCTGTTCGAACAGCGCCGCAGCGACCGCGCCGGGGTCGACCGAGGGGCCGTTCGAGAGGGATAGGACCGCATCGGAAACGGCCGTCTTCACGGCGCTCGACGTGGCGTCGTCGAGCGGCGTCGCCTGGCGCAGCGTCTCGACCTGCGCGCCGAGCGCCGCGACCTGGCTTGCCATATCCGAGCGCACATAGCCGGATTGCGGCTGCCCGACGAGCGTCGCCGTGATGGCGTCGCCGAGCGTCGCCCCGAGCGCGGCGCCCATGCCGGCCAGGATCTCAACGCCGAGCCCGATCGGAACGGGCGCATTGGCGGTCCCTTCCTCGATGAAAGTGACCGAGAAGCCGACGTAATTGAGCGCCTGACGGTTCCAGTTCGGCCGCCCCGTCATCGCCCGAACCATCATCGTCCCGAACATTGGGATCGACAAAAGGCCGGGGCCCGGCGTCTGGAGGCGTAAGCGCAGCGCGGCGGAATCAATGTCCGCCGATTCCGAGACGAAATATGCCGTCACCTCGAGGCGAGAGGCGCACCTGCCCATGTCCTCGAGGTCGTGGACCTCGGAACCAGGATATTCGTGCACGACGAGGCGACGCGCGGTGTGGATTTCTTGCACGTCGACATAGAAAGGGATGCCGTCGAAGGACGCCTTCCGCCATCGCCAGTCGCGCGCCATTATTCCCTCTCTGCCTCGGGCGAAAAGCTGCGCCGATATGCCTCTTCGGCCAGCGCACGGCGCTGCCGGTCGCTGAGCCGCCAATTCTCCGGCCGCTCGGAAAGCCGGTTGAAGATGCTGGCCTTCTCGCCGATCGAACGCGCGCGCTGCATGGCCCGATAGGCCCGCGCCTCTCGGCCTTGCGCCTCGTCCCAAGCGTGTTGCGCCTGCGACTCGAGGCTCGGCGTGACGCCAACCTTGCGCTTCGCCTCCCATTGCAGCGATCCGACCGCGTGATGCCCCTTCGGATGATAGGGGTCATAGTGCGGATTGAGCACGACCGGATTGCCCCGCAATCTGTTGCCCGCGCTCTCGAAAATCGCGTTCCCGGTGATGGCCGCCGCGTCTTCCCTTGAGAAGCCGCGATCCATAAGCGCCCGCATGTAACGCTGATGTGGGACGATCCCGCGCGCGTCTTCGTGCGGGCCGAATTCCCGATCGGTGCCCCTGTGCATGACCAGATTGCGGCCATAGCCACGCGCCTTCGGCAACGGCGTCGTCTGACCTGTGGCGGCGCGCGGCGTTGTCGCCGCCGGACGCCCCTTGGGAGTCGTGGCGGCTGGGGCTGGTGCCGATGGCATGGGCGCGAGCGCCTTGCCAGGCTGACCAAATTCCAAGCCGCGCATCATCTGCGGCGAGGCGGCGAGCGGCGACAGCGCATGCTGGCCGAAGTCACGCGCCCCGACGGGCTTCGTGGTCGCGCCGGATGGGGCGCGCGGCGTATGCGGCGCCTGTGGCTGGGGCGCAGCATGGCGCGCAGTAGCCCCGTGTGGGGTTACCGGCGCGTGCCGCATGCGCGGAGCGGCGCGAGGCGCGCGCGCCGGCGCTGGGCTCTCAGACGGGCGCGAAAGACGAGCGGGCACTTCGACATCGCCGACCGGTAGACCCGGCTCTTCGAGCGAAGCGGCCTCGACCCGGCCGCCACTCGTGGAGCGGTTCTCATCCGGCCCGAACAGCAGCCGCGTCTCGACGACGACCGGCGCGGGCATCAGTTCCCCGGCGCCATGGAGGTGCCTATGTCGCTTCTGAGCGCCCCGCTCGCCGAGAGCGACTGCGTCACCTTCACGAGGAAGTCGGCGCTCGGCGCGACCTCGATCCGCACGCCGATGCTCGCCGCGCCCTCAAGCTTCGCGACCGGCGATTGCGCCGATGGGCCGCCGAGGCCGAAGCTGAGAAGCCCGGAACGCGGGCCGCCGGCTTTCAACGCCTCCCAGGCGCCGGTCGTGCGGCCGAAAGCGGTCGAATAGGAGTCGTTTGATCGCAGCCCAAACATCTGATCGAACCGGTCGGCCGCGTTCTCAAGGAAGCCGCGCGGCGCTTGCTCATTCGCGCCTGGCATATTCGGGATCATCTTATAGGCCGTGTAGCCGCCGAGCGCCGCCGCCGTGCCCCAAGCGCCCCCCGAAAGGAAAGCGCCAGGCAACGCCTTCGCAAGGCCACCGAAAGTCGCCGCCGCCCCGGCATTGCCGGCCATGCCGTTGATGAGCGACATGCCGTGCAGCACGCCTTCGAAGGTCACGAGCGCCGCCGTCGCCGCGCCCAGCGCCGTGACCATGCGCATGGTCTTGTCGCCGCCTTCGACCATACCCTGGATGAAACGCCCCGCTGCGTCGGTCGCCGGCGTCATCCAATATTCATTGGCGCGGCCGAGCGCTGTTTCGAAATTCTTGATCGCGCCCTGCAGTCGCGAAGAGGTGCCCGCATAGCCGCCCATGCGCTCCGCTCCGATGCCGGCCGCAAAGCCGGCCGGGACATGCGCGAGCTGGTCATAGAAGCTCGAAAACTCGCCCAAACCGCGCTGCGCCAGAACCTCGAAGCGGCCGCCCTGCTGCTTGGTGAATATTGTGTTGGCCTGGGCGGCGGACGGATTGGCGGCGATGATGTCGCGCAGCAGCCGCTCGGAGTCGACACTCTCGATCGCCGCTTTCCAGAACGCGCCGACCGTCTTCGCGATGATATTGGCGTCCTGGGCGCGAAGCTTGCCACCCTTCCCCTTGTCATAACTCTCGCCGATGATCGGCGTCAGCGCTTTGGTCACGTCCTCGCGGCTCGCAACCGTCTCAGGATTACTCAACACCTCCTGGATGCGCGCGACCTGACCCGCCGACAGGTCCTTGCCGAGCGTGCGCTTGATGGCGTTGCCGAGATTGCCGGCGGAGAGGCCCCCGGGCATCTTCGTATAGCTGCTGAAATTGATCCCGAGCGCGTCTAGCGCCATCAGCGCCTTGCTGCTCGGGCTCACCAGCGAGCCGGCGATCGAGCGGATGGCCACGCCCGCCTCATCGCCGCGAATGCCGCCACGGCTCATCATCGCTCCCATGGCGCCCATCGTCTCGAGCGACAGGCCGGCGGCGTGTCCCGCCGCGCCGCCGAACTTGAAGAGCTGCTGCACGTCCTCGGCGTTGAGGCCGCCGATCTTGGCGGTCTTCACCATCAGGTCGGTCGTGTGCTGAGCGTTCTTCATCGCCGAGGCGGCGTCTTCCATATTCTGGCCGGTCGAGAAGATTGCGCTTTCAAGCGCCTTCGCCGCCGTCGGCAGATCGACATTCATCGCCTGGCCGAAGTCGGCGGCGAATTTGATGATCGGCTCGATGAAGTCCGCCTTGATGCCTCGCTGCGCGAGTCCGAGCTGCGCTTCAAGGACTTGAAGATCGTTGAACTTCGTCGAGCCGCCGAGATGGATGGCCTGGTCGATCAGCGGCTTTTGCGTCTTCTGGTCGATCCCGAGAATGGCGCGCTGATAACGGACGAGATCATCATATTCGCGGAAGGTCTCGGCGGTCTTGCGCGCCAGCTCCTTGACGCCCTCGACCGTCTTCGATGCCGCCGCGACCGAAGCGACGGCGGCAAAATTGCCGAGGCCGGATGAGAGTGAAGAGGCCGCGCTCGCCGCCGTGGCGTTCATCGACCCGGACATGCGCCGCGCGATGTCCTCATGCCGCGCCTTAGCGACGCCGACCTCAGACATGCCGCGCGCGAGACCGTCCATGCGGCGCGAGGCGCTGGCCGCGGCGTTCTCCATTCCGCGCAGTTTTTGCGCGACGGCCGAAAAGGTTGCGCCGGTCTTGTCCTGGGCAGAAATGATCGCTTTGGTTTCGATCGTCTTCACAGCCACAGGACATGCTCCTTAATGCGGGTTTTGAACGCATCTACTTGGCGAAAAACCGAAATAGGAGGAAACTCCCCCGCCCCTTGTTCGCGGGAGTTTTCGATATGCATCTCACTACTGCTTCGTTTTATCTTGCCATGACAGCCTCAGCCGCCGCCGCGATGGACGGCGAAATTCAGCTCGATATGCCGGGCTGCGCCACCAAGGAGGTCATGAAGCGTATTGTCGAACTCGCGACCCAAAAAGATTACGCAGCATCAGACGCTCTCCTAAAGGAACAGTTTCTGCGAGGCGATTGCAGATTTTTTGTCAAAGGCCAGAAAATTGTTCTTGAATCTCGCGAAATATTCTCTGGCCTGTCGCACATTCACATCACTGGAGATTGGCACGCCTTTTGGGTGATCAACAAGACTATCGATCCGCAATAAAAACGAGCGCCTATTTTTCTTTCTGCTCTTCAACCCAACGAAGCCGCTGCGCCGCCCAGAAGTTCATCTGGGACAGCGTCATATCTTGGACGGCCCAGAAGTCCCATCCGAGCCCGAAGACGAGAGCCCGGGCGAGCCGATGGATTGCGTCAATTCCATCGTTTCCCGGGCCTCGCGGAAAAAACGCATCACCGCATTCCGTAGGGCGAGCGTATCAGCCAAATTCAGCTTGGCGAGAAAGTTCGGATCGATGTCGCAGAGGCGCTCGATCCAGGCGTTGGTGATCGAGACTGTTTCCTGCTCGAAGCCGCCGCCGCCATCCATATTGATCCAGACGACCGGCGAGCCGAGCTCCATGAAATCGGCATAACGCGGTTCGCGCAGCTCGATTTCAGCGATCTTCTGGCCCCTATGGCCCTCGATCGGCGAAGAGAGTTTGATCGACGCCATCTACCCCCCTTAACCGTTCGTCTGCGTGTAGTTGGCGTCGTCGGTCATGATCGACAGGCCGGAGATTTCGCCCGTCTCGGAGTCGAGCACGGGGTCGCCGACGATCGTCGCGTCCGAGAAGACATGCAGGACGCCGGCGTCGACCTCGCGGATCGTCACATCGACGAAGCTGCGCATAAAAGCCGTGTCCCAACGCGGCCGCTGCGTGCCCTGCGCGGCATTGCCGCGATCGAAGGAGAGATCGGCGCCGACGGCCTTCGCCATGGTCGAGCGCGAGATCGTTCCGTCGTGGTTCTCATGGATTGAGTTCGAAATGCCGCTCGGGCGGATTTTCGCGCTGCCGCGCGGGCTGTAGCGCATGCCCCCGAGCGTGATGGTGATGCGACCGCCGGCCTGAAACATGGCGAATCCCTATGGTCTGCGAGAGAAGGCGTCGCCGCGTCAGTTCGCGGCGGCGTTGAGGAAGGTCGTGGCGTTGGCCGCGAAGATGCGCAGCTGGTTGGCGACGTCGAAGGGCAGATAGGCGTTGACGCGGTTCGGGTCCGCCGCCTGCTCGACGATGAGGTTCTC
The DNA here is from genome assembly GCA_024506175.1 of Methylocystis sp. Classification (GTDB taxonomy): domain Bacteria; phylum Pseudomonadota; class Alphaproteobacteria; order Rhizobiales; family Beijerinckiaceae; genus Methylocystis. The sequence goes on from JAMBEQ010000166.1 coordinate 12,644, forward strand.
TGCGAACAAGGACGGGTTCTTCATCACGCCGGCCGAGCAGAGCTTGTTATAGGCGTGGATAATCGTCCCCTTGATGTCTGAGGGCGTCGTGAAGCCCTGCAGGCCGGACGGATTATCCGGCACGAGCGCCGAGCGCGGATAGGTCTGTGTGACCACCTGCTTGAGGTAGCGCAGCGCATAGGCCGTCTGGTAGCGCGTCTCGATGTCGAGCCAGGTCGTGTCCGGCGAACCCCAGGAGTTCGTTTGATACGTCGAGATGAGGCGCGAGATGGCCACGAGGCCG
>JAMBEQ010000167.1 GCA_024506175.1 Methylocystis sp.
AGTTGCTAAATTACCTGTTACGAATATTGAAGTCAAGGGCCGCCTGCTGGCTCGCAGCCGTGGCTTTCGTTGTTAGGCCGGAACTCGAAGCGCTTTCCGCCGCCGCTGCGCTTCGTCACTCTAGACAGACTGAAGGCCCGGCCAGCGCGACGCGCCGGGATGGTCGGACAATAGCAAAGGCCCCGCCGCCTGATGCGCACGGGGCCCGATGCTTCTCTCTATCAGAAGCTTTCTGGGATGATTTTCCAGTCTAGAGAAGAACGCTCTCTGCTTGGCCTTCGCAGGGAACCTTCTTCGATTGCAGGGAGAATTCAGAGGATCGGGACATGTCAGGCAGCGCTGAGCCTGACTTCCCGCTTTGACCGGAGAGAAACGCCGGTCAAACTTTCTGACCCGGTGGCGTCATGCTCCTCTCGCAACTAAAGTTGCATCGGCTCCATCGGCGACAGGGAGGTGCGCCGAGGCATCCTTTATCGCGGCCGCATCGAGGTCCCGCCCGAGCGATCCCGCCTCATCGACTGAAGCGGTTGCGATGTAAGGTAAGCTTGCGCCGGTTTCCGATTCTCGTCAAGCGACAAGTTGAGGCGCCCAGCGCCGCATCCCCGGGCGCATTGCTGCTTGCGCGACATGCGATCAAGGCATATAGATATCTTTATATCTCTTGCGAAGAACCGGAAATGGCCGCCGCCAGAATCCTCAGGCTAGAACCAGCCCTTGCGGCGCTCAACGCCGCCGCCGAAGAGACGCGGCTGCGCCTTCTCGCGCTCTTGTCCCAGTCCGAACTGACGGTCAGCGAAATCGTCACCATTCTCGGCCAGTCGCAGCCGCGCGTCTCCCGCCATCTCAAGCTCCTGGTCGAGGCCGGCCTCGTCGAGCGCCGCCGGGAAGGCGCCTGGGCCTTTTTTCGTCTCTCGCCTTCAAACCAGGCGGGCGCGATTGCGCGCGACGTCGCCGCCTGGCTCGATCCCGACGACCTGGTCCTCATCGAGGATCAGGCGCGCCTAGCCGAGGTGCGCCAGGCGCGCGCGGAAAACGCCGCCCGCTATTTCGCGGCGCATGCCGCCGAATGGGACGACATACGCTCCCTGCATGTGCCCGAGGCGCGGGTGGAGGATGCGATGTGCGAGGCCGTCGGCGCCGCGCCGGTGCGGACCCTCCTCGATCTCGGCGCCGGCGCCGGGCGCATGCTGGAGCTTTTCGCGCCGCTCGCCGAGCGGGCCATCGGCGTCGATCTCTCGCCCGCCATGCTCGCCGTCGCGCGCGGGCGCATGGAGGAGACGGGGCTGCGCAATGTGCAATTGCGTCAGGGCGACATTTACGCCCTGCCAATCGAGCGCAACTCGATCGACCTCGCGATCATGCATCAGGTGCTGCACTATCTCGACGATCCGGCCCGTGCGCTGCGCGAGGCGGCGCGGGTCCTCGCGCCCGGCGGGCGTTTGCTCGTCATCGATTTTGCGCCGCATCAGGAGGAGGCCCTGCGCGACAAGCACGCCCATCGCCGCCTTGGCTTTTCGGAGAGCGAGATCGTCGGCCTTCTCGACCAGGCCGGACTCGAAACGGTCCTGCACCGAGCGCTCGCGCCCGAGACCGGAGAAAGCGCGAAGCTCACCGTATCGCTCTGGCTCGCGCGCGACCCCCGCATCATCGCCGATCCGATCCCCGCCTCTTCCTACGAGACCGCCTGATGTTCAACGCGCTGCACCCGACCGCTTCCGGCACGCGGTTCAATATTTCCTATGAATTCTTTCCGCCGAAAACGGCGGAGATGGAGGCGCAGCTCTGGGCTTCGGTGAAGCGCCTCGAAGCTTTGAAGCCGCATTTCGTTTCCGTCACCTATGGCGCCGGCGGCTCGACGCGCGAGCGCACCCACGCGATCGTGGCCCGCATCGCGCGCGAGACGTCGATGAAGCCCGCGGCGCATCTCACCTGCGTGTCGTCTTCGAAAGAGGATATCGACGATATTCTGAACGCCTATTGGGACGCCGTCGTGCGCCACATCGTCGCCCTGCGCGGCGATCCGCCGTCGGGCGTCGGAACGACGTTCGAGCCCAACCCCAAGGGCTACGCCACTTCCTCCGATCTGGTGCGCGGGATTCGACGTCTGCACGATTTCGAAATTTCTGTCTCGACCTATCCGGAGGGCCACCCCGAGAGCCGCTCGATCGAACAGGACCTCGACGCGCTCGAGGCGAAAATAGACGCGGGGGCGACGCGGGCCATCACGCAGTTCTTCTTCGACAACGACGTCTACTTCAAGTTCCTCGACAAGGCGCGCGCGCGAAGGATTGCGATTCCGATCGTGCCGGGGATCATGCCGATCCGCAATTTCAAGCAGGTCGCCAATTTCGCCGCCAAGGCCGGCGCCAGCGTGCCGCGTTGGATCGCCGAGCGATTCGAGGGGCTCGACGAAGATCCGGAAACCCGGGCGCTTGTCGCCGCAGCCACCGCCGTCGAGCAGGTCATGGGCTTGGCGCGCGCCGGGGTCGAGGAATTCCATTTCTACACCAACAACCGCGCCGATATGGTCTTCGCCATATGCCATCTGCTCGGCGTTCGCCCCCTTCGCGAGAAAGTAGACGCATGATTTTCGACAAAGCTCACGGCCCCAATATTCTAAAGGCGCTCGAAGAGGCGGCGAGGGAACGCATCCTCATCCTCGACGGCGCCATGGGCACGATGATCCAGCGCCACGAATTCGAGGAAGCCGACTTTCGAGGGGAGCGCTTCAAAAATCACCCGAAGGATCTTCGCGGCAACAATGACCTGCTGATTTTAACGCAACCCGAGGCGATCAAGGCGATCCATGTCGCCTATCTCGAAGCGGGGACGGACATCATCGAGACAAACACCTTCAGCGGCACGACGATCGCACAGGCGGATTATGGGCTCGAATCGATCGTTTTCGAGCTGAACCGCGAAGGCGCGAGGCTCGCGCGCGCGGCGGCCGACGAGGTTGCCGCCAGGACCGGCGTGCGCCGTTTCGTCGCCGGATCCGTGGGGCCGACCAACCGCACAGCGTCCATTTCCCCGGATGTGTCGAACCCCGGCTTTCGCGCCGTGACTTTCGACGAGCTGCGGGCCGCATATAAAGAAGCGGCGCTCGGTCTCATCGAAGGCGGCGCCGACATCCTGCTGGTCGAGACGATCTTCGATACGCTGAACGCCAAGGCGGCGATTTACGCGCTCGAAGACGCCTTCGATGTTGTCGGGACGCGCTTCCCCATCATGATCTCGGGCACGATCACCGATCTCTCCGGCCGCACGCTTTCCGGCCAGACCTCGGTGGCGTTCTGGAATTCGCTCGGCCACGTCAGGCCCTTTTCGATCGGCTTCAACTGCGCGCTCGGCGCGCGCGAGATGCGTCAGCATATCGCCGAGATCGGCCGCGTCGCGGATACGCGCGTCTGCGCCTTCCCCAATGCCGGCCTGCCCAACGAATTCGGCCTCTATGACGAGAGTCCCGAATATATGGCGGAACTCGTCGGCGAATTCGCTCAAGCCGGCCTCGTCAATGTTCTCGGCGGCTGCTGCGGAACGACCCCCGACCATATTCGCGCCATTGCGCAGAAGGTGAAGGGGATGAAACCCCGCGCGGTCCCGCAGATCGAGCCGCTGCTGCGTCTTTCC
>JAMBEQ010000168.1 GCA_024506175.1 Methylocystis sp.
TTGCCGTCGGCCTCGCCGGAGAACAAGGCTTCGATCTGGCGGCGCTGGGCGTCCCTCAAAACCGCCTTGAGCGCCTCGACGCCTTCCTTCTCGGTCGCCTCGTCGCCCGCTTCTTCGCCCAGCTCGACAAGCGTCAGCGCGTCTTCGAGGTCGCGTGACAGCTTGTCGATCGCGCCCATCTGCTCTTCGAGCTGAGTGCGTTCGCGCATAAGCTTTTGCGCTTCGTCGGGATCGTTCCAGAAATTGGGGTCTTCGGCCTTGACGTTCAGTTCGGCGAGACGACGGTTTGCAGTCTCGACGTCAAAGATGCCTCCTCAGCAGTCCCATGGACTGCTCGATCTGTTCTTTGAGCGCAAGCGGCTCGGCGCGCATGGGTTTCGTTCTTTCGTTGATTTTAAGGGGGGCGCCCCTGTTCGAGTGGCGCGGAAATTAGGCGGCGCCAAGCGGCCTGTAAAGCGCGATTGTCAGTATCCGCTGTCCGCCGGAGGTCTCGGCGCTTGCGAGGGGCGCGGCCGGCTCTCCTCTGAAGGATCCGGGCCCGTAAGGCCCCAGCGGCGCATCAGCGCCAGAACCAACCCCGCCGCCAATGCGCAGACGAGGGTGGCGTAAATCACCCCCTCCTCGCTTTCCGAGAAAGGCAGGTTCTTGAGATTCATGCCGAAAAAGCCCGTGACGAAGGTCGCGGGCAGGAGCAGGGTCGTGACGACGGTCAAAACATAGAGGCGGTCGTTTGTCTCGAGATTGAGAATCGCGTTGAGCTCGTCTTGCAGCAGGCGGGCGCGATCCTGGAGGCTTTGCATGTCGCGGGCGAGCGAGTCGGTGTGCTGCACGAGACGCGCCGCCGTCTCGCGAAGCTTGTTGTCGGTCGCCTCCTCCGGGTCGTCGTCGATCTGCTCGAGACGGGCGAGTGTCGAAACGAGGCCGCCGACCTGGCGCGATAGCCGCACGGCGTCTCGCCGCGCGGCGCCGAGCACCGGGCGCGCCTCGCGCCCGCGCGCATCGATGATCAGATCCTCGGCGCGGTCGAATGCTGAGCCGATGTCATTGGCGATCTGGCTCAGTTCGTCCACCAGATGCGTCGCCATCAGCTCGAAGAGGGCGAAGGGCGTTTCCGCCTGGGCGCCTCGGCCGATGGCGTCCCGGGCGGCCTCGACGCAGCTCATCGGGCGCCGCCGCGCCGTGACGAGAAAGTCTTCGCCGATCGTGAAGCGAAGAAAGTCGGTGCGCGAAGCGGGTCCCGCCAAAGTGCGCTCGTGGTCGAGCAGCGCGCCGCTCACGAGCCCTTCGGAATATTCGAGATACTGATGGTCGATTGGATCGCGCAAGGCTTCGCGGGCGCTGTCCGAAAGCGCGGGGATTCGGCCGATGAGCGGCCGCACGCGCACGTCGGTCAAATCCAGATGTAGCCAGACAAAGCCATCACGCGGCTTGCAAAGATCTGCAAAATCCTCGGCGGACCCTGCTTCGGCGTGGCCGCCCGCGTCGAAGCGGATGATCCAAAGGCAGCCAGGGATGCCGGCGTGAAGCGCTTCTTTCAGACGTTCGGCTGTCATGAGCTTCGAGCTTACAGGAGTTGTTCCGTGGGCGACTTGGAACCTCGCAGCGAGCCCCGCGCCGGTCCTGCGTTGGCGGCTCCGCCTGAGAGCCCTCGTGAAGAGCGGCCTCGCTTGGAAGCGATTTCTCCTCAATTAGACGCCGCCGACAAGGATGGGAAGGCGCCAAGACGCATTTCAGGCAGCGGGAAATGCGGGGTCGCAATATGACGTTTTTGCGACGCAAAATCTGCGCTAACACATTGGTTTTTTCACGCTTTTTCAATCCCCTGAGATCAATTTCACAGCTGTAGCTGATCTGCGGCGGGTGTGTGTGCGTATGATGGAAGAAGATATATTCGCTGGCTATGGCGTTTTCAGCGAATTCGAAGACGTCCAGGATCTATGCGTCACCTGGCGCTGCCACATAGATGATCGGGGCGAATTCCCCCGTTTTGAGGACGTCGCCCTCGGAAGCCTCGGCGCGCTGGCCGACGATCTCGGCCTCATCGGTCAGGGAAGAGGCGGCGATCTCGAAATCTATTATGCGGGCCGGTCAATCGAAACCTGGCTCGGCCAAGAGCTTCGCTGCACGCCCCTCGATAGCATCGAGCAATATTGCGCTGGCTCTCTGCGAGATACAATGGCGCTCGCCACGCGGCGGCGCGCTCCCGCCATGCAGGTTCTGCATTGCCTGCGCAACGGACTGGCGACCAGTCGCGAGATCGTCGTTTTTCCGTTGTCGAACAAAAAAAGCGGAACAGTCTTTCTTCTCTTCTCCCGTGAGCGAGCCAAGGCGCATGACATCGTCGACGCTATCTATCGCGCGACCGACGGCGGGCTCGTCACCCTTGCGGCGGTCCAAGAGGGAGACGGAAGCGCAATTATAGATTTCCGCCTGCTCAGCCTCAACGACGGGGCCGCGCGGCTTTTCGGCGGCTCGGAAACTGAATTGAGATGGCGCCGCCTTTCCGAGGTCGCGCCGGCTTTTTTATGGGACGGCGCGCTGACCCGGCTAATCGAAATCTCGAGGAACAAGCGTTGTGACGAGTTCGAGGTCTCGGCGCCTGTCGCGGGCGTAGCGCGGCATCTGCGGCTCAGCGCGGCGCCGATGGGCAACGACCTGATCGCCGTCACGCTGACGGACGTGACCCGGCTGAAATCGCGCGAGGAATACTTCAGGCTTCTCTTCGAGGAAAACCCCGTTCCCATGTGGGTGCACGATCCCCGCAGCCAGCGTGTGCTGGCAGTGAATGACGCGGCGATCCGGCATTTCGGTTTCTCCCGTGACGCGTTTCTGGACGCGGCGTTGGAAACGCTTTTCGACGAAAAGGAGTGGTCGGCGCTCGCGAGCATAGATGGGGGCGACGCCGGTCCGTCTGGGGATCGCACCTGGAGTGGCCGCAAAGCCGACAGTCAGCCGATCGACATCGAGCTCTACGCCCGCAGTCTGGATTTCGAGGGGCAAAGCGCCATCCTCGTCTCGGTCGTCGATATGACCGAGCAACTGGCCGCTTCCGAGCGCATCGCACATATGGCGCTTCATGATCCGCTCACAGGGCTTGCCAATCGCGCCCAGTTCCGCATGCGCCTCGCGGCCGGCCTCGAGGCCTTGCGCCCCGGCGAGGCCTTGGCTGCGCATTACATAGATCTGGACGATTTCAAAGACGTCAACGACACGCTCGGCCATCCCGCGGGAGACGAGCTGCTTGTCGCCGTCGCGCAGCGTCTGGCGGAAATTCTGCCGCCGGGCGATCTCGTCGCGAGGCTTGGCGGCGATGAATTCGCCTTCATTCAATTCGGTCTGCAGTCGCAGGAGGAAGCCGCGGCCTTCGCCGAAAAGATCGTGGGCGCGCTCGGCCGGCCGTTCAAGATCGGCGGTCAAGACGTTCACGTCGGCGCCAGCGTCGGAGTCGCCGTCGCCCCGATGGACGCCAAAGACCCCGACGCACTGCTGCAATATGCGGACATCGCGCTTTATGAGGTCAAGCACGAAGGCGGCGATGCGCATCGGCTTTTCGACTCGGCGATGGCGGCGACGCTGATCCGGCGGCGCATTCTGGAGGCCGATCTCCGGGACGCTCTGACGCACAACGCCTTCGAGGTGCATTATCAGCCAATCGCGGAGATCGAGAGCGGTCGCATCGTCGCCATGGAAGCCTTGCTGCGCTGGAACCATCCTGTGCGCGGACCTATTTCTCCCGCAGAATTCATCCCCATCGCCGAAGCGAGTGGCCTGATCATCCCGATTGGCGAGTTGGCGCTGCGGCGAGCCTGCGCGGAAGCAATGCGCTGGCCGGCCTCTACGCGCCTCTGCGTCAATCTTTCCCCGGCGCAGTTCAAATCGGAGACGCTCGTGCAATCGGTGGTCGATGCGCTCGAAGCCAGCGGGTTGCCGGCGAACCGACTGGAGCTCGAGATCACCGAGACCGTTCTGCTGGAGGAGAACCGCAATAATCTCTCCGTTCTACACAGGCTACGGGCCTTGGGCATACGTATTTCGCTTGATGACTTTGGAACCGGCAACTCCTCCCTGTCCTACCTCCGAGCCTTCCCCTTCGATAAGATCAAGATCGACCGTTCGTTCGTGAAGGAGTTGCCGGCCAATCCGCAATGCGTCGCCATTGTGCGCGCGGTGACAGGCATCGGCCAATGCCTAAATGTGGCGACCGTGGCGGAAGGCGTGGAAACGGAAGAGCAATTGGCGCATTTGCGCAAGGAAGGCTGCACGCAGATGCAGGGTTACCTCTTCGCCCGGCCGCAGCCGGCGGAAATGGCGCGAAGATTGTTCGGCGCGCTGCAGGAGGACGAGGCGGCGGCGGCGTGAGGGCGGCGGGAGAGTCTTTGGGAGTTCAGGCCAATATCGACGGTCACTTAAGCGTCGAAGACTCCCAGCTTCTGCTCAAATCGCCGAACGCGCGCTTCGAGATCGCTAGAGCGCATTCCGCAAAAGTTGGCAGACTTTTGCGATGCGCGATTTCTTGTAGCTCGCATGATTCCATGTGAGCGGAAAGCGCGCTAATGAGCATGCCATGGCCGAGCACCGCTGAGTGATACTCCACGACAGCCCGTCGTAGGCCGACGACTTGTTCGCGAGTCGTCTTGTGCTCCGCCTCGTTCTTTGCCTGCATCGTCAATAGGTCAGACGCAATGTCGGCGCGCAACGAGTGCATGTCGCTATTGAGCTCGACTCTCAGCGACTGCATTTCGCTGCGCAACTGGGCATGCGATTAGGCGATCTCGGCGCGTAGCCCGCGCAGCTGCTGGAGAATGAGGTTCTCGGGTCCACCAACCATCTTTGCAAATACCTGTTATGTCATCACCACATTTACCGCGCTCTCGGGAAGCTCCTTGCCAAAGCAGCGCTGGTAGAATTCAGCGACCAGCGGGCGCTCAAGCTCGTCGCACTTGTTGAGGAAGGTCAAGCGGAAGGCAAAACCGACGTCGTTGAAAATTTCGGCGTTCTCCGCCCAGGTGATGACCGTGCGCGGGCTCATGACTGTCGAAAGATCGCCGGCCATGAAGGCGTTGCGGGTGAGATCGGCCACGCGCACCATCTTGTTGGCGATATCGCGCGCCTCCTTCGAAGCCCCATAGGACTTCACTTTGGAGACCACGATATTGGTTTCCGCGTCGTGGGGGAGATAATTCAGCGTGGTGACGATCGACCAGCGGTCCATCTGCGCCTGATTGATCTGCTGCACGCCGTGGTAGAGGCCGGAGGTGTCGCCGAGCCCGACCGTATTGGCGGTTGCAAAGAGGCGGAAGGCCGGATGAGGGCGGATGACGCGGTTCTGGTCGAGCAACGTCAGCCGACCCGAGACCTCCAGCACGCGCTGGATGACGAACATCACGTCCGGACGGCCGGCGTCATATTCGTCGAAGCAGAGCGCGACATTGTGCTGAACCGCCCAGGGCAGGATGCCGTCGCGGAACTCCGTGACCTGCTTGCCCTCCTTCAGCACGATCGCGTCCTTGCCGACGAGATCGATGCGGGAAATATGGCTGTCGAGATTGACGCGCACGAAAGGCCAGTTGAGCCGGGCGGCCACCTGCTCGATATGCGTGGATTTGCCGGTGCCGTGATAGCCCGTGACCATCACGCGGCGGTTGCGCGCAAAGCCCGCGAGAATGGCGAGCGTCGTCTGCCGGTCGAAAAGATAATCGGGGTCGAGGTCCGGCACATGCTCGCTGCGCTCCGAAAACGCCGGAACAATAAGATCTGTATCGATCCCAAAAACCTCGCGCGCGGAGACCTTGACGTCGGGCATGCTTTCGAGACCCGAGCCCAATTTAATTTCTTCGACCAAAATCGTCCTCCGTCTGGCGGGCGGGGCAGCACTCGCGCTCACGCGAGCCGCGCGGCCCTCAGCGTCTTATAGGCATGGATAATTTCCCGCAATTTCTCCTCGCGGGAACGATCGCCGCCATTCGCGTCCGGATGGTGACGCTTGACAAGCTCCTTATAGCGCGCCCGCACCGCCTCGGGTCCTGTCGTCTCGTCGAGATCCAGCGCGGCGAAGGCCCGCATGGTCACGGGCGAATAGCGAGGCTCGCGCTTCTCCGCGGCGCGCCGATGGAATTTGGCGCGGTTCATGCCCAGCGGGTCGGCTGTGGGTCCGCCGTCCTCGCGGAAGCCCGGCGCGCCCCGGCGCGTGCCCATGGTCCAGGTCGGCCGGTGGCCGACGGTCGCGTCCTTCATGTAGCGGGCGACGTCGGCGTCGTTCATCCCGTTGAAATAGTTATAGGTCGCGTTGTATTCGCGAACGTGGTCGAGGCAGAAGCAGAAATATTGCCCTTCGCGAAGCCGGCCCATGGGAGCGCGATAGGCGCCTTCGGCCGGGCAGCCGGGCGAATCGCATTTGATCGTCGACTCGCGCTTCTCCTCGCGCGGCTGACGCTGCGCTCTGATACGGTCGAAGAGGGGCGAATTCAGATTCATTTCATTTCATTATGATGGCGCAGGGCCGCGCCGCAAGCGCGAACCGCGCCAATTTTTGCCTGCGCCCGATCTTGCTAGAGAGCGGGCCGGAGCCTCCGCCCGCTTTCCGATCGCAAGGGCCCGCGGTCGATCGGAATTCGCGCAGTCTGCTCCAAGACCGAGAAGGGAGGATGAACTATGGCTGATCAGGGTAAAACCGCCGTCAAAGGGCCGGTGGCTGCGAGCATTGAGAAAAAGCTCACCGAGGCGCTCGCGCCGATCGCTTTGAAAATCATCGACGAATCGCACCACCACGCCGGCCACCGCCACGAGGGCGATAAGCGGCATGGCAATGAGAGCCATTTCCGGGTCGAGGTGGTGAGCGCCGCCTTCGAGGGCAAGAGCCGGGTGGATCGCCACCGCATGGTGAACGCGCTGTTGGCGCAGGAGCTCAAAGAAGGGTTGCATGCGCTGGCGGTGACCGCCAAGGCGCCGGGGGAGCCTCTCTGATTTTATCTGGCGTTCACCCCCTGATCGGCGCCCCGCTCTCATCGCAATCAACCTCGGTTGCCTCGTCCCCGAGCTCGATGCGCGCGTGCAGCAGCGAGCCATCCTCGCGGTAGGCGTATTGGTGGGAAAGCTCCACCTCGCCATAGACGAGCTTCTCGCAGACCGCGATACGTCCCGCGGCGTCATAGGTGACGCGGAAATACGTATTGCGGTTTCCGAGCTCGTCGGGCTGCAACGGCTCCACGAGCTTCAACGGCATGCGCACGCCGCTGTAGGTAAGAAAATAGCGGTAGTCCTTGGCCTCGGACATTCTCCGATCCTCCCGTTTTTATTGTGCGCTTTTCTGAAAGAAAGAATCGCGCCAGCGGCAAATCGCAGCGCTTGCCGGCACGGCGCTTGCGGAACGCGCTCCGAACGGTCCGTCCTCGGGCCGGCTTTGTCGCAAGTGCGACAGAACCCATGAGAAGGAGTGCGAGAAATGAGACTAGCCGAAGCCTACGCCAGTGCGAGCGTCGAACAGATCGAGGCGGCCCTCGCCGGTGGCAGGCTGGTGGTTTACTCCGTCGGCCGCCCGCCGTCCCCTGACCACAAGGTCACCCGCAGCTCGGTTCTCGTAGAATATACATTCGCCAGCCCAGCCTTCGACGACGCTAAAAACCCCGCTTTCGCCGAGAATCCAGTCGTTGTGCAGCACGTCGGAACCCCCGGCTGGGCGCGCGCGTTTTCGGCCGAGGGCTCCGTGGTCGCCGACTTTTCGGCAGGGCCCGGCGCGGCGGAGATCAAATTCGACAACATTTCCGCAACCGCTGGTTTTCCGCTGAAGGCCCTGTCGTTGCAGATCTCGCTGCCCGCCGAGACGGTCACTTACGAGAAAACCGAATTCGGCCACGTCTATCTGACGGGCCTGGAGAACGCCCATCGCAAGCTGTCCGTACGTGGCTGAGGCTGCGGAGTCTTGACGATTCCGTGACGAAAGCGTAGCGCGGGGCGATTTCTTCGTCCCGCCTCATTCAGGACATCTCATGGCTGCGACCAAGCCCGGCCAAAAGCCGGCGAATCCCCGATTTTCCTCCGGCCCCTGCGCAAAGCGCCCAGGCTGGTCGCCCGACAATCTGAAAGGCGCGGCGCTCGGGCGCTCGCATCGCTCCAAGGCGGGCAAAGAGAAGCTCGCGCGGGCGATCGCGCTGACCCGCGAGGTGCTCCAGGTTCCCGCCGATTACCGTATCGGCATCGTGCCGGCCTCGGACACGGGCGCGGTGGAGATGGCCCTGTGGTCGCTGCTCGGCCCGCGCGGCGTCGACGTCGCCGCCTGGGAGAGCTTCTCCGCCGATTGGGTGACCGATGTCGTCAAGCAGTTGAAGCTCCCCAACGCCCGAACCTTTACCGCCCCTTTCGGCGAGCTGCCCGACCTTTCGCAGCTCAATTTCGACAGTGACGTGGTCTTCGCCTGGAACGGCACCACGGCCGGCGTGCGCGTGCCCAACGCCGACTTCATCCCGACCGATCGCAAGGGGCTGACCATCTGCGACGCGACCTCGGCCGCCTTCGCGCAAAATCTGGACTTTTCCAAGCTCGACGTCACGACCTATAGCTGGCAGAAAGTGATGGGCGGCGAGGCGGCGCATGGCATGCTGATCCTCTCGCCGCGCGCGGTGGAACGGCTGGAAGTCTATACGCCCGCCTGGCCGATGCCCAAGATTTTCCGATTGACCAAAAAGGGCAAGCTGATCGAGGGCATTTTCGAGGGCGAGACCATCAATACGCCCTCGCTCCTGGCCGTCGAGGACTATCTCGACACGCTCGCCTGGGCGAAGTCGATTGGCGGGCTTTCTGCGTTGCAGGCGCGCTGCGACGCGAGCGCCAAGGTCGTCGCCGATTGGGTGGCGAGGACCCCGTGGATCGACCATCTCGCCAAAAACCCCGCCACGCGCTCCAACACCGGCGTCTGCCTGGTCTTTTCAGAGAAATGCGCGGCGCGCACCGAGGAAGAGAAGGCCGCGCTCGCCAAGAAGATGGTCGCCATGATCGAGGGCGAGGGCGCGGGCTACGACTTCGGCGCCTACCGCGACGCGCCCCCCGGCTTCCGCATCTGGTGCGGCGCGACGGTCGAAGCCTCGGACGTCGCGATCCTGACGCAGTGGCTCGATTGGGCTTATGCGGAGGCGACCGCGGCGGTGGCGGCGGCGTAAAACTTGTCGGTTTCCGGCCGTTGATATATCTTATGGGGATATATCACGCGGTGGGAGGGTCCTATGGACAAGGCGAAACTCTTTTGGTCCGGCCGCTCTCAGGCGGTGCGATTGCCGAAGGAATATCGCATCGAAGCTGACGAGGTGCGGATCCACCGGCGCGGCGATACGATCATCCTTGAACCTATTCCGAGGGATTGGGCCTGGCTTGACTCCGTCGCCGGGGCGGTTTCCGAGGATTTTATGAAGGAGGGTCGCGAGCAGCCGCCCATGCAAGAGCGCCCTGAGCTCGATAAGGCGTTTTGAACTTGCGCTATCTGCTCGACACAAACGCAGTCATCCATCTGTTGAAGACAGCGGATTCGGCGCTTGCGCGAAGGCTGCGCACGCAACGCCCGGAGGATATCTGCATCTCCGCCATTGTGACCTATGAGCTCTTTTTCGGCGCCTTCAAGAGCGCAAGGGTCGAAGCCAACCGTTCCAGGTTGTACGCCCTGCGTCTCGAGGTTCTTCCCTTCGACTCGGAAGATTCGATCGTGGCCGGGAAAATTCGTGCGAAGTTGCATTCAGAAGGGGCTCCCATCGGCCCATATGATCTCCTCATCGCCGGCCAGGCGCTGGCGCGCGGGCTCACGCTCGTGACTGCCAATATAAAAGAATTCCGCCGCGTCGAAGGACTGCATATCGAAGACTGGACCAACTCCGGTTGACGTGGGCGACAACCCTCGAGTTGGAGGAGCCCCCATGCCGCTCCGTGTCCTGATCTCCGACCCCCTCTCTCGCGCGGCAATCGAGATTTTCCGCTCTCATGGAATCGACGTCGATTACGAGCCTGCGCTCGGCGCGAACGGCGAGAAGCTTGCCGCAGTCATTGGGAATTACGAAGGGCTGGCCATCCGCTCCACGACAAAGGCGACTGCCGAAATTCTCTCAAGGGCGAGCCGGCTGAAGGTTGTCGGCCGCGCCGGCATCGGCGTCGACAATGTCGACATTGCCGCCGCGACGGCGAAAGGCGTGATCGTCATGAACACGCCCTCGGGCAATTCCGTCACCACCGCCGAGCACGCCATCGCGCTCATGCTGGCGCTTGCGCGCCAGATCCCCGCCGCCGACGCCTCCACCCAGGCCGGGAAATGGGAGAAGAACCGCTTCATGGGGATCGAGATCACGGGCAAGACGCTCGGGATCGTCGGCTGCGGAAATATCGGCTCGATCGTCGCCGAACGCGCCTTGGGCCTGAAGATGCAGGCAATCGCCTATGACCCGTTCCTTACACCGGAGCGCGCGCAGACGCTCGGCGTCGAGAAGGTCGGCTATGAAGAGTTGCTGGCGCGGGCCGATGTCATCACGCTTCACACGCCGCTCACCGCCCAGACCAGAAACATTCTTTCCGCCAAGGCTCTGGCCCAGACCCGCAAAGGCGTGCGCATCATCAATTGTGCGCGCGGCGGTCTCGTCGACGAGGCGGCTCTGTGCAAGGCGCTCGACGAGGGCCATGTCGCCGGCGCGGCGCTCGACGTCTACGCTGTGGAGCCCGCGATCGATAACCCCCTCTTCGGCCGCGAGAATGTGGTCTGCACGCCGCATCTCGGGGCCTCCACCAGCGAGGCGCAGGAGAAAGTAGCGCTTCAGGTCGCCGAGCAGATGGCCGATTATCTGACCCGCGGCGCCATCTCCAACGCTGTCAACTTCCCCGCAATTTCGGCGGAGGAAGCGCCGAGGCTGAAGCCTTTCCTGGCGCTCGGCGAGAAGCTCGGCCTCTTTGCAGGCCAGCTGGCGCGCTCCGGCGCAAAAAGCCTTTGCGTCACCTACGAGGGCGCGATTGCGCAGCAGAAGGTCAGGGCGATTACGGCGAGCGTGCTTTCGGGCTTGCTCGAGCCCATACTCGACGAGGTCAACCCGGTCTCGGCCCCCATCGTCGCGAGGGAGCGCGGCCTCGTCGTCGAGGAGCTCGCGCGCGAAGCGCAGAGCGATTACGAGTCCCTGATCTCGCTCGTCGCCAAGACGGCAGAGGGCGACATCAAAGTCTCCGGCACAGTGTTCCACGACGGCAAGCCGCGGATCACCCGCGTCGGCGAGACCAGCGTCGACGCGGAGTTCGCTCGCTCCATGATCTACACGGAGAATGACGACCGGCCGGGCTTCATCGGCCGGTTCGCCAGCGTGCTCGGCGAGGCTGAAATCAACATCGCGACTTTCGCCCTCGGGCGAGACGAGCCCGGGGGACGCGCCGTGGCGCTCGTGGCGATCGATGGCGCTCTTCCAGAGCTTGCGCTGTCGGCGATACGCGCCCTCCCCGGCGTGCGGCGGGCGACGACCCTCGCTTTCTAGCTCACCACTGTTGCAGCAGGGTCACGCTCGCGCGGAAACGCGCGCACGGCGGCCCTACGCACCTCTTCACGCTTGCGAAGCCCCCCCCGCCTGCGAGACTAATCGATGAGCCGCCTTGCTCGCGCCTTTCTGCGCGGCAGGGGCCTTTTCGCCATTCCTGCTGCAATTGAACAAGGGATACTCATGCGACGGCTTGTCCTTGCATCGCTCAGCTTTTTTGTCGCCTCGGACGCTTTCCTGTCGCAAGCCTATGCGCGGAACGCCGCTCCTCAGCCGGCAACCGATCCGCTGATCGAGTTGTTCGGCGGCGCGCCCGCCGCGGCTCCGGCGCCAAACGGGCCCGATGGGCGCCCCCAGGCGGTCGCCATCCCGCGCGAGATGGTCGCTTTCGACGCGAGATATGCGCCCGGCACGATCGTCATCAACACGAGCGAGCGGCGGCTCTATTACGTGCTGGCGAATGGCCAGGCCATCCGTTATGGCGTGGGCGTCGGGCGTCCGGGCTTCGAATGGTCGGGCGTGCGCTATGTTTCGAGCAAGCGCGAATGGCCCGATTGGACGCCGCCATCCCAGATGCTGCGTCGCCGCCCGGACCTGCCGCGCCATATGGAGGGCGGCCTCAACAATCCGCTCGGCGCCCGGGCGATGTATCTCTCCGGCTCGCTCTACCGCATCCACGGCTCCAACGAGCCGGAGACCATCGGCCAGGCCGTGTCGTCCGGGTGCATCCGCATGACAAACGACGACGTGACCGACCTTTATGACCGCGTCAGGGTCGGCACGAGGGTGGTCGTGACACGGTAAGAGCGTTCCAAAGTCTCTAGAGCGCATTCCGCAAAAGTTGAGAGACTTTTGCGACAAGAATGCGCTCAAGACCTTTGATTTTGCGCGATTTCTTACACCTCGCATGATTCCATACGAGCGGAAAGCGCGCTAACGGCCGGCTTAAGCCGGCCGTCGCAGCGCACGCTGTCAGCGCAGGTCATTGCGAGAAGCAAAGCGACGAAGCAATCCCGAAGCGACATAGCTGCCGCTGGATTGCTGCACGGCCGATTACGCCTCGCCTGGCCGGTCCCGATCCAGCCCCTTGGCCTTCAATTCTTCTTCATACGCCGCGAAGCTCGCCTCAGCGGTTTCGCCGAGCTCCCGCAGATAGCGCCAGGTGTAGATGCCGGTGCGGTGCATGTCGTCGAAGTCGAGCCTGATCGCGTAGTTCCCTACGGGCGCGACGGCGAGGATTGCGACATTGCGCTTGCCGCCAACTGTCTTCCTGTCGGCGGGGGAATGGCCCTGCACCTCGGCGCTCGGGCTGCGCACCCGCAGCAACTCGGCGCTCATCGTGAAGCTTGCCCCGTCGTCGAAGGTCACGCGCAGACTGCGGCCGTTCTCGAGAAGGCGGATTTCGGTAGGCCAGGGCTCGGCGATCATTGGTTCTCCGGGGCGCTTTCGTGAAGGCGGGCGCGAGGCCGCCACCCAGCGTCAGCACAAAATTCATGCATGGGCAATTTCGAGTGAGCGGGCTTTCGGCGCAAGCCCGAAGGGCTTCGCTGCGGCCTGCGTCGTCGAAGAAACCTGAACGATACAGTTGAGCGCAGCCTCAATGTGCGCGTGCGACAAAAAGCCCGCAAACGTCCTTTATGATCGATAAACGCCGGCGTCTGGCGGGCTGTGTCCAAGCGGGACGAAAGGGACGGGACGCGCACAAAGCGGGCACGAATCGGAGCCGCTTGATTCGGGCCGCGCACTCGTGAAGAAAGCATTTTGGTTCAGTGCAAGGAGCGGGCATGAGCGACGCGGGGGCGACGGCAAAAATCTTATGGCGCGGCGCGCTGATGAAGTGCCCACGCTGCGGCGAGGGGCGCATGTTCAAAAGCTATCTCACGCGCGAGGACAGCTGCCCGCATTGCCACGAAAGTTTCGAGGGTCTCGACGCCGACGACGGGCCGGCCTGGCTCACCATCGGCATTGTCGCCCATATCGTCGTGCCGCTGTTGATCTTCCTGGAGCGGGGCGAGCTCATGCCCTATTGGCAGGAGGCGGGGATTCTCGTCGCGGTGACGATCGTCTCAGCGCTGTTTTTCCTGCCGGTCTCGAAAGGCATTTTCGTCGCGGGTCTTTGGCTGATCAATCGCAAGCCTGCCTAGAGCGCAACACTGCCTGGAGCAAAGACGGCGCGATGCGGCGAAGCCGCCGCTGGCTCCCTCGCTGCATAGCGCGCTTTCCGCTCTATCATGCAAGCGACCTCGCGCAGCTCAGACGTCAATCCCGGCCGAAAGTCTCGTCGAAGGAATAGCCCGAGCCTCGGACGGTGCGAATGGGGTCTTTTTCCCGACCGCGGATGAGCGCCTTGCGCAGACGCCCGACGTGGACGTCGACCGTGCGCTCGTCGATCTCCGCGGACATGCCCCAGACGCTGTCCAGGAGCTGCGCCCGGGTAAAGACTCGGCCGGGCTTCTCCATGAAATATTCCAGCAGCCGGAACTCGGTAGGCCCGAGGTGAATCTCACGACCCGAGCGGCGGACGCGGCGGGTCTCGCGGTCGAGGTCGATGTCGCCCAAGGTCAGCCTGGAGGCGACGCGCTCCGGGCGGGCGCGGCGCAGCAAGGCGCGCAC